>CAZJGQ010000008.1:0-28985 GCA_964545425.1 uncultured Chthoniobacter sp. | reverse complement strand
GAAAGTAAGAGGCGAACAGTCGAAAAGACTAAAAGACTAAGAGACCAAGAGACCAAGAGACCACGAGTCGGAGCAAAGCGGAGACAGCGCGAGGCCGAGCCGAGGGCAAACTAAGAGACGAAGAGACGAAGAGTCGAAGAGACTAAAGGACTAAGAGCCGGAGTCCGCCGCGGCGGACGGAGACAGCGCGAGGCATAGCCGAGGGCAAACTAAAAGACAAAGAGACGCAAAGGAGATGAGAGACTTTAGGAAGATCAAGGCGTGGATGCTGGCCGATGACTTGGCGGTCGCTGTTTACGAGGTTAGCAAAAGTTTTCCGCGAGAGGAGATTTATGGCATTACGAGCCAGATACGCAGAGCTGCAAGCTCCGTCGCCGCTAATATTGTAGAGGGCGCGTCGCGTGAAAGTGCGAAAGATTATGCGCACTTTTTGCAAATCGCGCGGGGATCACTTGCCGAGACGCAGTATTTCCTGCATCTGGCCAAACGTCTTGGCTATCTCGAGGATGCGCCGGCGGCTCAGATCGAGGCGTTGGCGAAAGAGGCCTTCGCATGTCTTCATGGGCTCATCGTCGCTGTGCGCAAAGAGATTTAGGCGAGTCCACTGCTGTGACTCTCAAGTCTTTTGGTCTCTTAGTCTGTAGTCTCTAGTCTTTCACGCAGTGAAAATCCTCCACCACGAGCGGAAGCGGTTGGCTTCGCATTTCAGTATCGAGCGGCTGTTTGCCGAGATCCGGCGGCATATGCCGGCGGATTGCGAGGTGACTTCCTGCCCGGCGCCGGAACCCAGCGTGGGGATCTTGCCGCGCTGGCGCAATGTGCGGCATGCGGCGCGGCAGACGGCGGATGTGCACCATATCGTGGGGGATTCGCACTACCTTGCTTTCGGTCTGCCGCCGGAGAAGACGGTGCTGACCATCCATGATTGCGGGGCTTTGAATCGTTTGTCCGGATGGAAGCGGGCGTTGCTGAAATATTTTTGGTTCACTGGTCCGATGCGGCGCGCGGCGGTGGTGACGACGATCTCGCAGGCTTCGAAGGATGAATTGCGGAAGTGGGTCGGTGCGCTGGCGGACAAGGTTGTAGTTGTGCCGGATTGCGTGTTTGGGGAGTTTTCTTACGACCCGAAGCCGTTCAATGAGGAGTGTCCGGTCGTGCTGCAGGTGGGGACTAAATGGAACAAGAATGTGGAGCGGGTGATGGAAGCGGTGGCTGGGACGGGGTGTCGGTTGGAGATTGTTGGGGAACTCAGTAAGGAGCAGAAGGCAGGTCACGGAAAATTCAGCCACGGATTAAGAGGATTAAACACGGATAGAGTCCGGGCAGCTTCGCCGACCGGACTTGAGGAGAATGCTCACGCCGGGAGACCCCCGGCGTTCACGAATAGTCCGCCAAACGGAGAGACAGTCGGAGCGCAGGAGAACTTAAAACTTAAAACTACTGCCGGCTTGCCGGTGGTTCATGAGCTGGGGAGGTTGACGGATGGGGAGCTGGTCGAGGCTTACCGGCGGTGTGATATGGTGGTTTTTGCTTCGCTTTACGAGGGGTTTGGATTGCCGATTCTGGAGGCGCAGGCCATGGGGCGTCCGGTGATCACTTCGAATTTCGGGGCGATGCGCGAAGCGGCGGGCGACGGGGCTTTGCTCGTTGATCCGTATTCGGTGGAGGCGATCAGGGAGGCGGTGCTGCGGGTGAAGAATGAGCCGGCGCTGCGCGAGGAACTCGTGCGGAAGGGGTTGCGGAATGTGGAGAGGTTTCGGGCGGAAACGGTGGCGGCTCGCTATGGCGAGCTTTACAGAGGTTTAGCTCCCGCTTGACCACAGGACAACGGACTACTGGACGACGGGACAAGGCAACCAGCGGTCACTGACTACTGGCTAACGGGACGACAAGACAACGGGACTCGTCCCCCTTTAAGGCTGTTAACTTACTTTCATGCGAGACTACACAAAGATCGAGGCGTGGAAATTAGCGGACGACCTCGCTGTCTCTGTTTACAAGGCGACGAAGCAATTTCCCAAGGAGGAACTTTACGGAATCACAAGCCAGTTGCGGCGCGCTGCAAGTTCTGTGGCAGCTAATATTGTCGAGGGGTCTGCAAGGGAAAGTCTCAAAGACTATCTTCACTTCCTGCAAATCGCGCGAGGATCACTTGCTGAGACGCAGTATTTCCTGCACCTCGCCACGCGATTGGAATTTCTCTGTGAAGGTGCTTCGAATGATCTGGGTGCACAGTGCAAGCGAGTTTTCGCGTGCCTGCATGGTTTAATGAACGCAGTTCGCAAAGAGACCAACGTCAAACCCGTCCGGTAAGCCTGTAGTCTCGTAGTCCTGTCGTCCTAAAAATGCGAATCCTCCACGTAGTGGCGCTGATCCAGGCATCGACCGGGGGGCCGGCGGTTTCGGTGACGCGACTTGCTTCGGAGCAGGCGAGGATGGGGCATGAGGTGACGTTGGCTTGTCTGGATTATCCGCACTTGGGTCCGCAGGTTGCCGCGCCGGGGGTGCGGGTGGTTTCGGTGAAGGGGAACATTCTCGCGGTGCGGGGGCGGGGGTGGAGTCCGGAGTTTCGGCGGGTGGTGATGGAGGAGGCGAGGAAAGCGGACGTAGTGCACAATCATGGTTTGTGGATGTGGCCGAATGCTTATGCGCGGGAAGCGGCGGTGGCGGCGGGCAAGCCGCTGATTATTTCGCCGCGGGGGATGCTGGAGGCTTGGTCGCTTAATCGGAGCCGACTGCGCAAGGCGGTGGCTTGGCGGCTTTTCGAGAGGAAGAATTTGCAGTCGGCGGCGATGTTTCATGCGACGGCTGAGAGTGAAGCGGAGAGCATACGGCATGCGGTAGGAGGCAGAGGGCGAGATACAGGGGACAGGAGGCAGGGGGCAGGGGGAAGGGGACAGACGGAGGAATGGCCGCAAAGAGGCGCAAGAGACGCGAGGGAAGAGGACTTAAGACTTGCAGGCTTAAAACTTAACACCACCAGCGGCGTGCCGATTGTTGTGGCTCCGAATGGGGTGGATTTGCCGGATCTGGCGCGGAGGTCGGGGCGGGAGGTGCTGGAGGAAAGGTTTCCGGAACTTAAGAACAGGCGATGGATCGTATTCATGTCACGGTTGCATCCGAAGAAGGGGATCGATGTCCTTTTGCGCGCGTGGGCGCGGCAAAAGGAAGTGACGGGTGATGAGTGGCGAGTGAAAAGTAGCCAGACCGAAACACCGCCTTACCTAAACACTGAAACACCGCACCGCGGGGCGGTGCTGGTCCTCGCTGGTTCGGACTTGATTGGTTACGGCAAAGACATTGAGCGGATGGTCAAGGAGTCTGGGCTGGAGGACTCGGTGGTGATGACGGGGGAAGTGGCGGGAGAGGCGAAGGATTGCTTGTTGGGAAATGCGGATATTTTTGTGCTGCCGAGTTATTCGGAGAATTTTGGGATTGTTGTTGCGGAAGCGATGGCGTGGGGGCGTCCGGTGATTGCTTCGACGGGGACGCCTTGGCAAGAAATTACGGAGGTCGAGGCCGGTTGGTGGGTTAAGCCGGAGGAGGATGCGTTGGCGCAAGCGCTGCACGAGGCGCTAGGCACTAGGCAAGAGGAGTTGGAGGCGATGGGGGCGCGCGGGCGTATGTTGGTTGAGCGCAGCTATACTTGGTCGGCGCCAGCGGAACGGCTGATTAAGGCGTATGATGAGGTTTTAGCTACGGCCGATTGGCAGAGTGGCCACGGATTAAGAGGATAAACGGCTTGGATATGTCCGGGCGGCTGCGCCGACCTGACTGAAAAAAGACTGCTCGCGCCAAGATGATTGCCTAAGGGCCATCTCCGGCGAATCCGCCTCCGGTTGTTGGTGCTTGCGGTTAGTCTGCCAGAACGGAACACCAGACAGGAAATAATCTTTCTTAATCCGCGTTAATCAGTGGCTAAGATTTAACAGCCGACTCGCTTCGCTCGTATGAAAATCACCATTGCCACAGGGCCGATTTTTCCGGTGCCGGCGGTGCGGGGCGGGGCGGTGCAGCGGTTGTGGGAGGGGTTGGCGCGGGAGTTTGCCAAGCGGGGGCATGAAGTGACGATTTTTGCGCGGGAGTTTCCGGGGCAGGCTTCCGAGGAGACGGTGGATGGGATCCGATTTGTGCGGCGGGGCGGTTACGCGCAGAGCACGTCGATCAAACGGGACCTCGTGCAGTGCTTGCTTTATGCGCTGAGGACGGCGCGGCATGTGCCGTCGGGCGATGTGGTGGTGACGAATGATTTCTGGATGCCTGCGGTTTTGCCGTGGCTGAAACCTACAGCCGGGAGAATCGTCGTGAATGCCAATCGGTTTCCCAAAAAGCAATATTGGCTCTACTCGAAATGCGCAGCGTTCGCGGCGGTATCGCAGGCTGTCGCAGAGGCGATCCGGAAACAGACGCCGGTGGCGGCGGATCGTGTGGCAGTCGTTCCGAATGCGATCGATGAGGTGTTTTTGGTGCGAAGCGGGGAGCGAGGAGTGGGGAGCGGAGAGAAGGAGGCAGACGGCATACGGCATGAGGTGGAAAGGACGAAGGACCAAGGGATCAAAGGACCAAAAGACGAGGCGACCAAGAAACCAAAAGACGAAGTGACTAAGGGACTAAGGGACGACTGGGACGCAGGACAGCCGGTGCGGATTCTTTATGTGGGGCGGATTCATCCGGAGAAGGGGTTGGGGCTGCTGGCGGAAGCGCTCAAGAGCATGGAGCAGGGAGCATGGAGCAGGGAGCGAGGGGCGTGGGAGTGTGTTTTGGTGGGGCCGGTTAAGCAGAGTGAGGGCGGAGGAGGAGAGAGGTTCGCCGAGGAGCTAAAGCAAAAGGTGGAGGGATTGCCGGTGCGGTTCGAGGCACCGGTTTATGATCCGGCGGCTTTGGCAAAAATTTACGATCAGGCGGATGTGTTTGTTTATCCTTCAATCGCGGAGACTGGTGAGTCGTTCGGTATTGCTCCGCTCGAGGCGATGGCGCGTGGCGTGGTGCCGTTAGTGTCGGATCTGGCGGTGTTCCGCGACTACGTGGAACCAGGTGTGAATGGAATGGTGTTTGATCATCGCTCCAACCGACCGGCGGAGAATTTGGCGGCTGCGCTTCGTGAGTTGATCGGTGATGCGGATCGGCGCGAGCGGATGGGGGTGGCGGCGCGGCAGACAGCGGAGCGCTTTTCGCCGGCGGCCATTGCAGATAAATACCTGCAACTGTTCGAAATGGTGGTATCAGGCTCGTGAGTATGGATATCGAGGCAAATCGCAAGAGCGAGAAATACAGTCAGGGCGAGTTGGTGGCGCGGTTTCTTTGGGCGGCTTGTACACCGCTGTTTCGATGGAGTCCGCGGCTGTGCTGGGGATGGAGAAGGTTTCTGCTGCGGGCTTTCGGGGCGAAGGTCGGGGCGCAGGTGCATATCCATCCGTCAGCACGGATTTTTCTGCCGTGGAATCTGGAGATCGGCGATTGGTCGTCCGTCGGCTTTGACGCTTTGCTCTACAATCTCGGGCCGATGCGCATCGGCGAGCGGGTGACCATCTCGCAGCGCGCACATCTCTGCGGAGGAACCCACAAGTTCCGCGAGGCGTCGATGCCGCTGGTTCGGGCGCCGATTACGGTGGGTGATGAAGCTTGGATCTGTGCGGATGCTTTCGTCGGTCCGGGCGTGACGATCGGTGCGCGGGCGGTCGTCGGCGCACGGGCGGTGGTGATGCGCAGCGTGCACGAAGGGAAGATCGTGAGCGGCAATCCGGCGCGGGAGACCGGGGAGCGCTGAAAGCGGCAGCTTTCGCGAAGACGGGTTATGTTTTCGGTTCTCATTCTGACGAAGAACGAGGAAGCCAATATCGGCGCCTGTTTGGAGTCCGTCTCGTGGTGTGACGATGTCGTGGTGCTGGACTCGGGGAGCACAGACCGGACGTGCAAGATCGCAGCGGCGGCGGGCGCGCGGATATTGCGGCGGGAGTTCGACGACTTCGGGGCGCAGCGAAATTACGCACTGGATCACCGGGAGTTCAAACACGCGTGGGTTTTTCACTTGGACGCGGATGAGCGGTTCAACGAATCGCTGCGGCGGGAATGTGAAGAGGTGATCGCGAAGGACGAACACAGCGCTTATTTCGTGGCCAACCGGATCATTTTTCTCGGGCGCTGGATCAAGCACAGCTCGCAGTATCCGTATCATCAGGTGCGCTTGGTGAAGCGGGGCGAAGCGCGGTTTGCCAAGGCGGGGCACGGGCAGAAAGAAGAGTCCCCGCTGCGAGGCGCGGGATACCTGCAAACGCCTTATGATCACCTGAATTTCAGCAAGGGGATCGACGACTGGGTGGGTCGTCACAACCGCTACTCAAGCGAGGAGGCGGCGGAAGCGGCGGCACTCTGCGAGGGGCCAGTGCCTCTGGGCGACGTTCTATCCGGGGACTCGCTGGCGCGAAAGCGGGCACTGAAGCGCCTGCATGCGCGGTTGCCGGCGCGGTGGTTGTGGAAGTTTCTCTATCTCTACGTCGGCAAAGGCGGCTTTCTCGACGGATATCCGGGGTTCGCCTACTGCATGTTGAACGGGTTTTATGACTTTTTGATTTCCGTGAAGATTGTGGAGAGGAAGGGACGAAGGGACTAAGGGTCCAAGGGAACAAGGGTCCAAAGGACTAAGGGACTAAGGGGCTAAGGGCTTATGGGACTAAGGGCATAAGGGACTAAGGGGCGAAGGGGCGAAGAGACTAAGGAACGACGATATGAGGGATTTTCGGAAGATCGAGGCTTGGCAGTTGGCGGATGACTTGGCTGTCGCTGTGTATGAAGCGACGAAGGGGTTTCCCAAGGAGGAAGTGTATGGCATCACGAGCCAGATACGCAGGGCGGTGACTTCGGTGGCGGCCAATATTGTGGAGGGTTCCTCACGTGAAAGCGCGAAAGACTACGCCCACTTTTTGCAGATCGCGCGCGGCTCGCTTGCTGAAACGCAATACTTTCTCCATCTTGCGCGACGGCTCGATTACTTGCAGCCGGAGGACGCGTCTGAACTTGAGCAAGCAGCACGGCGGGTTTTCGGATGTCTTCACGGACTAATCCAAGCCGTGCGTGGAAGTGCTGCCAGTCAGGACCCTTGAGCCTTTCGACCCTTGGTCCTTTGGACCTTCTTCAGCTATGAAGACCTACGTTTTTACCAACCGGGTTTATCCTCCAGTGGGCGGAGCTACGGGGGAATTGCTTAAGGAGTTGGCCGAGGGATTGGTGGCGGGCGGAGGTAGGGTAGTGGTGGTGACTAGCAGAGAGCGTGGAGCGTGGAGCAGGGAGCAGGGAGCTGGAGAGGTGAAAGGACCAAAGGACGAAGGGACTAAGGGACTAAGGGACGAAGGGACTAAGGGGGAAAAGGCAAGCGGCGGACGGCATACGGCAGACGGCAGGAGTGGAGAGCATGGAGCGTGGAGCAGGCAGCAGGGAGCCGAAGCAAGCAGGAAAGCCGAAATCATCAATGGGGTGGAGGTGATCCGGGTGGGGACGGCGACTTTTACGCGGGCATCGCATTGGCGGCGGGCGTTGAGCTACCTGGGGCTTTATCCACAGCTGATGTGGCAGGTGTGGAAGCTCGGCCGGGTGGACGCGGTGATCTCGATGACGGAT
The DNA here is from genome assembly GCA_964545425.1 of uncultured Chthoniobacter sp. Classification (GTDB taxonomy): domain Bacteria; phylum Verrucomicrobiota; class Verrucomicrobiia; order Chthoniobacterales; family JACTMZ01; genus JACTMZ01. Next base: position 21,371 of record CAZJGQ010000008.1, on the reverse strand, counting down.
CCGCCGCTGCAGGTGGCGGCGATGACCTTGGCTTCATGCCGCGCGAAGAAAAGGATTCATTGGGCACAGGACGTTTATCCGGAGCTGGCGGAGGAGTTAGGGGTGATCGTGCGCGGAGGTTTGTTTGCCGGGGTGTTGCGGGCGGTTTCGACGTGGGCGTTACGGCGTCAGGATAAAGTAGTCGTTGTCGGGCGCTGCATGCGGGAGCGGTTGGTGCGGCGCGGGATCGACGCGGGGAAGATCGAGGTGATTCCGAATTGGAGTTCGGTGACGCCGGTCGCAACAGAGCAGGTGCAAGCCATGCGGGAGCGGTTGGGATGGAATGAAAAATTCGTCGCGTTGTATTCGGGGAACATCGGGCTGGCGCATGATTTCGAGACTTTGGTCGGCGCGGCACGACTGCTCGAGGGAGGCGGAGTGCAGATGGTTTTTGCCGGCGAAGGGCCGCGGCTTGAGGAAGTGCAGCGCGCGACAGCGGGGGTGGAGCACGTGGCTTTTCTGCCGCCGCAAGCGAAAGAGGATCTCTCGGCGTTCCTTGCCGCGGCGGATGCGCACCTGGTGAGCGTGCGGGCGGGGCTGCAGGGCTTGGTGGTGCCAAGCAAAGCTTACGGGATCTTCGCTACGGGGCGCCCGATTTTCTATGTGGGCGGGGCGGACTCGGAAATCGCCAAGGTGGTAGCCGAGACGGGATGCGGGGTGGTGATGGCAAACGGTGATGCGGTCGGCTTGGCCGAAGCGATCAAAGAAGCGGCAATGCGGGGCGATCAGCGCGCGAGCGTGCCGACTCTCGGTTTTCCCGAAGCGCTGGCCAAGTGGCAGGAGATTTTGGGCTGAGACCGAGGGCAATACACGGCCTGATGCGAAGCGCGCCTGATGGCGCGTTTTTTTATTGGTCTATGGCCGGACGGTCCGGCTTCGATGGTTCCATGATGACGGGCCAGACGAAGCCCAAGGCGCCAACGGTGAGCGGGCGGCGTTCCTGATGGGCGTCGCCAGATGGCAAGTAAGAGAGAGCGTTATGACTGAATGTGGAGAAGAGTAGAAAGTTGCCGTAGCGGAGCTGAGTGGCTGTTTGTTGGCTCAGGCTGTCGTCGCGGAGCCGCTCGTAGATGTCGCGGTAGCCCGCGGGGAGTTCGAAAAAATGCTCGTGAGCGTTATCCATGAAAGTCCGGCGGTGCTGGTCTTCGCCGGGATTGAGGAAAATCAGCGCGGCGAACCCAGTTGCGATGAGGATATAGGCGAGCTTGTTGCCCATGGCAGGATTGTGGCGGCGATGGAGGAGGGAGGAAACCCTGAAGCGTAGCAAGGAGCAAGCAGCAGGGGGCCGCGAGGCTGAAGGGTGGAGAGACTAAAGGACTAAAGGACCAAAAGACTAAAGAACCAAGGGACCAGGGGATGCGGCCATACGGCTTAGCCGCGGTGGCGGGTATCAGTTGGCCGCCTAGCGACCCGTTTGCCTCCGGCTATCTCCACTTCGTTACGGTTCGCACGCTCGGCTGCGGGTAAAAAGTGGCTGGTAAGGACGAGGGAACCAGAAGGCAAACGGCACAAAGCATACGGCCATACGGTGGACGGCATGGGGTGGACATCTGAGATCGAGGACCGGTGACTGGAGGGCTGAGGAGTTGGGGATGGGGATTGACAGGGGACGCGGGCTTTTCCATATTTCCCGTCCGCTTCGCGGGTGTAGCTCAGTTGGTAGAGCACTTCCTTGCCAAGGAAGATGTCGCGAGTTCGAGTCTCGTCACCCGCTCTCTTTTTTTGCCACGTGAAGGACCGCTTTCTGCCCATTTTGATGTCGGTGGCGACTTGTTTGGTGCTCGGCGGGTGCGGGCCGAAGACTCCGGAAGCTGAGAATGTCGAGCCTGCTGCGGCAGCGGAGGGTGCCGAGCCTTCGGTGGAAACGGTGGAAATCGTGGAGGCGGTCAAGGATGGGGAGGCGGCTCCCTCGGCGGTGCTGATTGAATCGAAGATCGAACCTGTGTCGCCGGAATCACTCCCGGGCCGCTATCGGGATCCCGGGGTGCCGGAGGTGATCTACAGTTTTGCCGCCGACAACACTTGGGAAGCGATGTGGCAACCGGAGGACGAAAGCCGCGGGCTGATGATGAATGGCGTCTACCAACTGGAAAAAGATGATGTGGTGCATTTGCGGGTGCTGGCTTTCGGACGTCGCGAGGCGTTCCTCGGGGATGATTGGGACAAACGCACGCCGCCGCACCCGCGTCCGCGGGGATTTTTCCGCATGGAGGGAAATGAATTGGTCATGATGTCGGACCGGACGTCGCAGGCGTTCACTATGGCGCCGTTCAAGGCGGCGCGTTTGGTCAAGATCGGGGAGTGAGGGGGGAGAAAGGCGAGCCACGGATTAACACGGATAAAAGGCAGGATAAGTCCGGGCGGCTGCGCCGACCGGACTTGGTAAGAGTGCTCAAGCCCGGAGACCCCGGGCTCTCGCGGCGAGTCCTCGGAAGGAGAGGTTACTGAGCAAAAATGTCATAGCAGATTGGAGGGAACCGAAGGCGTAGCCGGAGATAGCCCCGAGGCAGATAGACAACTCGGAGAATGGGTTTGGGATTTGGGTTGGCTGGGGTGGGGGGTGGTGTTAAGGGTTTGCTCTATGAACACCCCCCACATTTTTCAGAAGGCACCGAAGGTCGAGGAAATGGAGCCGGGCACTTATTGGTGGTGCTCTTGCGGGTATTCTTCGACGCAGCCTTTCTGCGACGGAGCGCACAAGGACAAGGGGTTCAAACCAATGAAGGTGGAGATCACCGAGAAAAAGAAGGTGGCTTGGTGCATGTGCAAACAAACGAGCACACCGCCTTTCTGCGACGGCTCGCACGCCAAGCTGGCTTAGGCTGGCCAGACTTTTGGTCTTGGGGAATTAGAGACGGCTGACCCAGCGGACGCTTCGCCCCAGCCCGAAAGGCAGCGGCCCGCTGGGCCAGCGGGCCCTACCGGGGTTGGTGAAAAGTTAAAAAAAGTTTTCTTATCTGGCATCAGGCGTGGCTGAGGTCCGTAAGCCTCGGGCGATTGGTCTTAGGCGGTCAGACCCTCGAAAGCGGTGCGCATAATTTCCACGTAGTTGGTCGGAAGTCCGCGCTCGCGGGCTCCTTCGATCAGGGCGTTGCGGTAAAGGTCGGAGGGCGGGACGTGTCCGCAGGGCTGGCGGACGAAGTAGCCCCAGACCTCGGGAACGAGGCGTCCATCGGCGTCGATGACGTCGACTGTCCGACGGACGTAGGCGCTCAGCTCGGGGTCGGCATCGGGATAGCAGACCTCGTAATCATCGAGTGAGGCGAGGTGCGGGGCGTTGATTTCATACAGAGCGCCCCAGACATCGTGACCGGGAGCCGGGATGACGTCGGCCACGCCTCCCTGCCATTCTTCGTCGGGCAGGGTGAAGGCCAAGCGGTGTCCGGCAAGACGTGCGGGTCGCAAAAAGCGGCAGCCCGGGCAAAGGCGATTCATCTGCACGGAGCGGAGGTTCGAGCCGTAGGCGAAGTAGAGGAGGGGGTGGGACATGGAGAGACTAAGGGACCAAGGGACTAATAGACTAAAAGACGAAGAGACCGAGCGGCGAGGCCGCGGACCACGGGACAATGGGACCAAGGGACGAAAAGACTAAGGGAAGGGGAAAGGTGGCTGCGCCAAGGTGGGAAGGTATGAAAGGGAGAAGGTGGGAGCCGGAGTCCGCCGCGGCGGACGTAGACAAATTGAGGCTTAGCCGAGGGCAATGTGGGAAAGTGAGAAAGCGAGACGGTGGCTTTGCCAAGGTAGGTAGGTGGGAACTTTTTTACCTTCGCGCGCCGCGCGACCTTCGAGCTTTGGCGTAGCCACTTTTTGACGACTTGGGAAGTGAGGCTTGCGCGTGGGCGGGATACGAGGCAGAGCTTTGCGGTGCGAGAGTTGGGACGCAACAAGTTGACGTGGTGGGCGGCGGGTGCGGTGGTCGTGTTGTTGGCGTTTGCGCTGTGGCAGAGCCGCGGTGTGGAGATCGAGGGTCGGGTGGCGCTGCGCTCTTGGGACGGTGCGATGTCTATTCCGCAGCCGGCGCGGGCGATGGTTTTTTCGCGGTGGAGTTTGGTTTCGCAATTGCGATCACGAGCAATAAAGCTGCCCGAGCAACGAGCGGCGACCGAGGCGGTGGTGGCGGAGGCGCGGATGGCCTGGCAGAAGGAGTCGGCAGCGCGGGAGGAGGCGCTGCGCATTCTGCGGGTCGCGGAGAGATCGAACGCCGCGGATCTCGCGGAGTGTCGCGGGCAGCATGAAGCGGCGACGCAGGCGGCGGATGCGGCCTATGCGGATTTGGAAGCAGCCATGCGAAAGCTCGAGGCCCTCGACAACCCCGCCTCGCTTTTGGCAGAGGCGGAGGATCCGGTGGACGAGACGGAGGTGGGGGCGGACGGGAGTTTTCTTTTGCGGGCGCGGGTCGGACACGGACCGGTGGTGGTGGTTTTGGCGGGCGATGAGAACTCGCCGCTGCAGGCTTGGATGCAGGTGGTGGATGCGACGACCGAGGGCCGGGCGGTTCTAGAGTTTTCCAATGCCAACTTGCTGACGGCGGAGGAGTTGGGGAAATTTCTGGGGTTGCGCGCGGACGAACGGTCCAGACTCCCGGAAGGCGCCGCGGGCGGCGATCATGATGGTTGATTCGACGGGGCGCGTTGTTCAAGGTGTCGGGCTGGAGCAAATGACGCGATGATCTATCTTTCCGCCAACGGGGAAGTGCTGGGGCAGTTCGAGGAATCGGCTGTGCCGCAAATGCTGTCCGACGGAAAGATTCCCGCGGGAGCTTTTTATTGGCGGGAAGGCATGGCGGAGTGGCGCGCGGTAACGGAGTTGGCCAAGCCGGCGCAACCCAAGGCGGAGACGAAGCCGATCCTGCCGAAGCTGGTTGTGGCTCCGGTGGCGGTGCAAGCGGCAACCCCCAAGCCGGCCGTCAATCCCGCGCCTGTGGCCAAGCCCGCGGTGGCTGCGCCAGCGCCCGTGGCGGCAAAGCCGGTCGCTGCCTCACCAGCGCCCGTGGCGGTGAAGCCTGCCGTCGCCGCAGCGCCTGGCGCAGTGACGGCTCCGAAGAAAACTTTGCTTCCCAGACGGTCGACACCACCGAGCGCGGTCGCACCCGCACAACTGATCAAACCTTCGCCCGAGCCTGCGGCGGAGGCCGCGAGTGATTCGTCCAAGAGTGTGGAGGGTGCCGATGCGATTTCCGCCGTGGCTGCGTCTGCACCCGTGGCGGGCAAAATTTTCACTCCGCGTCGTGCACCCGCGGCCAAACCGCAAGCTGCCGAGGGTCAGCAGCCTTTGCCCTCCGCGGCGGAAGCCGGTCCCGTTGTTGCCGAGGGCGGAAAAAGAAAGTCATGGCTCGTCTGGCTGCTGGCTTTGCTGCTTTTGGTTGCGGGGGCGGGCGGCGGTGCCTGGTGGTGGCTCAATCGTGCGCCGGCGGCGATCCCCGGGCGCGTCTCGCTGGCGGGAGACGAGAGTGGTGCGGTGGAGATCCGCGTGTTTCGCCGCGAGGAATTGGCCGGACCTTGGCGTGAGCGTCTTTCCGCCGCGGATGCGCGTGCGGCGGAGTTGGAAAACCTCGTCGCGGAAGCGCAGGTTGCGCACCGGGAAAAGTCGATCCTCTATGACGAAGCGGCGGGCGTTTGTGCGGCGGGCGAGGAATACAATATGCCCGACGTCGACGAGTTGCGGGCCGACCGCGATGCCAAGAAAGCGGAAGCCGATGCGGCCAAGGCGGAGTTGGACAAGTTGCAGGCGGAGAAGGAAACGCTGTTGACCTTCGAATCGCTTTTGCAGGCGGTGCCTGCGCCTCTGCAGACCATCGTGGCCGATCCCCAAGGGAACTTCCTCCTCCCGCCGCCGGAAACGGGTGATGTGGTTTTGTTGGCTACGGCAACGTCGGAGTCGGACGGGCAACGTGTGTCGCGTGCGTGGCTGGAGGTTTTGGAAATGCCGGCCGATGGCGCGGTGCCCGGTGCGGTGCAATTCTCCGAGACGAACCGTCTCGACGTGGATGAGATCCGCCGGTTCGCCGGTGCCGCGCCGTGAAAAAGAGCGGGGAGCCCGAAGGCTCCCCGCGGTGAAGGCGGTCAGTCGCCGATGGTGATGCGGCGCGGTTTTTTGTCCTGCGCCTTGGGCAGACGCAGCACGAGCACGCCTTGTTCCATGCGGGCGGTGATGTGGTCGGTGTCGACCGCGGGATCGAGGTCGAATACGCGACGGTAGTCTGCGTGGGATGTCTCACCGTAGAGACGGTTGCCCGTCGGTCGCGGTGCTTTGGCACCGGTGAAGACCAGCTCGCCGTTTTCCACGGTGATGTGGACTCCGTCCTTGGTGACGCCCGGCATTTCGGCCTCGATGGTGTAACCGTCGGCGTCCGCGTAGATGGCCACCGCGGGGGTGATGTAGCGGATGCGTTCGGCCGGCGGGGCCGGGTTGGCCGGGGTGACTGGATTTGTCATGGTTGCGGTATTCATAGTCGTGGATCGTCGCGGGTTCAGTTGACGCTGACTTCGATTTGCTTGGGCTTGGCTTTCTCGGCCTTGGGCAGGGTGACGGTGAGCACGCCGTCCTTGTAGGCGGCGGCGATTTTGTCGGGCTGCACATCGGCCGGGAGCGAGACCGAGCGGGAGAAGCGCCCGAAGAAGCGTTCGCGGCGGAAGTAGTTCCGCTCCTTGGCTTCTTTTTCCTCCTTGCGCTCGCCGGCGATGCTGAGGACGCCGTCGTGGTAGGAGATCTCGAAGTCCTCCTTCTTGAGGCCCGGAACCTCGAGGGTGACGGTGAATGCTTCCTTGTCGTCATGCACGTCAAGGGCAGGGGACCAAGTGTTCATTCCCGCTTTCTCTTGGGGAAAGAAGGGGAAGTGCAGGTTCGTGAAATCGCGCAGCAGGTCGCCCGGCGAGAGAGCAGGGGACACGTCCGCGCTTTGAGGTTTGAATCGGATGAGTGTCATGATTGTGATGTTCCTTTCGGGTGACCGAATAGCTGGTGGTGTGCCAAGCGAAGTAAGGGCGAATTAAGACTCTGTTGGAAAAGGAGTTAAGTATTTAAAATGCGGCGAACATGGTGGCTTTAAATAGCGACAATATGGCACATTATGGCGCCAAAAATGAGTTCCTCTGCGTGCCGAGATGGCACAGTTGGGCACGAGCCATGACCCCGAAAAGCAAAACGGCGCCCGAGTGGGCGCCGTGTTTGGAACAACTGACGGCGGCAGCACGCTTGGCCGCGCCGCTGGAAGGCGGATTAGACCGTGGCCAGCTTGCGGGCGAGGGCGCTCTTGCGGCGATTGGCCGTGTTGCGGTGGAGGGTGCCGCTTTTCACGGCGCGATCGAGGGCGGAATTAAGTTCGCGCACTTTTTCAGCGGCGCTCTTTTTGTCCTTCGCCTCGAAGGCGGAAGCGGAGCTGCGGGAGAGCGTTTTGAGTTTGTGCAGGGTGCTGCGGTTGCGCGTGGTGCGCACCTTGGCTTGGCGGGCGCGTTTGGCGGCGGATTTGATGTTGGCCATGGGAAGTGTGTTTGGTGTCGTGCCAGGGGGGAGAATCGAACTCCCGACCAAGGGCTTATGAGTCCCCTGCTCTACCGCTGAGCTACCCTGGCTTCTGACAGCGGCGGCTCCGCGGGGCGGGGCCGAAAAGGTCGCGTAATGTGGGGTTGCCGGGTCGGAGAGGCAAGGAAAAAGGAGGCGCGAATTCAAGCAGGTTTATTCAGCTGCCAGTCGCCGCCGGAGGCTTTGCAGTTCGGTCTCCAGCTCCCGCAGTCGAGCGGCTTGAGCCGCACTACGATCCTTGCGCACTTGCAACTCGGCAATGAGTCCCTGCAGCGCAGACAATGCCACGCCGTCCGTGTCGAGTGTTGAGATGTGCTTGTCGTCATGGCCGAGACCGAACGCCGCACGAAAGTCCTGCGCCATCGGGCCGATGAATTGGCGTCCCGGATCGTGCTTGTATTCCCAAGATGTCACCGGCATGCGAGCCACTTTGCGCAGCACCTCGCGGTGATCGACGGGCGAGGACTTGGTCTTTGCGTTTCGATCGCTGAGGGTTCGCCAGCTTGATTCTCCGGGGGCCAAATACACTCCGAGCGGCGGGTTGGTGTTGGTGGTGATATTGGCTTGCGAGGTAGTGATGAATCGGACTCCGCCGGGTGCCCGTGCGGTGAAGGATCCACCGCCCGAAGGCGCAGAGACGGTGAAGGACAAGACAGGCGTTGCAGTGTTCGGCACGGTTGTGAACGCGCCGCCGGTAGCCGCGAAGTTGAAGGTGGAACCGGCGCCGTCAGTGGCGGGCAAGAGCCAATCCGCCCCCCTCCACAGGGAGAGCGAAGTGCCTGCAGACACGCTGTCGGCCTGCGCTGCGTTGGGGAAAAGCAGGATGGCAAATTGGTCATTGCCGCTCATGCCGCCGGTGAACGAGAAATTCGACACGTTGCCCGGAACGGAGCGTAGCGCCGTCGCCGTGTTGCGTCCGAAGACGGTGAATGACGTGGAATTTATCGTGAGCTGGTCGCCCATATTAAACGCTGTGCCAGGGGCAACCAAGTCGATGCTCGACCAATCCGTTCCGTCGTCCAAGCTCAACAGCACGCCTACACTGTTGCTGGCGTTGACGCCAGGGAAAAACGATTGCATCGCGGTTCCACTGAAGGAGATTGCTGCATGTGACGCTAACGATGCAGCAAACATACCAAATACGGTGGCTAAAAAAGACTTCATCGCTACACTGTTCTTAGCCATCTTTCGTTTTCCATCCTAAACTAGATTTCCAACTTTTCAATTTGAAATCGAAGGATATCGGTCATGAAAGGCGTTGATCTTCTGCGGTTGGACCCATTTGCAAGTTGGCACGATGGCGTCTCTTTCCTTTTGCTTAATCCGAGGATCTCTCCGGCTCTGCGCAAACGCGTGCTAGCCAGCCAGCTGCCTGAACTTACTAGGCACGTTTGGCTTGCTGCCTCCGGCACTGGCGGCGCCTTCAAACTAATCGCCTTGTCGCGCGCAGCGTTAAAGGTCAGTGCTCTGTCGGTCAACGCGCACCTCGCAGCGTGTTCGGACGATGTCTGGCTCAATCCTTTGCCGCTCTTTCATGTGGGAGGTCTTGGTATGATGGTTCGGGCGAATTTGTCGGGAGCAAGGCATGAGACGTTCGACAGCCCATGGAATGCCCAAGACTTTACGCGCGCGGCCGAAGGCGTGGGCGCGACCCTTTCAGCCCTCGTGCCTGCGCAAGTCCACGATTTGGTCAAGGCACGTTGCCGCGCGCCGCGCACGCTGCGTGCCGTCGTGGTTGGCGGTGGCGCGCTGGCACAGGTGTTGCGCGACTCTGCAGTGGAACTTGGGTGGCCTTTGTTGCAGAGCTATGGCCTCACCGAAGCTGCTTCCCAGGTTGCAACTGAAATATCTGGCGGTCCTTCAACTGCCGATCAACTCCCATTACTTGAACACGTTGAAGCCCGGGCCGACAAGCAGGGCGTCCTTGAGTTGCTCGGACCTTCCCTGCTTACCGGGTGGATGATTTTTGGCAAAGACGGCATGGCGCGTTGGGAAGATCCGAAGCGTGAGGGCTGGTTCCGCACGAGTGATCGGGTGCAATTGTGCGGCCGTGAGCTGCGCGTGCTCGGGCGCATCGACGATTTGGTCAAAATCCGCGGCGAACTGGTCGACGTCGGGGCGCTCGAGAACGAATTGCAAGCGCGCGTCCCGGAGGGTAGGGTTGCCGTCCGCTGCCTGCCGGACGGACGCAACGGTGCCACCCTGCGCGTGGTGGCTGCAAATGCAGCTGCCTTGAAGCAGGCTCGCGCGTTGCGCGATGAGATTTTTCCGCCTTATGCGCGACCGCAGGAATTCGCCGAGGGACCGGTTGAAGTAACCGCCCTGGGCAAAGCAGTCCGCCGCCCGCATTGAGCCGCGCCCACCCTCGACTGTGGCCGCGGGCCGCGGCTACAGAGTCTGGCTCCGGAGCGTGACACTCTTGCGCCTCAGGTTCCTAATGCGCCGCGCATCTCGGGCGTGAGGGGTGCCGGGCGACCGGTGGCTTTTTCGGTGAGCACGTGCACGGTGCGGACGCGCGCTGCGAGGTGACCTGCTTGGTCGAGGAAATCCACAGAGAAGGTCACGGACGTCGTGCCGGTTTTTTCCACCTTAGTGCGCAGCATCAGCGTTTGGCCGGGCTTCATGGGTATGAAGAAATCCGCCTCCGCGCGGCGCAGGGGTGCCGCGTAGGATTCGGAAGCGAACCAAGCGTCCCAGCCCAGCGGGCTGCGGCGGATCAGTTCCTCCACCGCGCCGTGGGCGAGCGCGATGGCGCGCGGGTAGAAGACGACGCCCGCTGGGTCGGCATCCTCGAAACGGATGGTCAGAGGTAGTTCGAAGGAAAGCATGAGGTTGATTGCAACCAAGCGCAAAGTGCCCGGCTTGGGAATGACGAAAATGCGCTGCGACCGCAGGCGGTGCTTGACTGCGTGACGCGGCATCGGAGGCTGGCATGGTTGCGTCATGCACCGCTCGTCGTCCATCCCGCCCCACCGCCGGTCGCGCCGCGCGCAGCGGCATCAGCAAATGCGCCGACGTTTGTTTTGGGCCATGGCGCTGCTTATCATCATTTGGTCTTTTGGCGCGGGTTATTTGTGGAGGCAGTGGCGCGTGAAAAGCTTCACCACAGAGCAGACCGAGCAGCAGACGACACTTGAGCAGCGCGCGGAGGCATTGCGCCTACTGGATCGCGCCATCGAGGCAAAGCACGGTGAGCTTTTGGGGGAGGCTTTGCGGCTGGCGCAGGAGGCACGGCAAATTGATCCTCGAAGTCCCGGCGTTGATGTTTTCATAGGTGAACTCGCATTCGCAGGCGGTCAGATAGATGTGATGGGTTCTGCAGCGCGCTCCGCGCTGCAGCAACAGCCAGCTTCTGCTAGTGGAAAGCTGCTTCTCGCGCTGCATGCTTGGATTTTGGGGGGGCAGACGGCGAATGCTGAGCCAAGAGTTGCCGCTGCTGAGTTGCTCAAGGATGCCGCCGCTGATGAACTGTCGAACGGCGCAGTGCGGTTCTTCGCGGGCGACTTCCTGCGATCCGTTGGTCGCCCTGCAGAGGCGCACGGCGAACTACTTGGCAGCTTGTATCGGCAGCATCCGTGGCATAGTGCAGCGATAATCTCTGCCAAGCTTTCGTTGGCCTTTGAGGAAGCGGGACCATTAATCAAGCCAAGTTCGGCTTCACTTGTCAGCGCAGAGGGTGAGAGCGTTGGAAACTTATCAGTTGCTCTTTACCGCGCTATCCGAGGTTCCGGTGATATTTCAGCTGCGGGCTCTGCTCTGCAGAGCATTCTCACGCACAAGCAATTCGGCCTGCTAATTTCCGATCCAGCATTGTCGCCAGCATCCGAAACATTGTCTGGATCAAATTCCGGATTTTTCGTCCCTTTCGGTCATGCGAGCCGTTCCCAAGAAAATCTTCCTAGACCATTCAAAACGCCATCTAAGAAATAATGCATCACCCTGAGCAACACTTCGTTAACACAAAAAAGGAGCTTCGTCAAAGCGTGTTTTTTTGGTGGGCAATAAGCCCGATTTTTTTGCTCCTAAAATTCTTTGACAGGTCAAGGCATTGGAATAAGCTTTTTGCAGTATGAAGTTTCACCTCTTCTTCCTCGCAGCTGCGATTGCTGTCACTTCGATGACGGTCAGACCAGTTCAGGCCCAAACGGCGATAACCGATCCTGTTGGCTTTGTCAGCTTCACCGTTAACGCCAACTCCGATCAGAAAATCGGTGTGCCCATGACCCCGAGCAGTATCTTTTCGGGCGTGGCTGGCACGGTTTCTGGGACGACAGTGTCTTCGACCGGCATACCCTCACTTTCAGGCAAGAACCTCTTGCTCGTAACCTCGGGGAGCGCCTCGGGCTCATGGGAGGAGGTTTCCTCAAGCACCGCCACTTCGGTGGTTCTCGCTGCTCCGATTTCCGGTTTCGCAACTAATGACAGTTTTGTCATAAGGCCTTTTTGGACTTTGAGCACACTCTTCCCTAATGGCGGGGCCATTCCCAATTCACCCGATGTGGAGAATCCCCGGGGTTTGGTCTTGCTCAATGATCTCGCCGCGGTCGGCATCAATCCCGCTTCGGGAGCCTCTTATTTTTACACTGACGGTAGCGGCGGGCTGTTGACTGCCGGTTGGTATGCCAACGGCACGTTCGAAGCTGCCGATGATGTGGTCATCTCGCCCGAGAGCTTCATTACTGTCCGCAACTTGACTGCTTCAGCCGTCAACATCTCCTTCGTCGGCAGTGTGCCCATCAAGACTTCCACCATCGAAGTCGTGGCCCGAGCTGCCGGACAGCAGGACAACCTAATTTTGAACCAATTCCCGGCAGCGGTCAGGCTTGCCGATGCGGGACTTGTCACCTCCGGTGCAATCCGCAATTCGCCCGACGTCGAAAACCCCGTCGATCTCCTGCTTGTCTACAATCAAAACAGCACCGGTTTGAATCCTGCCTCCGCAGCCTCTTATTTTTACACCGACGGTAGCGGCGGGCTGCTGACTTCCGGTTGGTATGCCAACGGAACTTTCGAAGCTGCCGACGACGTGCAAATCCCTGCCGGCGCGGCCATCGTGATCCGCAAAGGTGCGGGCACTTCCTCGGTGACCAAATTCACCCCTGCTGTCCCGTATTCGCTTTGAGCGAAGCGCACACTGAACACATCTCCGTATCCCACTACCCCACCGTGATAAAAACACTACTCCTCGTTGCATCCCTAGCTGTTGCCAACTCCCTGCATGCTGCCATCTCCTTCTCCGGAACCGCCATGCAGTCGTCCTTCCCCGGTGTGACCGCAAGCACCAGCGTCGGCGTTCTCCTCACCCTTGACTCGGGGACGGATTGGTCGAGCATCGCACAGGTCGCCCCCGGCACGGCCTTTACCACGGGAAACCAACTCACCATCAACTCGACCACATTCACCGTCTTCGGACGCAACACGGCGACGGCGCTACGCTCCGTTCCGGGCAACGTGTCGAATTTCTCGTTCACCGGCGGCATGAGCGGCAATGACCAATTTGCCATCCTGCTTTTCCCCAACGCAGCGCAGGCCGACAGCGTGTCTGCAGGCACTGCGCTCTCCCTGTGGAGGGGGGCGGATTGGCTCTTGCCCGCCACTGACGGCTCCGGTTCCACCTTCAACTTTGCGACTTCCGGCGGCGCCTTCACAACTGTGCCCAACACAGCAACTTCAACCCAGTCTTTCAGCGTCGTTCCCGAGCCCTCCACCTACGCTTTGCTTTCTCTTGCAGGCATTGCGCTCGCTGGATACGCCGCGCGGCGCCGTCGCCCTTAGTCGGCCTGCTATTTATACTCACGGGAAGGGCGCCTTACCAGCGCCCTTTTTGTTGTTCACGAAACAGACTCGATACTCTGATCGTTACCGAAGACAGGGACGAACTTGAATTTGGTGCCATCGAAGATGCCACGGTCGCTTAGTTTGAGGGCGGGGATAACCAGGAGGGCGAGGAAGCTGAGGGTCATGTAGGGAGCGTGGAGGGGGCTGCCGAGAGTTTTGGCGGCTTGGGTGAGACGGGCGTAGCCGGCGGCTGCAACTTCGGCGTAGCCGTCGCTCATGAGGCCAGCCACTGGGAGCGGAAGGGTGTCATCTTCTCCGGGTCCGACTACGGCGATACCACCCTCGTTTCGGATGACCAAATTGACCACGCGGGCGAGATCTTCGTCGGAGGTGCCGACGGCGACGATGTTGTGGCAATCGTGGGCAACGCTGGAGGCGATGGCGCCGGACTTCAGGCCGATGCCGCGGACGAAGGCCACCGCGGGGGGCTTGTCCTCGTAGCGGTTGACGACGGTGATCTTGAGGATGTCGCGCGCGGGATCGGTCAGCACGGAGCCGTCTCGGACGAGGGCCTCGGCTTGTGCTGCGCCGGTGATGATTTGGCCGTCGAGGGCTTCGATTACGCGGACAAGCGCGGTCGGCCGTTTACGGTCCGCGGACGCAAGGTCCGCAGCGCCGACAGTGGCAGGTGCTGGCACGGCGAAATCGGAGGGCTTCTTCGGCCGGGTGTGGAATTTGTTGGCGCGGGGGGATTTGGATTTGGGTAGGAGGGACTTGCCGTCGCGGGCGACGAGTTGTCCGTCGATCCAGTTTTCCATGACCTTGAAACCGATGAGGTCGTGCAGGCGGATGAGATCGGCTGGGTCGCCGGGGCGGAGGAGGCCGCAGCGGAGTCTGTAGTGCTCGACGGGATTGAGGCAAGCGGCGCGGAGGACGTTGAAGAGGGGGACGCCGTGGGCGATGGCGCGGGCGCAGAGTTGGTTGATGTGGCCCTCCATGAGGTCGTCGGGGTGTTTGTCGTCGCTGCAGAGCATACAGGACTGCGGGGCTTCGTTGAGCAGGGGCCAGAGTTCCTCGAAGTTTTTGGCGGCAGAGCCTTCGCGGATGAGAATTTTTTGTCCGAGGGCGAGCTTTTCGCGGGCTTCGTCGATTTGGAAACACTCGTGGTCGGTCTCGATGCCGGCGGAGACGTATTTTTTGAGATCCTCACCGCGGAGGCCGGGGGCGTGTCCGTCGATGCGTTTGCCATAGCGCGTGGCGATCTCGAGTTTTTTCATCACCCCGGGGTCGCGGTGGATGACGCCCGGGAAGTTCATCATCTCGGAGAGGTAGAGCAGCGAGGGGTCTTGGCAGAGTTCCTCGATGGCGTCGGGTCCGAGGTTGGCGCCGGCGGTTTCGAAGTTGGTGGCGGGCACGCAGGAGGGGATGCCGAAGTGGATTTTGCACGGGGTCTGGGCGGCCAACTTCTGCATGTAGCGCACGCCCTCGATACCGAGCACGTTGGCGATCTCGTGGGGATCGGAAACCGTTCCCACTGTGCCGTGGGTCACGGCGATGCGGGCGAACTCGGGCGGGGTGAGCATCGAGCTTTCGATGTGGACGTGCGCGTCGATGAAGCCGGGGCATAAATAGCCGGGCTCGGTGACGGTCTCATCTTCGCGGATGGAGACGATCTTTCCGTCTGCGATTTCGATCACTCCGGGGAAGATGCGTTCGTTTGGAATGTCGATGATTTGGCCGCGGAGGAGCATTGAGGGGGAGGGAGGAGACTTGAGCTTGAAACCTGAGTAAGACGTTACCGGCGGTCGGAGACCGCCGCTACAAAATTGGGGAGACTAGCGGATGGCGCGCTTTGGATCGGCGAGGCGGTTGTTTTGGAAGTGGACGCCTTCGGCGGCGAGGAGTTGCAGTTTGCGGGTGAGTTGGCGGCCGCGGGTTCGGCCGTTGAAACCGCCGGGAGTGAGGTCCGAGGCGATGACGCGATGGCAGGGGACTTCGGGGGCAAAGGGATTGGCGCGGAGGGATTGGCCGATGGCGCGCGGGGAGCGGCAACCTATGCGGCGTCCCAAGGCGGCGTAGGTGATGACTCGGCCGGGCGGGACTTTCTCAAGCGCGGAGTAGACTTTCGCGGCAAAGGGGGAAATTGGGGTTTTCAGTGTCCAGTGATTCGGTTTTTGGTGAGTGGCGGATTTCGCTGAAAACTGAAAACGGTAAACTGAAAACTCCCGTGCGCGTCGCGCGCGGGTTAGTTTTGGGAGGAGTCGGGCGGGGCGTCGGCGAGGACGCGATACATGGGGCCGAGGCCGCACATGATGCGGCGCCACGTGCTGTCGTCGGCATCGGCGCGCAGCAGTTCGGGGTGGGGCTTGATGACGAGCCACGAGTTGAGGGCGATTTCGCGTTCGAGTTGGTTTTTCGACCATCCGGCGTAGCCGAGAAAGACGCGCAGCGTGTCGTCTTGGCCGGAGGTCAGGGAAAATTCGCCCTCCGGTTTTGCCATGGGTTCGAACTTGCAGGCGTCTGCATCGGCGTCCCATTCGAGCGTGGCGACGATCACTTGGTTTTTGTGCACGGGACCGCCTTCGTAGATGGGCACGTGCGCCACTTGGTCGAGGGTGCCCAATCCGAGTTCACCGGCGCTTTGTCCGAGCGGACGGTTGAGGATGAAGCCGAGGGCGCCGTCATCCGCGCTGTGGTGCGAGAGGTAGAGGATGGTGTGCCGGAAGTTGGGGTCGGCCATCATGGGGTGCGCTACGAGCAGCGATCCGGAAAGGTCCCCCGCTTTGGGCACGCGCTTCATGGTAAGAGAGCGTAATGCGGCGGAGGGGCCGGTGCAACTGTGCGGCGGCGCGTCGGGGACGCCGCGCCCTACCGAGGGCGCCGGACGGCGGCAATGCCGAGGGCGGCGAAGGTGGCGATAAGGCAGGCGCTGGAGAAGAGGTCTCCGTAGCGCATGTAGAAGGTGACGGGCGGAGCGACCGGGACCTCGACTTCGGCGCAGAGCACGCCTTCGCCGAAAATGTCCCCCTCCGGGTCCTGCAGGGTCTGGCGCACGCGGCCGAGGTGGTCGATGAAGGCGGTGACGCCGTTGTTGGCGCTGCGGACCATCGGTCGGCGGTTCTCGGCGCAGCGGAAGACGGCGTGGGCGAGATGCTGGCGTCCGGCTGCCGTGCGCTTGAACCAGCCGGTGTTCGTGACGGTGACAAACATTTGGGCGCCGAGGTTGGAGGCTTGGCGCGCGAGATAGCCAAGGGTGTCTTCGAAGCACACGAGGGGAGCCAATGCCACGGGAGGATCGGTGAGGCGGAAGATGACCGGTCCGTCGCCTGCGTCGAAGTCATCGGGCACCATGTCGCCGACGATGATGGCAAAGAGCGGGAAGCTGTAACGGAAGGGGATGTATTCCCCGAACATGACGAGGTGGGACTTGGGATAAAATTGCGGTGTGCTTTCCGCCCCCTCGAGCAGGACGGCGGCGTTGTAGTCGCCCTCGTGACTGAGGCGCAAGGTGCCGAAGAGCAGGGCGTAGTCGCCTTGTCCGGCCCATTTCTTGACGAATTCATTGGCCACGCGGTCCTCGAAGAATCCGCGCGGGGTGGCGGCTTCCGGCCAGAGGAGCAGGTCGGGCTGCATGGCGGCGGCCACGGCGGTCTGGCGGTCGAAGGTGTCATAGATGCGCTGTTCGAAGGCCGGATTCCATTTTTCGTTCTGCGGGATGGACGGCTGGACCGCGGCAACGCGCAGGGAAATGGTCTCGCCCGGGTCGCCGAATTGGCGGAGTCCGTAGCCGAAGGCGGCAACGATGAGTGCGATGGTGAGGGTGAAATCGAAGTGGGCGCGGATTTTCCCGCCGCGGGCCTCGTTCATGAGGCGCCGCACGGTGGCCACGGCGATGGCCGAGGACATGACAGTGAGAAAGGAGAGACCGCCGACGCCGGTGAGCGAGGACAACTGGATGAGGGGGACGTTGTCGTGCAGGGCGATGCCGAGGGCATTCCACCCGAAGCCGGTGAAGATATGGCCGCGGAGAAGTTCAAGCGCGACCCACGCGGCGGCGGCGAGCGCGGCGGTGGCCAGGTTGCGCCAGGAACTGAGCCAGACCGAGCGGAAGGAATGCGGGTCCTCGCGGGGCGTGGCGATGACGTAGACGATGCCTGCCCAAACGGCGGGATACAGGGCGAGGTAGAGGCAGAGAATGAACCACCCGGGCACGGTGAGAACGGCGAGCCAATGGAGGGAGCCGAGGAAGTAAACAAGACCGGTGAGGTAACCGAGTTCGACTTTGCGGAGCAGCGGATAGCGCGGGTGGAGCGGTCCGAACCAGATGGCGGCAAGGAGAGGTGCCAAGGCGATCCAGACGAGCCAACCTTGATCGAACGGAGCGAAGGAGAGCGTGAGCAGGACGCCGCTCAAAGCGGCAGCGAGCCAAGGCCAGAGATGGCGGAGAACAGTCATGCGCGGAAGCGGGGAAAGCTAACCACGGGTGGCGCGGAGGGCACGGAGAAAGGTGCGCGCGGCCTTCGGGAGCAAAGATTTCAGATTCGAAAATTCAGAGGAAGCCGCGGTCTATTTGCCCCCGAACGAGCAGACTTTCAGCACGGTCTTGAGGAGAATTTCGACGTCGAGAACGAGGGAATAATTTTTGATGTAGTAGAGGTCGTAGCGGAGTTTCTCGATGGCGTCGTCGAGTCCGGAGCCGTAGCGGTAGTTGACCTGCGCCCAGCCGGTGATGCCGGGTTTGACCAAGTGCCGGAGGTGATAGCTGGGGATTTTTGTCTCGTAGTCGGCGACGATGCGGGACCACTCGGCGCGGGGTCCGACGAAGCTCATGTCGCCGGCCAAGACGTTGAAAATCTGGGGAAGCTCGTCGAGGCGGACCAAGCGCAGGAAACTGCCCACGCGGGTGATGCGTTTGTCGTTGTCGCGCGTGTAGGGGTCGTCCTCTTCCTGCCGCAAGCGCATGGTGCGGAACTTGAGCAGGGTGAAACGTTTTTCCCCGCGGCCGATGCGTTCTTGGCGGAAGAAAACAGGAAAGCCGCTGTCGATGGCCACGGCCAAGGCCACGAGTGCCATCAGCGGCAGTGCCACGGGAAGGATGAGCAGGGCGAGCAGGTAGTCCGCGCCAGCCTTGAGGTAGCGGTAGGCGGAGTGGCGGGCCAATTGGAAGTTCTGCCGCAGCGCCCACGAGTGATCGAGGCGGTGCACCGATTCTTTGCGCCAGATTTCGCTGAAGAAGGTGTCCTCGCTGTAGACGGGAATACGCAGGAAATGGAGGCGGGCCAATTTTTCGAGAAGCGCGTTCGGGTAGGCGGAGGAAGGATCGGTGAGGACAATGCCTTCGAAATCCTGCGCCCGGCGGGCGGCGCCACGGACGTCGGGCCTGGGTTCCGGACGCGAAGCCTCCTGCAAAACGGTGCGCGGCGAGACCTGCAAAGCGCGCGCTTGGTCATCCATCAACTCCCCCACGACGTGGAGGTTGAGATCGGCAAGGACGACCGGATTGTGGAAGTCCATGCGGTCGCAGTATTTGGCGAAGTCGGCCAGTTCCCCCGGCGAGCCGATGGCGAGGTAGGGCACACGTCGGGCGCGGCGCGTCCAGACCGCGGCGGCCAGCCAGCGCAGTCCGATGGCCGGCAGGGCATAACCGATCGCCGTGTAGAAAAGCACCACGCGGCTTTGCGCGGTGTAGAAGTCGCCCGCTGCGAAAAAGACGAACAAAATGAAAGCGCCGGCGGCCGCGCCGAGAATGACGGCGAGGAGAAATTCCGCGGTGAAGTGCAAGGCTTGGAAAGTCCGCCGCGCTTTGTAGCCGCCAATGAGCGCCACGGCCGTCAGGATGCAGACAAAAAAGACCCCCACCTGTGCCCAGTAAGCCGGCGACATGCTCAGTTCCTGATTGACCCGGATGGTGCGGCTCAGCAGGTAGGCCCCGGTAACAAGAGCCAAGTCGGCCGCGAACAGGCACAGGCTGGTAAACCACGGCTGGCGCGCAATATTGCGCAAAACCGCCTCCGCTCCGGCACGAGGCTCGGCGGAGATTTCCACGGTGCTCCGGCTGGCGGATTCTTCCGCTTGGGCAAGGTCAGAAGTGTGGGCGCCGGTGAGCACGGGGAGTAGCGGCCGCCCGAAACGCGGCCATCACATAAATATACCCAGTCAAGCGGCTCCCGCAAAGGGCAATTAACGCTCTTGCGTCTCTGGAAATCAGGGAGCGAGGGGCTCGGGCGGCGTGGGGAGACCGGCCTCGGCTTCGTCCACGGCTGTTTCCTCCGGAGTCGGGGCGCCTTCCGGGTTCATGAGGTCTTCGGTCATCTCGGTAGCGGCAACAGTTTCCCCGTCGACCGGCACGGCTTCTTCGGTCATTTCGCCGGCAGGTTTTTCGTCCTCTTTTTCCTCTTCGGTCTTTTTCTCCGGCGGCTTGTAGTCTTTCAACAAAGTGGAGAGCACTTTGCCGGCCACCGGGGCGGCGTTGGACCCGCCGGAAAGGGTTTCGCCGGGATTGCCCTCGACGACCACGGCAAAGGCGTAGAGCGGCGGGTGATTGGCGGGCGCGTAGCCGGCGAACCACGCGGCGTTGCGGCGTTTGCGCACCGGACCCCATTGCGCGGTGCCTGTTTTCCCCGCGACCTTGACGCCTTTGACCGTGGCGGCGCGGCGACCGGTGCCGCTGCCGTGGCTGGTGACCATGACGAGGCCTTTGTTCAAGTCTTCGAGGTTTTCCTCGGAGATGTTGAGTTCGGCGCGGATGCGATCGGGGTAGGCGGCGCGGACTTTGTTGTCGATGCCCTGCACCTGTTTGACCAAGCGCGTTTGGTGGAAGCTGCCACCCGCGGCAATGACGCCCATCGCTTGGGCCATTTGCAGCGGTGTGACGAGGACGTCGCCTTGTCCGATGCTCATGTTGGCGATGTCGCCCTGCAGGATGTTCCGGTTGTGGACGCGCACCATGTATTCGTCGGTGGGAATGTTGCCGCCGGATTCGGCGCGGAGCGGAATGCCGGTGCGGCGTCCGAGCCCGAGCGCATGCGACCAATCGATGATGGCCGGGGCGCCGATTTTCAGTCCGACTTGGTAAAACCACGTGTTGCAGGACTGTGCCAGTGCCTGCGCAAGGGTGAGACGTCCGGAATGCCCGGAGCGGTGGTTGCGGAAGTAAAAGTTCCCGACCTGCAGTCCGCCCGGGCAACTGACGCGCGTGTCAGGCTCGATGAGTCCGCTCTCGAGGGCGGCGAGACCGACGAATGTTTTGAAAGTTGATCCCGGAGGGTAAGCCGAGCGGAAGGCGCGGGGATAAAGCGGAGCGGCAGGGTCCTCGTTGAGGGCCTTGAAGATGTCGGGCTTGATGAAGGGGATGAAAGCGTTCGGGTCGAAAGACGGGCGGGAGACCATGCCGAGGATTTCGCCGGTGTTGGGGTCGAGGACGACCACGGCGCCGCGGCGTCCGGTCGCGGCGAGGGCGTCTTCGCAGGCCTTCTGCACGGTGAGGTCGATGGTGGTTATAACATTGTAGCCCGGGACGGGTTGCTGGACGATGCGTTCGGTGGTGCGTTTGCCCTCGGCGTTGAGGGTGAGGTTGAGGACGCCGGGAGTGCCGCGCAGTTGGTCATCGAAGGTCTGCTCCAGCCCCTCGCGCCCTTCGGCATCGGGAAAGATGAGATCTTTGTTCTCGATCGGCTTGACCGAAAGCGGGGCGAGACGTCCGGTGTAGCCGACGATGTGGGCCATCATCGCGCCGAGCGGGTAATGGCGGAAATAGGCGGGCTGCAAGACGAGGCCTGTGCCGAGGCCGCGGCTGACCTTCGAGATATCGTCCTGCGAGAGATCCTCGGCGAGGATGAACGGCAGGATGCCGCGGTTGTTGTAGTGCTGGATGATTTCGTCGTCCGTGACTTGGAACTCGCGTCCGAGCAAATCCTGCGCGGTGAGGATCTGGCTGCGGGCGAAGTTGACCGCTTGTCCGTCCGTGAATTCCAGCGGCGTGGGGAAGCTGAGGCCGAGGTTGTAGGCCACGCGGGTCTGGGCCATGGGGGCGC
>CAZJGQ010000007.1:0-30937 GCA_964545425.1 uncultured Chthoniobacter sp. | reverse complement strand
CCCGAGCCCTGATCGATTGCATCCCGCGTCTCGGCTCGAAAGAAAAGCGCCTCAAGACGATTGACCATGCGGCCATTGCCGCGGCTTGAGTCTTGCCATCCGAGGCCGGGCGTTTTCAGATGCGCCCATGGAGAGATCATTCGGGCGGGCGGCGGACGGATTGCGTCCGGTTACTTTCGGGCAAGGCATCGCGCCTCATGCGGCGGGATCGGTGCTCGTATCTTTCGGCAACACGAAGGTGGTTTGTGCGGCGACCATCGATGAAGCGGTGCCGCGTTGGATGCAGGTGCAGAAAGTTTCCGGCGGATGGTTGACCGCGGAATACTCGATGCTCCCTTACGCCACCCTGGACCGGAAACAGAGGGATATTTCCCGGGGCAAGCTCGACGGGCGAACCACGGAAATCCAGCGCCTGATCGGGCGGTCGCTGCGGGCGGTGGTCGATCTGGAAAAAATGGGTCCGCGCACGCTGTGGGTGGATTGCGATGTCCTGCAAGCCGATGGGGGCACCCGAACGGCGGCCATCACGGGGGCTTGCGTCGCCGTGGAGCTGGCCTTCGCGAAGCTGATGGCGGAGGGAAAAATCAAGGAATCGCCTCTGAAAGAACGGGTTGCGGCGGTCAGTGTGGGGGTAGTCGGCGGAGAGGTGCTTCTCGATTTGGACTATTTGGAAGACAAAGATGCCTCGGTCGACATGAATTTGGTCATGACCCAAAGCGGGGAGTTCGTCGAGGTCCAGGGGTCGGGCGAGGAGGCCACTTTCGGCGAGGAGGCCCTCTTTGAAATGCTGCGCAGCGGCCGGGCAGGGATCGAAAGATTGCTTGCCCTTCAGGAGGAGGCCCTTACTGTGTCCGCCCCACCGCAACCATGAAGAAAGCGCTCATCACCGGCATCACAGGTCAGGACGGTTCCTATCTGGCGGACCTGCTCGTGGCCAAGGGCTACGAGGTCCACGGCATCATCAGAAGGGCGAGCACATTTAACACGTCCCGCATCGACCACCTTTATCAGGATCCGCACGTCAACGGAGTCCGCCTCTTCCTCCATTACGGCGACCTGGCCGACTCGGTGAACATGACCAAGCTGCTTTACGATCTGCAGCCCGACGAAGTCTACAATCTCGGCGCGCAGAGCCATGTGCGGGTCAGTTTCGATATTCCGGAATACACCGCCGATGTCACCGGCGTGGGCACGATCCGCATTCTTGAGGCGATCCGCGAATCCGGGGTGAAGCCCCGCTTCTACCAAGCCTCGAGCAGCGAGATGTTCGGCAAGGTGCAGGAGATTCCCCAGAAGGAGACCACGCCGTTCTGGCCGCGCAGTCCTTATGGTTGCGCCAAGATGTTCGGTCACTGGGCTACGGTGAACTATCGCGAGAGCTACAATCTCTTTGCCTGCAGCGGCATCCTCTTCAACCACGAGAGCCCGCGCCGCGGCGAAACCTTCGTCACCCGCAAAATTTCCCGCGCGGTGGCCGCGATCAAGCTCGGGCTGCAGAAGGACCTCTACCTCGGCAACCTCGACGCCAAGCGCGACTGGGGTTACGCCCCGGAATATGTCGAGGGCATGTGGCGCATGCTGCAGGCCGACCAGCCCGACGATTACGTGCTGGCCACCAACGAAACCCATACCGTCCAGGAGTTTGTCGAAGTGGCCTTCGCGCACGCGGGGCTCGATTGGAAGGAATTTGTCAAATACGACGCCCGCTACGAGCGTCCGGCCGAAGTCGATCTCCTCATCGGCGACCCGGCCAAAGCCAAGAAGCAACTCGGCTGGGAGCCGAAGGTCCGCTTCAAGGAACTCGTGCAGATCATGGTCGATGCCGATGTCGAAATGCTTGAAGGCAAGGGCCTCGTCCACCAACATCAAGCCTAACCAACAGAAGAACCCGAAAGTTATGTCCAGAGTTTGCAGTGTCACCGGAGCCAAGCCCAAGCGCGGCTCGACCATCCATCGCCGCGGTATGGCCAAGAAGAAAGGCGGCGTCGGCCGCCACGTCACGGCCAACACGCCCCGTTATTTTACCCCGAACCTCCAGGAAAAGCGCATCTGGGTTCCCGAGCTCAAGCGGTTCGTCAAAGTGAAGCTCACCGCCCGCGCCCTGAAGACGATCAACAAGAACGGGGCTTACGCGACTCTCAAGAAGGCCGGCGTCATCTGACCTCTTGATTCCCACCCAAACACCCAAGAAAGGAAACAAACCACCATGGCATTCAGCACAGTCAGCAAAAAAAGCGGCAAAACCTACTTCCTCCACTCGCGTCTCCAGAAGCTGCGCGGCGGACAGGAAGTGACCCTCTACTATTTCGCGGGCCAACCCGGCGAAGGCGCAATCGACGCCCTGCCGGAAGGCTATGAAGTCTCCGAAAACGAGCGCACCGGCCTGCCGCTTCTCAAGAAAAAGAGATAAGGCGCGCAAACCACGTCTTTCCAACAAGCGGCCCGGCACCAGTTGCGGGGCCGCTTTTTCTTTGGCGGCGCAATCCGTGAAAAACCCTCTCATCATCGGCGGTGGCCTCGTTGGACTGGCCACGGCGTGGCAACTGCTCCGCTCCGGGCTCGTGTCGTCGCTGACGTTGCTGGAGAAGGAAGCCCGCGTCGGCGCGCACCAAAGCACGCACAACAGCGGCGTGCTCCACGCCGGGCTCTACTACAAGCCGGGTTCGCTCAAGGCGCGGCTCGCCGTGGAAGGCATCCGCGAAATGACCGCCTACTGCCGCGAGAAAAATATCCCCCACCAAATCTGCGGCAAAGTCGTGGTGGCCGTAGAGGAAAGCGAAGTCCCGCGCCTGCGCGAGCTAGAGGCCCGTGGCAAAGCCAATGGACTGACCGGTCTTCGCTGGCTGGACGGCGAGGGTCTGCGCGCGATCGAGCCGCACGCCGCCGGCGTGGCCGCGCTGCAGGTTCCCGAAGAAGGCATTGTCGATTACGCCGCAGTCTGCGAAGCGCTGCGTCACGATATCGAGACAATGAATGGCCGCATCGTCACCGGAGCGAGAGTCACGGAGTTGCGCGAGACGTCGGAAGGCTGGGTTGCCGGGACGCCAGCCGGAGAATTCACCGGCGATTTCCTGATCAACTGCGCCGGCTTGCACAGCGACCGCGTCTGCCGCTTGGCCGGACTCGATCCTGCCGACCGCATCGTGCCTTTCCGCGGCGAGTATTACCAACTGCGCCCCGAAGCCGCGCACCTTGTGCGCCATCTCATCTATCCCGTGCCCGACCCGAAATTCCCCTTCCTCGGCGTGCATTTCACCCGCCTGATCGGCGGCGGCATCGAAGCCGGACCCAATGCCGTTCTCGCCTTCGCCCGTGAAGCCTACCGCAAAACCCAATGGAACGCACGCGATCTAGCCGAAGCGCTGTCCTTCCCGGGCCTGTGGAAATTCCTCGCCCACCATCCGCGCATGGCGTGGGACGAAGGACTGCGCTCGCTGAGCAAAAAAATTTTCTGCCAATCCCTGCAACGTCTCGTGCCCGATCTGCGCGAGGAAGACCTCGCCCCCGGCGGTGCTGGCGTGCGCGCCCAAGCCATTTCGCCCAACGGCGAACTCGTGCAAGACTTCCGCCTCGTGCCAGGCCCCCGCGCCCTCCACGTGGTCAACGCTCCCAGCCCGGCTGCCACCGCCAGTCTGGCCATCGGTCGCGAGGTCATGCAGCGCATTGCCGCGTGACGCAGACACCGCCGCTCGCTACCTTTTTACCCGTGCAAAAGCTGCTTTTGCTTAGCCTTCTCTGCCTCCCGCTGGCGACATACGCGAGCGAGTCGATCGAGTTGCAGGACGGGACCAGAGTCGAAGGTCGGATCCTCTCCGTGACCTCGGAGAGCGTTGTCATGGACGTGCAGACCAGCGCGAGCATCCGCGAGGAGAAGACCTATCCGCGCGCGGACGTCGCCAAGATCAGCCGCGCCAGCCAAGACGACATCGCCTTCGAAGAAGTTGCGGCCATTGTTGTCCCACCAACGGCCGATGACCCTGCGGTCTATGACGCCCTGCTCGAGCAAAAAGTGCGTCCGTTCATGAAGAATTTCGCCTACAGCAAGCACATGCCGGAGGCTCGCAGGATCGCCGCCACCCTCGAAGCCGAGCGCGAGCGCGTGGCTGCCGGCGAAACAAAGGTCGATGGTGAATGGATGGCCGCCGATGCCTCGCCGGCCGACCGCGTCGAGCTCTCTGGGCGGGTGCAGCTGGCCAAGATGAAGGAAGCGAGCGACCCGGTTGCCGCCTTGATGGCGTTCGAAGTTCTCGAAAAAAGCGGCAACACCTCATCGTCCTACCCGGAGTCAGTCTCGTTGGCGCTTCAGATGATCGAAAATCTGCGTCCGAGCCTCACCCGTGCCCGGGCCGATCTCGAGCGGCGCACCCGCGAGCAAGAGCAAGGCCTGCAACTGGCCAGCGAAGATCGGCGGCTGCAAATGGAGCAAGGCATCGCTCAGGAAAAAGCCGCCGTCCAAGCCCAACTTGACCGCGCCAAGCAAAGTGGCAGCAAGTGGATGCCTGTCCTTTCCGATGCCAAGGCGCTCGAGACTTTGTCCAAGCTTGCCGATAGCGAAGAGGCCCGCCTGTCGAAGATCGACGCGGAAACTTTGTCCGCTGGTGTGGCTGCGGCGAAAGATGCCCAAACCAAGCTGGATGCCGGCGACCTCGAAGGGGCCCAAGCCAGCTTGGACGAAGCGCAAAAACTCTGGTCCCAGCACGTTCTGCTTGCCTCGCTCAAGGAATCCCTCAAAAAGGCGCAAGAGGAAGCAGCCCGCCGGGCCAAGGAAGAAGAAAAACCGTCCGCATCATGAGCCGCACCGCCACCGTCAAACGAAAGACCCGCGAAACCGACATCGAACTTGTTTTCGAAGTCGACGGCAGCGGACGCGCCGAGATCTCCACCGGTATCGGCTTCTTCGACCACATGCTCGAACTCTTCACCAAGCACGGGCTCTTCGATTTGCAGCTCAAAGCCAAAGGCGATCTCAACGTCGACGCGCACCACACGGTGGAAGACGTGGGTCTTGCCCTCGGACAAGCTTTGCGCGAGGCGCTCGGGGAGAAAAAGGGGCTTTGCCGCTACGGGTGGTGTCTGCTTCCGATGGACGATGCGCTCGCCCGCATCGCGCTCGACTGCAGTGGGCGGCCCTACCTTGCCTATGAAGCGCCGGAGGAAGCCGGCTCGATCGGCGACTTTCCTTACCAGCTGATCGAGGAATTTCTCCGCGCTTTCAGCGTGCAGGGCGGACTCAATCTGCACGTTGCGCTGCTTGATGGACGCGACGCGCACCACATGGCCGAAGCGGTATTCAAAGGTCTGGCCCGATCGCTCGACCAAGCCACGCAAATCGACCCGCGTGTGCAGGGTGTGCCCAGCACCAAAGGGCAACTCTGATCCATGGCCCGCCCGCCTCGCGTCGCCATGATCGACTATGGCAGCGGCAACCTGCGCAGCGTGGAAAAAGCGCTGCAGCACGCGGGGGCCGAGGTCGTCCGCTGCGAGTCACCGGAACTCCTCGAGAGCTGCACCGCCGTCGTCCTGCCCGGCGTCGGTTCGTTCGGCGACTGCGCACGCTGCCTGGAAGAGCGCGAACTGACCGGGCCGCTGCGCGACTGGCTTGCCGCCGATCGACCCTACCTCGGGATTTGCCTGGGTTACCAAATTCTCTTCGAAACGAGCGAAGAATCCCCCGAAGCCCGCGGCTTGGCCCACTGGCAAGGCAAGGTCGTGCGCTTCCCCGAACGGAAAGATCTCAAAGTGCCCCACATGGGATGGAACAGCCTTGAACTAATCGGCCACGATCCGATCTTCGACGGGTTGCCCGATCCCGCGTTCGTCTACTTCGTGCACTCCTACTATCCGGATCCCTCGGACCAAGGGTTGGTCACGGCACGCAGCACGCACGGCATCCCTTTCGCCGCCGCTTGTCGGCGCGGCAATGTGCGCGGCGTGCAGTTCCATCCGGAAAAAAGCCAAGCCACCGGATTGCGGATGCTGGAAAACTTCATGGCAGAAATCCGAACCCGAATCCACTGATGCAACTTTACCCCGCCATCGACCTGATGAACGGCCAAGCCGTGCGCCTGCGGCAAGGACGCGCCGAGGAAAAAACAATCTATTCGAACGACCCGGTCGCCGTGGCCCGCGAGTGGGAAGCCCGCGGCGGTGATTGGCTGCATGTCGTCGACCTCGATGCAGCTTTCAGCGGCGAACAAACCAACTTGGAAGTCGTGCGTCGCATGGCCGATGCCGTGCGGATTCCCGTGCAAATGGGCGGCGGCATTCGTGACGAAGCGGCTATCGAACGCGCGCTCGCAGCCGGTGTTTCACGCGTGGTCATCGGAACCCGCGCGGCTGCAGGCGACGATTTTGTCGAGCGCGCCGTGGCGCGCTTCGGAGGTGACAAAATCGCGGTGGGGATCGATGCAAAGGACGGCTTCGTTGCCGTCAAGGGCTGGACCGAAAGCACCAAAGTGGAAGCGTCGGCGCTGGCCACCAAGGTCGGTGAAATCGGGGTCGGGGCTTTGATTTACACGGACATCGCCACCGATGGAATGTTGCAAGGTCCTAATCTCGAGGCAATTAAAAAGATTGTGGCCTGCACCCAAGCGCCCGTCATCGCCAGCGGAGGCGTATCTTCGGCGTGGGATCTTTGCGCCTTGCAGAAAATCGCTGGGCTTTCCGGGGCCATCATTGGCAAAGCGTTATTCGACGGACGGATCACCGGACCTTTGCGCCAAGCCATGGCTGCGGCACGGGCCTCAGTTGGGCAGGCGCGAGTTTCGCCTTGATGTATCCAGCAGTGTCTGATCCCTTCAAAGGATGAATCGGACTGTGCTCAGCTTCTCGTCTTTGGGTTTGATGGCCGCAATGCTGGCCGCTTGCTCGCCGGAAAAACCGCCCACGACGCAGCGCAATCGTTACGGCTTCGGCGGAACCCAGACGCTGCAAGAACAGCCGCAGCAACCGCAGTCTTCCACCTTGCCGCCTCTCACCGACACCACGTCCGGAATGACCGATTCCGCCTTGGTCAATCCCATCCCGAATCCCACGCCGGCCCCGACGCCTCCTCCGGTCAGTCTGCCCACACCGGAAATTTCCTACGGCATTCCGGTGCCCGGCAAACCCGGCTTTGTTACCAGTCCGCACGCACCCAGCGCCGGCTTCGTCGACGTGCGCGGATTTCCTCCCGGCACGGAAGTCAAAGATCCCTACACAGGCCGCATTTTCCTCGTTCCCTGAGGAACGATTTTCCGGCGTGAGGTCCGCACCGCGGCCTGCCATATTCGGCCGGTCATGACAGCGCTGCCTGCCTCCATTGCCGTTTTTGGTCCCGGGCTGATGGGCGGATCGCTCCTCATGGCTCTGCGCCAACGCTCGCCGCAGGTCAAACTTGGCGCTTGGGCGCGGCGCGAAGAAGCGCTCACGCAACTTTCCGCGCGTCAGCTCGTCGACTTCTGCGGTGTCGATGCTGCGGAAGTGGCAGAGCAGGCGGACCTGATCGTGCTCTGCCTTCCTGTCGACCACTTGCCGGATTTGGCCGAAGCTATCAAGGGATCCCTTCGCCCGCATGCCGTCGTCACCGACGTCGGCAGCGTGAAGCAGCCCGTGGTCGCGGAGTTGGAATCCTGCTTCGGTTCGTCCGGCAGCTTTGTCGGCAGCCATCCCATGTGCGGGTCGGAGGAGGCGGGACTGGAGGCGGCTCGCGTTGATCTTTATGCAGGATCGGTTTGTGTCATCACACCGACTCCCCATTCGCGCGCGGATGCCGTTGCCGTGGTCAAGAGCCTTTGGCATAGCGTCGGTTCAAACGTGATCGCGATGGACCCGTCTGAGCATGATCGCGCCGCCGCTCTCGTCAGTCACGTGCCGCACATTGCTGCTGCCTTGCTTGTCGAGCTCGTCAGCACCGGAAAACCCGAGTTCCGCGCCCTGTGCGCCGGAGGATTCCGCGACACCACACGCATCGCCTCGGGTTCCCCGGATCTTTGGGTAGGAATTCTCTCCGCCAACCGCGACGAGGTGAGCTCGGCACTGGGCCAGTTCGAGTCCTTGGCGTCGCAGGTCAGGGATGCTCTCGAGAAAAACGATGTGACCGCCCTGCGTGTGTTTCTCGACAATGCGGCCCGCAGTCGTTCCGAAATCCTCTCTGCTTCCTAACCGTGGAGATTCGTGTTCATCGAGCTCCGCGCATCGAGGCGGATATCAAGGTCCCCGGGGACAAGAGCATCTCTCACCGTGCGGCCATGCTGGCTGCGCTCTCCGACGGCCCTTGCCGCATCAGCAATTACCTTCGCGGGGAGGATTGCTTGGGAACGCTGCGTGTGCTGCAGCAGCTCGGCGTTCGTGTCGAGGAGGAAGCCGGAGGGGACTTTGTCGTGCACGGGTGCCGGGGCAAATTCAGCACTCCTTCGTCCGACCTCGATTGCGGAAATTCCGGCACCACCATGCGGCTCATGTCCGGGCTGCTTGCCGCACAACCGTTCCGCAGTCGCCTGACCGGAGATGCATCGCTCTCCCGCCGCCCGATGCGCCGGGTGATGCAGCCGCTGGGTTTGATGGGAGCGAACCTTTCCACCGAGGGGGAGGGGGACTGCCCCCCGCTGGTCATCGACGGCACATCCAATCTCCGTGCCATCGAATACCGGCTACCGGTGGCCAGTGCCCAAGTGAAAAGCTGCGTGCTGTTGGCCGGCCTTTTCGCGCAGGGAAAGACTTCCGTGATTCAACCGGTCCCAACCCGCGATCACACCGAGCAAATGCTCGAGTATTTCGGCGTCCCCGTGGCAAGGGCAGGGGAGACTATTTCGGTTACGGGGGGGCATTTGCCCAAGGCGCGCGACTTTTCCGTTCCCGGAGACATCTCCAGCGCAGCCTTCTGGTTGGTGGCGGCCGCCGCGCAGCCCGGAGCGAGTTTGTGCGTTCGCCAAATCGGACTAAACCGCACGCGAACCGGGATCTTGGCCGTTCTTTTGCGCATGGGTGCGCGCCTGCGCGAGGAACAAGAAACTGTCGGCCCCGGCGAGCCATGCGGAAAAATCGAGATCTTGGGCGCACCCCTGCGCGGCACCACCATCGCCGGCGACGAAATCCCGAACGTGATCGACGAGATTCCGGTTTTGGCCGTGGCCGGTGCGCTTGCTTCGGGAACGACCCTGATCCGCGATGCGGCCGAGCTTCGCGTCAAGGAGTCGGACCGCTTGGCCGTAGTGGCTCAGCATTTGTCCGCCATGGGCGCTGATGTGACCGAGCATCCGGACGGCCTCGAAATTCGCGGCGGGAAGGCGCTGCACGGGGCCCGTCTCTCCAGCCACGGCGACCATCGCATTGCCATGGCTTTTGCCATCGCCGGGCTTTTTGCCGAAGGCGAAACAGTCATTGAGGATGCCGACTGCGTTGAGACATCCTATCCGGGCTTTGCCGCGCAGCTTGAACACTTCGTTAATGGCCGGAGATAAAACCAGTTCCGCTTCCGAGACGGTAGTGATCGCCATCGACGGTCCGGCTGCCTCAGGCAAAAGCACCGTGGCTCGCGCCTTGGCTGAAAAGCTCGGCTACCGTTTCCTCAATTCCGGCGACCTCTACCGCGCGATAACGTGGGGCTGCTTGCAGCGGAGTATCGATTGTGCCGATGCCGGCTCCGTAGCCACCGCCGCCGGAGAGGCGCGCGTCGAAGTGGGATGCGATGGGATCAATTACTTTCCTCTCATCGACGGGGTGGATCCCCGCTCGCACCTCAGGGATGACGCGGTTAATGCCAGCGTTTCTCCGGTCTCGGCCGTTCCGGCTGTCCGCTACATCCTTTCCGCCGCCATCCGTGCGCACGCGAAGGGGCGCCAAACCGTGGTCGAGGGTCGTGATATCGGCTCAGCGGTCTTTCCGGAAACGCCTTACAAATTTTACATCGACGCCCCCGCCCAAGTGCGCCAACGCCGCCGCCGCAACCAGGGACAGAACGAAGAAATCGCGCGCCGCGATCTCATCGATTCCACCCGTCAAACCGCCCCGCTGACCATCGCAACTGGAGCAACCGTCATCGACTCTTCCGTCCTCGATGTCCAGGGCGTCGTCGCCGCCATGCTTTCCAAACTCAAAGAACAAGGGCTCACCACCGCCATCGCCGCATGCAGCAACGAATGACATTTTGGTATCTGCTCGGCTACTCGCTGAGCAAAGCCATCGCCAAGACCTTCTTCAACTACCGCGTGATCGGCGCGGAAAACATGATCGAAGAAGGTCCGTGCATCATCGCAGCCAACCACTGCAGCTACCTCGACCCGCCGCTGGTCGGAGTTGCGTGCAAAAGAGCCATCCATTACCTCGCCCGCAAAAGCCTGCTCGATGTTCCCGTTCTCGGCCCGATTCTCCCGGAACTGAATGTCATCCCCGTCGACCAAAAGAATGCTGACCGCAGTGCGCTCATGGGCGCGATTCGTGTGGTGCGAAATGGCGGGGCTGTGCTTATTTTTCCCGAAGGAAGCCGCAGCACAGACGGCACTCTCCAGCCGGCCCAGCCAGGTATTGGCATGATAGCAGCCAAGACAGGCGCTCCGGTGGTTCCGGTCAGGGTCCTTGGGTCTTTTGAAGCCTATCCTCGCGGCGTGGCTGTGCCCCGTGGGTGTCCCGTTGAGGTGGTAATTGGCAGGCCTCTGACCTTTGCAGACACTAGTTTACGGGCCAGCAAAGATTATGCAGGCTGTAGCAAGTATATTTTGAGCGCAATAGGCCGTCTTTAGGCAGCCGAGTGAAGTCTACTGCAGCGGTCTAAGCTGCGAGTAATTGGTGGAGACCACAGACGGGTTCGTTGCGTCAGCAGGGCGGCTGAAAGTTCCCCCGTCGCCGCCTTTCCGGAAGACAATAAAGCCTTTCTCCCCATAAGGAGCATTCGTTGTTAAAGCGCCTGACTGCCAGTTTTTAGTGATTACAAAGGGTTGATCGGAGGCGGAACTCTCCTGGGTTTCCATGATGCTGAAGGCGATATCCCCCGCGTCGAAGGTGGTTGCATTGGCGGGAATCAATACGCCGGGTGCAGCATAGATTTTCCGCAAGTCGGAATCGCTCAGGTAATTTCCAGTGATGAGTTCTTGGCTGAAGGTCGACACGTTAAGTGGGGAACCGTCACTCCCGGTGGTCCAAGATGCCCCACTCCCAGCGGTGGTTGTATCGATGGACATCGTCTGGGTTGCTAGAGTTAGTTGTCTCGCATTGTTCAAAGTTTGAGTCATTTGTCCGCGCACCAGAGCACTAGAAACCGCAGGGATGGCAAGCGAAGCCAAGATTGCGATGATTGAGATAACGACGAGAAGTTCGATGAGCGTGAAGGCTCGGATCGAGAGACGGAGCATTTTCATAATTTATGGTGCTGTTGATAATGCAGCGGGTGACCGTAAGCAACCACTAATCGGCGATGAAGCCAACCACCGCTAATGGCGGGAGTTCGATTTGGATGGAATGGTCGCGGCCTTGCCAGGGGATTGGTTCGGAGGGGACGCCGCCGCGGTTGCCGACGTTGCTGCCGCCATAAACTTCGGCGTCGGTGTTGAGGATTTCTCTGTAAAAGCCCGGTTTCGGAACACCGATGCGGTAGCCTCCTCTCACCACAGGGGTAGCGTTCATGGCGAAAATTATGTTTTGTCCGTCGGACGATTTGCGCAGGAAGGCAACCACGCTGTTGTCCGAGTCATGGAAGTCGATCCACTCGAAACCGTCGTGGGTGTCGTCGAGTTCATAGAACGCCGGATACTCTTTGTAGATGTGGTTGAGGTGCTGGACGAGGCGGGAGAGGCCGGCGTGGAGCGGGAACTGCGTGAGGTGCCAGTCGAGACTCTGGTTGTAGCGCCACTCGTCCCATTGGCCGAATTCGCCTCCTTGGAAGAGCAACTTCTTGCCCGGATGCGCCCACATCAGGCCGTAAAGCATGCGCAGATTGGCGAACTTCTGCCACATGTCGCCGGGCATTTTGCTCAAGAGCGCACCCTTGCCGTGCACCACCTCGTCGTGGCTGAGCACGAGAATGAAATGCTCGTGGAAAGCGTAGAGCAAAGAAAAGGTGATGCTGCCTTGATGGTAACGCCGGTAAATCGGATTGAGGCTCATGTAGTTGAGGAAGTCGTGCATCCACCCCATGTTCCACTTGAAGCCGAAGCCGAGTCCGCCGAGGTAGGTCGGACGTGAGACGCCGGGCCAGGCGGTAGACTCTTCGGCGATGGTGATGATCCCCGGGAAACGCTCGTAGCTGACCTCGTTGAAGCGTTTGAGAAAATAGATCGCGTCGAGGTTTTCGCGTCCGCCGAAGCAGTTCGGCACCCACTGTCCGCCCTCGCGCGAGTAGTCGAGGTAGAGCATGGAAGCCACGGCATCCACGCGCAGGCCGTCGATGTGGTAGCGGTCGAACCAGAAGAGCGCGTTGGCGATGAGAAAATTGCGCACCTCGTTGCGTCCGTAGTTGAAAATATAAGTTCCCCAATCTCGATGCTCGCCCTGCCGAGGATCGGCATGCTCGTAAAGGTGCGTGCCGTCGAATTTGGCCAAGCCGTGCGCGTCCTTGGGGAAGTGCGCCGGCACCCAGTCGAGAATGACGCCGATTCCCGCCTTGTGGCAGTTGTCGACGAAGTGGCGGAATTCGTCCGGGTTGCCGAACCGGCTGGTCGGCGCGTAGTAGCCGGCGACCTGGTAGCCCCACGAGCCGTCGAAAGGATGCTCGGCGACCGGCATCAACTCGATGTGGGTGAAGCCCATCTCGAGGCAGTAGGGAATCAGTCGGTGGGAGAGTTCGATGTAGCTGAGCGGACGATTGTCATCGTCGGCCATGCGCTGCCAAGAACCGAGGTGCACCTCGTAAATACTCAGCGGCTTTTTGTGCCACTGCTGCTTCTCGCGGTATTCCATCCACCCTTGGTCGGACCACTTGAAGCGATCCAGATCGTAAACGATCGAGGCGGTCTGCAGTCCGTGCTGACCGTAGAAGGCGAACGGATCGCTCTTGAGGCAGATGTCGCCGTGGTAGCCTTTGACCTCGAATTTGTAGTGCGTTCCCTCGCCGATGCCCGGGACGAAGATTTCCCACACGCCGCTGCCGAGGAGTTTGCGCATGACGTGCACGCGTCCGTCCCAGTTGTTGAAATCCCCGACCACGCTGACCCGTTGCGCGTTCGGCGCCCAGACGCAGAACACTGTGCCAGCCACGCCATCGATCGTCGTGAGATGCGCGCCGAACTTGTTGTAGAGATCCCAGTGGTTGCCCTCGGCGTGGAGGTAGACGTCGGTGTCGCCGAGGATGCGGCCGAAGGAATATGGGTCGCGCGTTTCCCACTCGCTGCCGTCATGCGCCTTCATGCGCAGGGTGTAGGGGAATTCCTGCATACCCTTGGGCAACACCGCTTCGAAAAATCCCGAGTCGTGGATCTTGGCGGCTTCGAACATGCGGGTGCGGTTCGAAGCGTCGACGACTTTGACTGACGCCGCATCGGGACGAAAGACGCGCACGGCGAGAAAATCGCCCGCACGGCGCATGCCGAGGGTGTGAAAAGGATCGGCGTGACGGGCTTCGAGGAAAGCGGACAACTCCTCGGCGGAAACGGTGGACTTGGGCATGGGGCGAAGACGCGGCTGACCCGCGGATCTCAACAATTATCGGGCGTTGGGGACGGCGGCAAGGGCCGTTGTTAACCGGCGTCGCCAGCCGAGTTGGCCAGCGCCGCCTCTTCGTCGGGTAGGAAGGCCTTGAAGCGGTTCTTGTCGATCGCCTTCATGAAAGCCTCGTGGGGCGAGACGTGGCCCTGCTGGAGTTGTGCCCATATGGCGTCGTCCATGAACTGCATGCCCTGCGCCTTACCGCCGACAATGGCGTCCTGCAACTTCTGCGTGGCCCCTTCGCGGATGATGGCGGCCACCGCGCTGTTCACAACGAGGATTTCGTTGACCGCAATGCGTCCTCCGCCGTCTTCCCGTTTGAGAAGCAATTGCGCGACGACGCCGCGAAGCGAAGCGGCCAGCATGGTGCGGACCTGGGACTGTTGGTCGGCGGGGAAGACGTCGATCATGCGGTCGACCGTCTTGCGCGCGTTGTTGGTATGCAGGGTGCCGAAAACGAGGAGACCAGTCTCGGCCGCCGTGAGCGCCAGCGAGATCGTTTCCAGATCGCGCATCTCGCCGACGAGGACGATGTCGGAGTCCTCGCGCAACGCTGCTTTCAAGCCCGCGGGGAAATTGACCGAATGTTCCGGCACTTCCCGCTGGGTGATGATGCTTTTCTTGTTCGAGTGAACGAATTCGATCGGCTCCTCGATCGTCACGATGTGGCGGGCGAAGTTCGTGTTGATGTAGTCCATCAACGCGGCCAGCGTCGTGCTCTTGCCCGAGCCGGTCGGGCCGGTGACCAGCACCAAGCCGCCGCGCAGGTGACCGAATTCCTTGATCACCGGGGGCAGGCCAAGTTCGTCCAGCGTGGCGATGCGCGTGGGAATGAGACGGAAGACTGCGCCCAGCCCGTGCACCTGCTTGAAATAATTGCAGCGGAACCGGTTGTCCTCGTTCATCTCGTAGGCGAAGTCGAGGTCGCCCTTCTGCTGGAAACGCTCCCAGTTTTTCGGGGTGCAAATTTCGCTGAGCATGTAGCTCATTTCGTCCGCGGTGAGCAGTTCCTCGCGGATCGGAATGACATCGCCGTGGCGGCGGATTTTCGGGGGCTGTCCCTCGGCAAGGTGCAGGTCGGATGCCCCCGCGTTGATCAGCACTTCAAAAAATTGGTCGATGTGAGCCATGGCGTCAGATCATTCCGCAAAGTTGCTTCATCATCGGCTTGTCCTCGGCCCGCGACACCGCTTCGTCGGCCGAGATGGCGCCCGCGCGGTAGAGATTGGCCAGCGAGTCGTCCATCAATTGCATGCCGAGCTTCTTGCCCGTCTGGATGATGCCGGGGAGCATGAAAGTCTTGGCTTCGCGGATCACGTTGGCCACGGCCGGCGTGTTCATCAGGATTTCGATGGCCAAGGCGCGGCCCGAGCCGTCGGCCCGCGGGACGAGTTGCTGCGAAATGATACCGCGAAGGGATTCGCTGACCATGATGCGGATCTGCTCGCGCTGGTCAACGGGGAAGACGTCGAGCACGCGGTCAAGGGTGCGCGCGGCATTGCCGGTGTGCAGTGTGCCGAGCACGAGGTGGCCGGTTTCGGAGGCGGTGATGGCCAGCGAGATCGTTTCCAAATCGCGCATTTCGCCGACCATGATGACATCCGGATCTTCACGCAGTGCCCCGCGCAAAGCGGCGCCGAATGAATCGGTGTGCGTGTGAACTTCGCGCTGGTTGACCTGACAGCCCTGCGGAGTGAAAAGGTATTCGATCGGATCTTCCAGCGTGATGATGTGCTCGCGGCGCGTGCGGTTCACTTCCTCGACCAGCGCGGCCAGCGTGGTGCTTTTACCGCTGCCGACCGAACCGGTGACGAGGACGAGTCCGTTCTGGTATTGGGTGAGAAGCTTGAGCTGCGGCGGCAGACCCAGCTCGTCCATCGTCCGCACATGCGTCTGGATGATGCGGAAGACAAGATCGTAGCCGAGGCGGTGGCGCACCACGCTGGTGCGGTAGCGTCCGTCGGCATTCGAGTAGGCGAAATCGACATCGCCACGTTCCTCGAGCAATTTTTTCTGCGCGTCGTTGAGGAATCCCATGGCCAGCCGCTCGGTGTCGGCCGCCGACAATTTGTCGGCCTGCAGCCAGATCGGCTCGAGCGTGCCGAAGCGTCGCCACGTGGGCTGCAGGTTGACGCTCAGGTGGATGTCGGACGCCCCGGATTCCTTGCCGATGGCGAGGTATTGGTCCACGTGCGCGAGGGCATGGACTGCGGACGGGTTTTCCTCGACGACCTCGACGGTCGATGTGGCGGGGGAGTCGGACACGTTGTCCGGAAAGTTCTAATTCTTGCGGCCCGACCGCAAACTCAAAAAGAGCGGCACGAGCTGGGTCAATGCCGCCGGCAACAGTTTGAGCAGCACGGGAACCCAATAGGCCGCGCCCGATGCGGCGCTGTCCGTGGCGCGTCCCTTGACCTTCCCCGTGGGCATGCGCAGGAGGCGCGCGGCGGCGAATCCGGCGACCGAGGCTCCCGGCAGCCACCATTTCCAATCGCGGGCCACCTCGCTGCGCAGCTGGTTGAGCGGGTTGGCGGCCACGGCCAGTTCGCGGACCTTGGATTGCAATTCGCCGCCCGCCAGTTCCAACTCGCGCAAATATTCTTCGCGGTTCATGACAATCTTTGCACCTCGCGACGGAGGGCTTCACGGGTCCCGGGGAAGAGAGGTTTGACCGCGCGTCCGCGCAGAACGAGCGCGAGGATCACGGCCACGATGACATGGAAGAGGCACAATCCGAAAAGTGCCGCCAGCCATCCGCCGCCCAGCCAGCCGACAAGCAACATGGTCACGCCCAGCAGCAGGAAGAGGTAGGCGAAGACCGCAGCAACAATGACCGCCACGGCCAGCGCGCCCAAGACGAGGGCCTGAGCACCGGTTTCGCGCAACTCCAGCCCGAACAAGCCCGTCAGGGCCTGCAGATACCGCACCAGCACCGAACTGAAGGCGCCGGCCGCGGCGTGCAAGCCGGGGGATTCCGGCACCTCCTCGGAGCGGTCCGCGCCGGGTGATGCGTTCA
This sequence comes from uncultured Chthoniobacter sp., assembly GCA_964545425.1. Classification (GTDB taxonomy): domain Bacteria; phylum Verrucomicrobiota; class Verrucomicrobiia; order Chthoniobacterales; family JACTMZ01; genus JACTMZ01. The sequence continues at coordinate 14,307 of CAZJGQ010000007.1, read as the reverse complement.
TGCGCCGCGCCTTTAGCGACGCAAGATCACGCCGAGAATGAATCCCGCGGCCAAGGCAATGCCGACGGCCTGCAACGGATTCTCGCGGATGTAGTCCTCGCCGTCCTCGGTGAGGGTGCGCGCGCGGCCGGTCGTGTCCGACCAGACCTGATTGGCGCGCTCGCGGTATTCGCCGGCGCGCTGGTTGAAGGTGTCGCGCAGGTCGCTGAATTTGGCGCTGGCGGCTTCCTTGAATTCGGTGGCCGCTTCGGCGGCATGGGTGCGGCCGCTCTTGAACTTCTCGGCGGCTTGTTTGGTGTCTTTTTCGCTCATGATTTTTCCTTTCGTTTCAATAAACAGGTTCGCAGATGAGGCTCGGGCTGGCAAGTGCCCGGCATCGTTTTTCTTGAAGGAAACGTAACCTTGGCGGACAAATTGCCCTTCATGACCGCCACCGCGACCCGCCAAGCCGACCATCTGACACCCGAGCTGGTGGCGCGGGTCGATGAAACCATCACCCACTACCCGGTTTCCAAGCGCAGCGCCTCGGTCCCGCTCCTCCACATCTGGCAAAACCATTTCGGCTACATCGACGACAGCGGGGTCGACTGGATCGCGCGCAAACTCGACCTCGAGCCGATCAACATCCTCGAGCTGGTCACTTTCTACCCGTGGTTCCGCCAGACGGCACCCGGCAAAACGACCATCCGCGTCTGCCGCACTTTGTCCTGTGCCATGGCCGGGTCCTACGAGGTTCGCGAGGAACTCCTCCGCGCGGCCGGCGCCATGGATTCACCGGATCACGGCCACGGGGTGAACAGCCCGGACGGCAAATACACCATCGAATTCGTCGAATGTCTGGCCAGCTGCGGCAGCGCACCGGTCGCATTGGTCGACGACAAGCTGGTCGAAAAACTCAAGCCGTCCGACGCCGAAGCCGTCCTGCACGATGGCGACCGCGCCTACCGCAAAACCCTCCGCGCCCCGCACCCCGCGGAGAAGCGCATGATTTTGAAAAATGTCGGGCGCGAGGACTATGACGCTTCGCTCGAGTGCTATCTCCGCCACGGCGGCTACGAGTCGCTGAAAAAAGCGCTCAAGATGAAGCCCGAGGAAGTCACCGCCGAGGTGAAAGCCTCCAACCTGCGCGGCCGCGGCGGCGCCGGCTTCCCTACCGGGGTTAAGTGGGGCTTCATCAAGCGCGACGACGGCAAGCCGCATTACCTCGTGGTCAACGGCGACGAATCCGAGCCCGGCACGTTCAAAGACCGCTACATCCTGCACGAGGATCCGCACCAGCTGCTTGAGGGCATGATGATTGCCGCCTGGGCGCTCAACGTTCACCTCAGCTACATTTACATCCGCTGCGAATTCCCCGAGGCGGCCCGGATCGTGGAGAAAGCCATCGCCGAAGCCCGCGCCGCCGGCTTCATCGGCAAGGACGTCTGCGGCAGCGGCTTCGACTGCGACATTTTCGTCCATCAGGGCGCAGGCGCTTACATTTGCGGCGAGGAAACCAGCCTGCTCGAATCGCTCGAGGGCAAACGCCCCTATCCGCGCATCAAGCCGCCCTATTTCCCTGCCGTCTTCGGCCTCTACAACTGCCCGACCATCGTCAACAACGTCGAGTCCCTCTGCCACGTGAAACACATCATCGCGATGGGCGCGGCGGAATTTGCCAAGCTCGGCTCGGCCGGCGACGGCGGCACCCGCACGCTCTGCGTCAGCGGTGACGTGCAAAATCCGGGCTATTACGAACTCGGTTGCGGACAGGTCACCGTCGGTCAGTTGATCAACGATGTCTGCGGCGGCCTCAAGCCCAGCCGCAAACTCAAGGCCATCATTCCCGGCGGCAGCTCGGCCAAAGTCCTGCGCGCCGGCGAGAAATACAAAATGAAGCGCAAGGCTGCGGACGGAACCGAGGAAACGGTCGAAGTCGATCTCCTGGATCTCGTCATGGACGCCAACTCGCTCGCCTCCGCCGGCTCCATGATCGGGAGCGCTGGCGTCATGATCCTCGACGACTCGCGCGACATGCTTTGGGTGCTGAACAACATCAACGATTTCTACGCCCACGAGAGCTGCGGTCAGTGCACCCCGTGCCGCGAGGGCAGCCTGTGGATGTCGAAAGTCACCACGCGCATGCTCAATGGCGACGTCAAACCAACCGACGCCAACCAGCTCGTCGGCATCGCCGACCACATCGCCGGCCGCACGGTCTGCGCCTTCGGCGAAGCCTGCTCGTGGCCGACGCAAAGTTTCGTCGCCAAGTTTCGCGAGGAATTCGAGCCGCGCCCCGCCGGCGTCAACGGCAACGGCGCGAACGGGCACTGAGTATTTTGTAGCTGCGGCGCTCTGTGCTGCGAACGTGTCCGCCAACGCGCCACAGAGTGGCGCGGCTGCAGGGCTGCTACTCCGGCAACGCGTAAACAATCCGCCCGCACTGCTCGCAGGACACCACGCTGGCGCCGACTTTGGCGTCACGCAGCGTCGCCGGCGTCACGGTCATGTGACACCCCGAGCAATGGTTTCCTTCGAGCGGGACGATGGCCCGACCTGCTTTGGAGCGGAACAGTTTCTCGTAGAGATCGTAAAGGTCCTCGTCCGCCGCTTTGACTTCCGCGGCGATGGCGTCGCGCTCGACTTTCACCTCGTCGGCGCGGCCCTGTAGGACGCCGACTTTCTCGTCCGCAATTTTGACCAGTCCGGCCACGCGATTTTTTTCCGTGCTGTATTTGCTATCGGCCGCGGCAATAACCGGCTTGAGGTCCTCGAATTCCTGCATGAGCTCGAGCTCGCGGTCCTCGATCGAGTTGATGTCGCTCTGCGCCCGCTCGATCTCGTGTTTGAGTGCGGCGTATTCCTCGTTCTTGCGCGTCTCCAGCTGTTGCGTCTGGTATTTGGCGATCTGCGTGCGCTTGCCGTCGGCTTCGACTTCGAGACGTTTGCGTTCGACCTCGATCTGCGTGGCGCGTGATTTGTCCTCCTCCAAGGTGCGCTGCGCGGCGTCGAGTTCCTTCTGCAGCGCGGCTTTCTCGCCGGGCACGGAGTTGATCTCATGGAGGAAGGTCTGCAGGCGCTGATCGCGTTCCTGCAGGAGGAGGAGTTTCTCCAAAATTTCCACCATCGACGACCTTCTAGGCTTTCCTATCCGGTCCGGCCAGCCAGAATTCGCCGCGCCCGGCCGAAGACCCCATGTCGACGACTTCCGCCACTGTCGCCCCCGCCACGCCGCAGCGCGGTATGGGCGGTGTTTACCAGCCGCAATTGGACGGACTGCGCGCGCTGGCCATCCTCGGTGTCCTTTTCCACCACTACGGGCTGCACATCCCGGAATTTTTCGAATACGGCCCCATCTCCGTCCGGCTTTTTTTCGCCCTGACCGGCTACTTCATCACGCTCTGGCTGTGGAAAGCGGAGGATGCCGCGCGAGCCGGCGGGGTCAGTGTGTGGCGTGCTTTGCCCGTTTTCCACGCCAGGCGCCTGCTCCGCATCGTGCCGCCGCTCTATTTGTCGCTTTTGATCGCGGCGGTGCTCGGCTTGGGCGAAGTGCGCGCCAGCTTCGGTTGGCATCTGGCCTTCCTCTCCAATTTCCACGTCGTGCAAACCGGTTACTGGCCCGAGGTGACCTCGCACCTTTGGTCGCTCTCCGTGCAGGAGCAATTCTACTTGCTCTGGCCGGTTGTCATTCTGCTCACCCCGAGACGGTGGTTTCTGCCGGTGCTGGCCGGCGCTGCCTTGTTGGCTTTCGGCTACCGCTTGGGCTGCGTGCTCGGTGACGTCAACCCGGTGATCCGCTGGACCATGGTTTTCGGTTCCCTCGATTCCTTCGCCACCGGCGCCTTCGTCGCGTGGCTCGGACAAGGACGGCTCGGCACGGTCATCATGACCGATCGGCAACGCTGGTCTTTTGGCATCTTCGCCTTTTTCTGTCTGCTCGTCGCCCGCTGGCTTCGCTACTTCCCCCAGACCGACCCGTGGGTTGCCACGATCGAAATCTGGGAGGCTGTCTTTATCGGGTGGGTCATCGCGGCAACCGCGCAGGGCTGGACCGGATGGTTCGGACGTTTCCTCTCGTGGGCGCCGCTCGTCTACATCGGTCAGATCAGCCTCGGTATCTACCTCTACCACATTCTCGTGCACATCCTGCTCGGTCCGTGGCTCGACCATCTCGGCATCACTCCCTCGGCCCACAACACCTTACGCGTATGGCTGCTGGCTGGCTTTGCCATCGCCGCCGCCGCCGCCTCTTGGCACCTCATGGAGAAGCCGCTCTCCAGACTCAAGCCGCGCGTGACGCGCAAAGCCGCCAGCAATCAGTAATCCTTGGCCTCGACCTGCTTGAAGCGTCCGTCATTGCGGCGCGAGAGCGTTTTCAAAAGATCCTCTTCTTCCTTGCGCGCCTTGGTCGTCAGGAAATGGATCACGTGAATACGCGCCGGATCCTCAAGTTCTTCCTGCAGGTCTTTGACCATCCCGAGCAACTCGCGCTCCTCGATCTTGGAGCTTTCGAAGCCGAACTCGCGGCTGGTCGGAACGTGGCGACTCATCTCCCCGTCGCTGATCAGAAAAATGGTCGAAGGCCGCATGGACAGGGCCTGCTTGATAGCCGTGTCAGTCCGTGTTCCTCCTCCTTCATAAAGCACCGTGCCCATTCGCTGGTAAGTGCTTTTGAATGACTTGTTGCCTCCGCCGTCCACTTTCGCGATCCACTCCGCAGCAATTTTTTTATTCGATTCGCTGGCTGGCACCGGCTCGGGGAAAAGGGCAACCGAACCGCCCTCATAGATAAGAACGTTGAAAAGTGTGTTGATGCCAAGACCCCCGATCAGCTTGGCTGCCTCCGCTTTGACCGCTTCGAACTTTCCGGGCTGTCGTTCGAACATTGTTCCGGACACATCGATAGCAATGATGACGCGGGTCGCCATGTCGGAGATGCCGAAGAAACTCACGGCCGATCCGCGCCCGCCGCCGCCTGTGCCGGTGCCTGCTCCGGCCCCGGCCGCGCCGGCCAAGGTGTCAAGTTGGTCGGAAACAATGTCGCTTGGATCGATGCTGGCCAAGGCGTCGAGCGGCATGGACGGCAGATCGGGCAGGGAAAATTCCGTGGGCCGTGCGGTGGCCATTTTGTCCTGAAAAGTCGGCTTCGGCTTGAGCGCATCGAACTGGTCCATGTTCATCCGGTGCTGGCGCTCCTCGGCGGCGATGCGGATCTCCTTCTTCACCTCGAAGGTCGCCGGCGTGGGCAGAAGATAGCGCGCCACAATCCAGATACCGGCGAGGATTGCGCCGATGAAATGCACCGCAATGCTGGCCACAATGACGGAAATGATGATTTTCCGTCGCCGCAGTTTGGCCGCTTCCTGGGGATCGAGCACCGCTTTGCTCATGGCTCTACATCTCCTCCTCGGAGCTGTCGGAGAATGTCACTCCGGTAATATCGGCGCGTGCGCAGGCGTTGAGGACGTCGACGATGCGTTGATGGTTCGTGTCGTCCGCGGCGTCGAGAGTGACCAAAGCCTCGCTTTTGTTGGCGTCGGCCGCCTCCTTGAACCGCTTGAGGGTGGCCACCAAGGCATCGAGTTTTTCGTCACCCGGTTCGCCGAAGGTGGAGTCGTTGAGTACAATGCTGCCGTCATCCTCGATACGGATGCGTTGTTCGTCGGGTAGCTCGACAGCCTCCTCCGCCGCGACCGTCCCGGGTAGACCGAGGCTGATGTCGCTCTCCTGCTTGATCGGCTTGGCCGTGACCATGAAAAAGACGAGGAGCAGGAAGACCATGTCGATCATGGGTCCCATCTGCATCTCGACGAGCTGCTGGTCGCGGCGGCGGACTTTCATGACTCAGGACTGGTAGCTTCCAAAAATGACGTCCACCGCGCCGGCGTCCGCGGCCATCTTCATGACCTCTTTGATTTTTTTGCCCGGCGTGTTTTTGTCTGCGCGGATGTAGAGACGCAGCGGCGGATAATTCTCGAAGCGCTCCTTGAGGTGATCGGCGAGGGCTTTCTTGTCGGCCGGCGTTTGTCCGATGAAATACCGGCCCTGGCCGTCGATGCTGATCACATCGCGGTTGCTCACCTCGGGCGGGATGATGGCATTGCTCGCCACCGGTAGCTTGATCTCCTCTTTGATCTGCTCCTTGGAGATCTTCGTCGTGACCATGAAGAAGATGAGGAGGAGGAAAGTCATGTCGATCATCGGCGCGAGCTGGAAGCCCACGTTTTCCTCGGCGCGGCGGATGATTTTCATGACAGCGATCAGCAGTCCCTATTGGGCGGCCTCGGGAGGCATTTGCTCGTGCGGATGCGTGGCGCTCTCCAGCTTCAGTTCACCCGAGAGGATATCGATCATGAAAGTGACCTGCTTTTGGATGTTGCCGATGGCGACTTGCAGGAGGTTGCGGAAGTAGAAGTAGAGGAACATGGCCGGGATGCCGACGATCAGGCCGCCTGCAGTGGTCAACATGGCTTGACCGATGCCGCCCGCCAAATCCTGCGGCTCGCTGCGTCCGGCCGCGAGCTGGTCGAAGCTTTGGATCATGCCGGTGACCGTGCCGAGCAACCCGAGCATCGGCGCGATGGTGGCGAAGATGTTGAGGTAATTGATCCAGATCATGAGCCGCGTTTCCTCCTGCACGAGGGTTTCGCCGGCGGCTTGTTCCATGGACACTTTGTTGGCCAGATCGCGCTCGAAGTTCACCTTGAGCAGCGCGGACGACATCGTGTTGGCGAAGACATTGGGCGAGGACTGGCACAACTCGTAGGCCGCGTTGGCGTCGTGCCGCTGCATGGCCTGCGACACACCATCGACCAACGATTGCGGCATCATTTTCTTCTGGTTGATTTGCAGGAAGCAGTAGACGCCGACCGCAATGGTCCCGACCGAGCAAAGCAGGATGGGCCACATGAGCGGACCGCCATCGTTGAAGAGATCGAGCAGGCTTTTTTCCACCGCGGGGGGCGGTCCGGGCGGAGGCGTGGCGGGCGTTTCCTCCTGCGCCCAGGCGGAACCGATGGCGACGAGGGCCATGGCCGCGGGGAGCAGCAGGCGGATGAAGTGGCGTGGTTTTTTTGCGTTCATGATTCGGGCTGTTCTTTTTGCAGCGCCTCTCGTGCACGAGCGGCGTAGCGGGTTTGGGGATAGATGGCGGTAATGTCCGTGGCAACTTCGCACGCCGCAGCGGGCTGGTCGCTCAGCAAGTAAGCTTCGTGCGCCAACCAAAGTCCCTTGGCCGCTTGCTCGTGCGCGGTGCCGTAAAAAAGAAACGGATAAAGCGCCATGTCGAGCGCTTCGTTGAGCAATTGATCACGCTGCGCCCGCACCGGCGGATCCTCTTCCCAGCGGGGATTCTCCTCGAGCAGGGCACGCAAGGCTGCGATGCGTGTCTCTGCGAGCAACAGTTTGGTATCGAGGAGCAGGCCCGGATCCTCCGCTTGCAAGGCCAGCGTCTCCGCCTCCTTGGATGCTTCGTCGATGTGACCGAGGGCAAGCATGGCCTTGAGGCGGCCGCGCGTGGCTGCTTCGCGGTCGGAGTCGTTCCAAGCCTCAGACTCGATGCGCTGGAAAACGGCCAGCGCCTCGCTGTGGCGGTTCGGATCCTGCGAAAGCAGGAGGATCTCGCCGTAGACCATCCCGGCCTTGGCGGTCGGCGACTCCGGCACGGCGAGGAAGGGTTCCATGCGCTGCCACAAAACACGTGCGAAGGCCGTGCGCCCGATGGTCGCGTCTTTGGTCACCGTCTCGAGGTCCGCGTCCGGACCGAAAACGATCCGCTCGACGTCGGCGCGGTTGATCGAAACCGTGGCCGACGGCTGCCCCGGCATGGGCGGAGGGATTCGCAAGCGGAACACTTTTTCCTCCGCTCCGACCACTCTGCCGGTGCGCGTTGTTCCGTCGTTGAGCTCGACGGTGTCCTGCGCGAGCACGCCGGACACAGCGGCCGCGGTGGCGAGGAGACGGATGGTCGTCGAAATCATGAGGACGCCTCCTGCGCCGGTGAAAATTTCTTCAGTCTCTCGCGCGCCTGCTCCGCTTCGGGGAGCGAGGCCAGATCTTCGCTGTTGGCCAGTTCCTCGTAGGTTTTGCGCGCCGCTTCCATGTCGTCGATTTTTTCGAAGGCCTCGCCGCTGCGCAGATAAGCTTTGGCCACCGCGTCGCGCCATTTGCCGTAAAGAATGTAGATGCGCTGGTAGTAAGGGATGGCCTTTTGCGGCTGGTTCCGCTGCATCTCCAATTCGCCAAGGGCGAGCAGGGCTTGCGCTTTGAGTTTTCCGGAAACGTTCTCCGCCGCGAGCAAGCGGGTGTAGGAATCCGCCGCCTCGTCGAGCCGCCCTTCGCCGACTTCAAGTCCCGCGCGCGTCATGAGCACGTCGCCCATCAACGGCGACCACGGTGTGTCCCGCTCGATGCGCGCGTAGTAGTCCAGCGCGGTCTGCGTGTCGTTTTGCTCCAGAGCGAGTTTGGCCAAGGCCCCGAGGGCTTGGTCTTTCTGCGCCGCACGCGGGTGCCACTTGAGCAGATCGCGGTAAAGATCGGCCGCCATGTCGCGGCGGCGCGCGGCTTCGGCCGGATCGCTCTCGGCGGACGCCGCAAGCATCTGCGCTTCGGCGCAGTCGGCCAGCACCATGGAACTGGTCACCGGCGGTTTGACCAGCACGGACGCCTCGCGAAGCAGGGCCTGCGAAAGTTCGGGGTCGGTCTTTTTGACCGCTTGGGCCAGCGCCCAGATCGTGCGCACGGTGAGAACTTCCTGCTGCGCAGCCTCCGCTTCGGCCCGCATGGCACGCAGGTCGGCGAGGTAGTCGAGTTTTTCGGAATCGCCCTGATACAGACGCCCCAGTCCGAGGAAAAGATCCTCCACCGCGTAGGCCTCAGGTTCGTTGCCGAATTTCTTGATGGCGGCCCAATATTCCTCCTTGGCTTTGTCGACTTGGTCTTCCTGACGCCACGCCGTGCCGATCTGGTAGAGGGCTTCCGCGGCGCGCGGGCTGTTCGGGTGCTTTTCGAGGTATTGGCGCATGAGCGCGCGCAGACCTTCATAGTCCTCCTCGAGCTTCAAGACCTTGGCCAACTTGAATTGCGCCTCTTCGTGGAAGCGTCCGGCATCTTCCGGCACGCTCAGGTAGATTTCTTTTCCTTCGTCGGATTTGGCCTGCGCGAGGAGCGCGTCGCCCAGCAGGATCCGCGCTTCGGCATTCTCCTCGCCATCGGGATATTTCTGCAAATACGCAGCGAGTTCCTTTTCCGCGGTTTCGTAATCGCGCAGGGATTGGGCGCAGTAGGCGTGGCGGAAGGCAGCCGGGCCGTGCAGCACGCCTTTGGGGAATTTTTCCGGAATGGCGGCCAGCACCTCGCGCGCTTCGGGGAACTTTTTGGCGAAGGCCAAGGCCGATCCCTGCCAATAAGCCGCGGGCTCGCCGAGGTCATGTTCGGGGTATTTCCCGGCAAACTCGGCGAAGAGTTCGGCCGCTTCGTCGTTGCGCTCGGCCAGCAGCAGAGTGAAGCCCTTCATAAAAAAAGCGCGCGGCGCCTGCTCGGACTTGGGAAATTTTTCCACCACCTCGCTGAACGTGGCCAGCGCCGCCTCGTGATCATCGCTCTTTTGCTGGGCCATGCCCTGCAAATAAAGGGCGAGCGGAAGCTGCTCCGATTGCGGGAAGCGTTCGCGGAAAAGTTGCGCCGTCTCCACCGCTTTGTCATGGCGCTCGATGGCCATCCAACTCTGCAGGGTGGTCAGCGAAGCCTGCTCCACCACGGAGTCGGCCTCCATCTCGCGCAACATGTCATCGAGCAAGAGTGCGGTTTCGCGGAAACGATCCTGCTGATGGAACGCGCTGGCCATGCGGAAACGCACCGAAGCATCGAACGAGCTGATCTTGCCGAGCTTTTCCAACTCCGCCTCCGTCTCGCGGGCCACCTGACGCGCCTGCGCGCGCTCGAAGATGTCCGCGTTGGGCGCCGCCTCGAGCGCGGCTAAATCCTCCTTGGTCTCGGCCAGACGTTTCTGCTGGTGTGCGGTCAGCCGCTCGCGCGGCCAGATGGCTTGAAAGGCACGAATGGCCTGGCGCGGTTTGCCGTCCTCGAGGAATTTCTCGCCCAGGGCCATAGCCAGGGTCTGGAACGTGGCGATTTGCGTGATGCCATCCTGCCGCGGTGCTTCCGCCGCGAGTAACTCGAGGGCGGCGTCATCCTTGCCGGTTTCGATCAGGCTGTGCAGCTGGAGCACGGTGGCGCGGCCGCGATGCGGGCTGGCCTGGTCGGCACGGATCTTTTCGAAGGCACCAGCCGCCTCCTCCTTTTTGCCCTTCACCATGAGCGCCGTCGCGGCGAGAAGAGCTGCATCTTGTCGTCGCCGCGATCTTGGGAATTGACTGATGAATTCCCCGAGCACTTCGTTCGCCTTCTCGTGATTGCCCAATTGCATGAGGGCGACCCCGCGCCAAAAAGCCAGATTCTCCTGCTTGTCGGGTGTGATTTCCTTCATCGGCTGCGCTTCTTCGATCACCTCGACCGCAGCATCGAATTTCTGCGTTTGCATCAACGCCGCCGCGAGGTTGTAGCGCACATGCGGCAAATCCGGCGCCGCTTCCTTCGAACTCCCGAAATCACGGAGGAAACCTTCATACCCCGCGACGGCATCGGCGTAGCGCTTCTCGTTGTAAGCCTTGTCCGCCTTGATGATCACATCGCGCGCCGTGCCCGCTTCGGGGGCTGCGCTGTCGCTTTGGGCCCGCAACCATCCGTCGAAGCCGGGCAATAGCAGGGCGGCCAGGGCCGCAACCAAAGCTGTTCTCACAGGCTTCACCCGCCGAAAATGCCTCCGCCTCGCACCATGGCGCGAGGCCAAAATTGCGTTTCCGCCGGCCTTGCCGATGGCAAGATGCGGGTCATGCCTGCCGCTCTTCCGCTCGAGACCATGCTTTCGGCTTGGATTCGACAACCCGGCACCGGTTCCTTCGAACGCGTCCTGCCCGAGCTGCACAAGTTCCATTTCGAACACAACCCACCTTACCGCGCTTTTTGCCAAAGTCTCGGGGTGCGGCAAGAGGTCATGGATTGGCGGCAAATCCCCTGCGTTCCGCAGGATGCTTTCAAACACGCCGACCTGCGGAGCTTTCCGGGCGCGGAGACGATCAAGACTTTCCGCACCAGCGGCACGACGGGCGAGGGCTACGGGCAGCACCATTTCCGCACGTTGGAGGTTTACGAGACCGCGGTGCGGGAAGGCTGGCGCTTGGCCGGGTTGCCGGCCGGACCGTTTCTCGTCATCGCCCCGCATCCCGACGAAGCCCCTCATTCATCCCTCAGCCACATGCTTGGCACGCTGGCCCGGCGCGAAGATTTCATCGCGGCGGGCGGAAAGATCGATCTTTCGCGGTTGCGCGCCGTGCAAGAACCGGTCTGCATTCTCGGCACGGCGCTCGGCTTCCTCAACTTGTGCGAACAACTCGGCGACGAACGTCTCGATCTTCCCGCCGGCTCGACGGCCATGGAAACGGGCGGATACAAAGGCAGCGGACGCGACATTTCGCGGGCGGATCTTTATGGCATGATCTCGGACCGCCTCGGCATCGCGCCTCTGGATATTTTCAACGAATACGGCATGACCGAGCTTAGCTCGCAATTTTACGCCCGCGGACCGCACGGCCTGCACCACGGTCCGCCCTGGGCTCGCGCCTTGGTCTGCGATCCGGTCAGCCTGCGAGAAGTCGGTGAAGGCGAGACCGGCATCCTGCTCCTCTACGACGCGGCCAACGTCAGCTCGGTGGTCGGCATCCGCACGCAGGATCTGGCGATCAAGCGCGGCGAGGCCTTCGAATTGCTCGGACGCGATCCCGCCGCGCTGCCGCGCGGTTGCTCGCGGGCCGCGGACGAATGGATGAATCGATGAACACCGCCGGCAGAGCAAAAGCCATCGCGGAGGCGGCGGAACCGTTCCGCGCACTGCTTGGTCCGACCACCGCGGCGGATTTGCTCGCGTGGGTCGGAGCTGAACTCGGTTCGGCTGAAGCTTTGGATCGATGGATTCCACACGGCAGTGCCCGGACCAAAGCTTTGGCTCCCGGCACTATCCTGCACGTGGTCAGCGGCAACACGCCGCACGCCGCACTGCAAAGCCTCATCGGAGGGTTGCTGCTCGGAAGCCGCAACTTGGTCAAACTTCCGCGAGCCGGACTGATCGAAGTGGATGAATTCATTTCCTGTCTTCCGGATCCGCTGGGGGCGACGGTCGAGACTTCGCCGGAACTGGACGAAGCATGGCTGGCGTCCGCCGATGCCGTGATTGTTTACGGCTCCGACGAAACGATCGCGGCACTGCGCGCGCGGACGCCGCCCGGGAAAATTTTCATCGGTCATGGTCACAAGGCGAGTTTGGGCATCGTTTGGGCAGATCCGGAGTTCTCCTCCTGCGCCGGTGCGGCGCGTGATGCCTCGCTTTTCGACCAGCAAGGATGCCTCTCGCCACAGGTTTTCTATGTGCGGGAGACGCAAGCGGGATTCGCGCGCTCCTACGCGGAAAAACTGGCATCCGCCATGGACCGATTCAATCGCACGCACCCGCGGGGACCGCTGGGCATCGAGGAAAAAGCCGCGATTGCCAACCTGCGCGCCGCTTACCGTTTCCGCGCAGCCGGCGATTTGCGCGTGGCGCTTTGGGAGGGTGGGGGCGATATGGATTGGACCGTTGTCTACGAGGAAGACGCATGGTTCACCGCTTCGCCACTCAACCGCGTGGTTTTCGTCAAACCGCTGCCGCCGGACCTCGCCGGAGCGATGGGACCTGCCGTCGACCACGTTGGCGCGGTCGGACTTTTTCCGTGCACGGAGGACTTGGCTGACCGCTTCGCGGCGCTGCATCCCTCGCGGTTCTGCCCCATTGGAAATATGCAGGATCCGCCGTGGACCTGGCACAACGGCGGAGTGACGAGGCTGGCTTCTTTGGTCAAGTGGGTTGATTTCGAGCCGCCCAGCGGTTTGACTGCCTGACCGCATGGCCAAAGAAGAATCCATCCCCGCCGAAGGCGTTGTCGTCGAGGTGCTCCCCGGCACGATGTTCCGCGTGAAGTTGGCCAACGACAAAATCGTCCTCGCCCACATCGGCGGCAAGATGCGCAAGCACTTCGTCCGCATCGTCCCGGGCGACAAAGTGCAGATCGAAATCTCGCCCTACGACCTGACCAAGGCGCGGATCACCTACCGCGAGCGGTAATAGCAGTCGTTTCGCTCCCCTCGGTAGGGACGGCTGACCCAGCCGTCCGCAAACATTCTACCGATCACACTCGCCCATCACGAAATCGATGCTGCCAAGAATGGCCGGCACATCGCTGACGTAGTGGCCCGGCAGCAAGCTCGGGATGATGCTCAAGTTGGCAAAACTCGGTGCACGAATCTTCATACGATACGGCACGCCGCCGCCCTTGCTGTGGATGTAAAACCCGAGTTCCCCCTTGGGATTCTCCGCTCCGAAATAAACATCCCCGGCCGGTGCGTCGATACCCTGCGTGGTGATGATGAACTGGTGGATGAGTTCCTCCATCTTGGTCATCACGTCGGTTTTTTTCGGCAGGATGTTTTTCGGATCCTCCACGTGGATCGGGCCGGAAGGCATTTTGTCCAACGCTTGCGTCAGGATGCGCGCGCTTTGCCGCATTTCCTCCATGCGCACGAGGTAGCGGTCGAAGCAGTCGCCGACCGAGCCGATCGGCACGTCGAAATCGTATTGCTCGTAGCTCAGATACGGGTGCGCCTTGCGCAGATCGTGGTCCACTCCCGACCCGCGAAGGTTCGGACCGGTCAAACCGTAAGCGATCGCATCCTCTTTTTTGATGATCCCGACGTTCTTGGTGCGATCGAGCCAGATGGGATTGCGGGTCAGAAGTTTGTCCACCTCGTCGAGACTGGGCAGCAGGTCGGCGATGAAAGCGCGCACCTGCTGGTCGAAACCCGGCGGAATATCGCGCGTCATGCCGCCGATGCGCGTGTAGGACGTGGTGAAGCGGGCGCCGGTCAGTTGCTCGGTCAAATTGTAGACCACCTCGCGGTGCTTGAAGGTGTAGAGGAAGACGGACATGGCCCCGATGTCCATGGCGTAGGCCCCGATGCCGAGAAGGTGCGAGGAAATGCGGGCCAACTCGCAGCAGATTACGCGGATGGCCTGACCGCGCGGCGGGAGCGTCCAATCCATCAATTTTTCCACGGCCAACGCATAGGCCACGTTGTTGGCCAGCGGCGCGAGGTAGTCGAGCCGGTCCGTATAGGGCACGAACTGATTGTATTGCATGTTCTCGGCGATCTTCTCGTCGCCGCGGTGGAGGTAACCGATGT
>CAZJGQ010000006.1:0-32695 GCA_964545425.1 uncultured Chthoniobacter sp. | reverse complement strand
GTGGCCTGCCTTTTATCTGACCCAGATCAACTCATCCCGCACATCCCACACCTTCATCGGATCGCATCCATTGCCATCGGCGACCCACATCGCGGTGAAGCATCCGGCACCGTCATGCAGACGCTCGGCGAAGTCGCGGATGGCATCGAAGGTCCCATCGGGCAACGCTTCGCTCGAGCTGATCTCGTAAAGATGCACCGTGCGGGCCGGGCCGTCCCACCGTGTGGCGGTGGGCAGGAAGTCGAAACGGAATTGCCACGGACGCACCGGCAACCCGATTTCCTCGTCGATGGTCTGCAGAACCTCCCGCAGTCCGCCGGGACGAATGCCGTGGTTGGTTTGCAGGAGGTTTCCCAAGGCGGTGGAACTCGCGCTCATGGTTGTGTTTGGCTTGAGAGGAACAGCGGCGTTCAGGCTTTGACCCGGTGATTGACAACGGGTGCATGCGGCCAGAAGCGGGCGACATGTTCGCAATAGTCGGCGTATTCCCCGCCGAAGCGGCGGCGGAGTTCGGACTCTTCGAATCGCACGATGACGAGCATCAACGGGATCCAGAGCAAGGCGGCGATGTAGCCCGCCGGGTAATTGGCCAGCAGGGCCCAGCCGGCCAGAGCGAGGAAGACCTGCACATAGCGCGGGTGCCGCGTGTGGGCGTAAGGTCCGGAGGTGATCAACTTTTGCCCGTGGCCCATCGGATCGATTTCCGGGAGTCCGAGTTGCACGCGCCAAGGGAGATGACGCTCGATTTGCAGGCGAAAGATGATGGCGGCGGCCAAGAAGATGATGCCGATCGCGGCGAGCATCGGTTGGAAGCCGTATTCGTTGCGCAACAAGGTCTCGCGCCAAGTGGAAAACACGAAGGCCACCACGATAACCGCCGCCCAGAGCAGATATTGGGAGGCGGAGATGCCCAGCCGCCGCCACAGCGGCAGGAAGCCGTGCAGCAGCAGCCAATAAAGCAGCGCAGCAGGAACGAGGGTTACGAGCAACAAGGCGACGATGTAGCGGAATGTTTCCATGGTGTGTGTTTGGTTAGGATTACGAGGAAAGTTTCGCCGCGCTCATGCGCACGCGCCATGCGGTGAAACCCTCAGGGGCGAAGGCCCGAGGCGGTCAGCGCGTGACGTTGACCGGACGCAGGGTGAGGTTGCCGCCGCAGTCCGCACAACGCTTCGGGATCTCGCCGGATTGGAAGTAATTCATGGCCAGCGCTTGGCAGGTGCGGCAGGGCTTGCGCTTGACCTCGTGGTTCAGTCGGTAAACCCCGGGAGCGCCGCTCGATTCGAACAGCCGGATCCAAATCGTGTCGCACACGTCGCACTGCACGGCATCACCCTCGAGAGGCTGCAGGGTGGAACAAGCGGCGAGCAGGAGAACGGCGAAGGCGGCGACCCACGCGGAGCGGCGGATTGTTTTCATCACCTTCACCTTCGCGCCCCATGCGGCACCCGACCATGGGGGATTATGCTGAGGAGTCCACAACTGTAGCCGCGGCACTCTGTGCCGCGTATCCTCCCGCCACGCGGCACAGAGTGCCGCGGCTACATTAGCCAAAAAAAGTTGGGCCATCCCGCCCCACCGCGGGATGGCCCTGTGCAAACGCGGTTTGGCTTGCGAGTGCAAGTTGACCGCGCGCCCATGCACAAATTCAGTCGGGCATGACCACCATGTCGATGACGTGGATCACGCCGTTGGAAGCATTGATGTCCGTGGCGATGACTTGCGCACCGCCGAAGCCGACTTTGCCGTCCTCCACCGCCACTTCGACTTTCTTGCCGTCGAGGGTCTTGACCATGCCGCTCTTCACGTCGGCCGCCATCACTTTGCCTTCGATCACGTGGTTTTTCAGGATGGCCGCGAGTTTCTTTTTGTTCTCCGGCTTGAGCAGATCGTCCAGCGCTCCGGGCGGCAACTTGGCGAACGCCGCGTTGTTTGGCGCAAAAACGGTGAAGGGTCCTTTACCCTGCAGGGCGCCGACCAGATCCGCGGCGCGCAGCGCGGAGACCAGCGTGCTGAAGTTCGCATCGGAGGAGGCCACGGCAACAATGTCCGGAGCCGACGCGCCCGGCGCGGGCTCTTGCGCCACGACGGCGGCGGGAAGTGAAAGACCGGCCGCGGTGACGCCGGCCAGGACTAGCAAGGGAAGCAGATGTTTTTTCATAATGATGTGTGTTTGATACGAGAGCCATCATAGGCCGCGCGACGTGATGCGGAATGGGGTGTTGTGCCCGTATGGCAGCGCCCCATGGCGAGGCGCCTCGCCGACTTTCATCGTGGGATGCGATGAAACGATCCACTCGCCACTCCGCCGTGGCCGTCGCCGCGTCGGCCGCCTTGCTTGCCGCTTGCCTCGGACCGATCGAAGACGCGGTCGATGCGCCTTACCGCGAACCGCGCGGCAATCCCTCCGCTTACCAAGGCATGCTCAACGAAACACAGCGACTCCATCTGCGCAGCTCGACGTTTCCGCGTTTGACCGACAACGAGCGCCAGCTGCTCCGCCGCGTCAATGCGGACGTCAACCGGGACATCCATTACCTCTCCGACGTGCACAACTACGCCATGCCGGACAAACCGGTGACCGAACCGCGCGTGCATCGCCCGGCCCTCGCCCATCTCCCGCCGGCACGCTACGGCGATTGCGAGGATTATGCCCTGACCAAAAAGCAACGCCTCGATCGTGCCGGATTCAGCGCCAGCCGGACCTTCGTTGCCCTGGCCACCGTGCCCGAGGATTACGGACGCATCACCCACTCGGCCCTTGTCGTGCCGGAGGGCGGCGACTGGTGGATCCTCAACAACTGGGACAACCAAATCCAGCGCGCCAGTTCCCTGGAGCGTTGGTGGGAGTGGGAGTTCATCAGTCCGCGCTACGACAGCTATCTTCTTTCCATGCAGATGCGCCGGTTCGCGGAGCAAACCGATGCCGCACTGCCCGCAGCAGGCGGCGGCGCTCGCGCCAGACGATAAAACCGGCAAGCACAGCGGCCGCGGCGGTGACGGGCGCCTCGGGGATGGGAGACAACTCGCCATCGGGTCCAATCAGCTGCGCCCCTTGAATCCCGAGATCGGCGAAGTAGATCTGCGCCAACTGCGTCGACGTCAATCCGCCCGGACCGAAGAACAGCCGCCCTGCGTTGCCGTTGTCGATGCCGCGCCAGTTGGTGATGGTCAACGTGGCGCCCGCGTTCCAAACAATGACGGAACTGTCGGCCAAGCGGAGATTGGAAGCACCGAGATCGATGACCGAGCTCGCACTGAGGGTCAGCGTTCCGGCCGTCTCCACCACCGCGACAACTCCGACAGCCCCGCGCAAGGTGCCGCCGGCCAGATCGAGGGCCGTTGTATTCCCCAACTGCTCTGCGGCGGAGAGTCGCGCCACCGCACCGCTCTCCAAACGCAATCTGCTGACCGAAGCCAGCGAGCTGCCGGTGCCGCTGGCCAACTCCAAAGTTCCGCCAGCCACCACCACCTGGCCGCCAAGCGAATTGGAATGCGTCAACTGCAGAACTCCGCTGCCGCTTTTCGTGAAACCGTGTGCTCCGGCCACTTCACTCTCCATGACAATACCGGCGGACGCCGATGCGACATGGATCGTCCCGCCGGAAAGCAGCTCGACGCGCATGGAACTGTCCGTGCCGTTGCGCAGGGTCAACAGCGAGGACATCGAATGGTTGGCCAGCAAGGTTCCCTGCCAACCTTCGAGCTGCAATCTGCCGGAGGAATTCGGCGAGCTGTTGAAGACCACGCGACTCGGCCCCGCCGTCAGCCGGATCGCGGCCACCGTGGTGGTCAGACCAAGCCCGTCGTTGAACTTTATCCCGATGTTCGACGAAGTGCCGTTCGTCCCGAAGACGGCAACGTCACCGTTGCCCGGACCACCTTGACCTGCCGCCGGGCTCCAATTGTTGGCCTGACGCCACGCATCACCCGCACCGCTCGAACCGCCGGACCAAGTGAACTCCGCAGCCCGTGCTGCATACGTGATGGACAACGCACACAAGGTGCCGACGCATTTTCGTAACCA
Source organism: uncultured Chthoniobacter sp. (assembly GCA_964545425.1). Lineage (GTDB taxonomy): Bacteria > Verrucomicrobiota > Verrucomicrobiia > Chthoniobacterales > JACTMZ01 > JACTMZ01. The sequence continues at coordinate 28,668 of CAZJGQ010000006.1, read as the reverse complement.
TGGTTTTCGCACCCGGCCACGGTGCGGGGAACGATGTGTCCGAAGTAGAGGGTGAGGACCTCTCCGTCATTCGCCCCACCGCTCACGCATGCTGCCGCATGGGCAACTCACCCCATGGAGCATCGTGAGGGCCGCGGTTCTAATCACGGACACCGATGGCAACGAAAACGTCTTCAACAATGAATATCCTCGTCACCGGCGGTGCAGGTTTCATCGGTTCACACGTGGTCGAGCACCACTTGAACCGGGGGGATGAAGTGGTGGCCGTTGACGATCTGAGCACCGGAAGCCGGGCCAATCTGGAGGAATTCCAAAACAATCCCCGCTTCCGTTTCGTTCATGCCGACATCATGGACTGGGACGGCTTGGCTGGTGCGGTGCACGTGGCCGACCGCGTTTACCATCTGGCCGCGGTGGTCGGCATGTTCCGCGTCCTGCGCGAACCGGTCCGCGTCACCGAAGTCAACGTCTGCGCCACCGAGCACCTGCTTTCCACCATCGCCGCCGCTCCGCGCCATCCGCAGGTGGTCATCGCTTCGAGTTCCTCCGTCTACAGCCACACGCACAGCCGCGACCTGCGGGAGGACGACGAATTGGTTTACCTGCCGAAACAGGGCGGGCTCACCGGATACGCCCTGAGCAAACTGACCAACGAAATCCAAGCCATGGCCTACCGGCAGGAACACGGTCTGCAGGTGACCATCCCGCGGCTCTTCAACGCGGTCGGCCCCCGCCAGACCGGCAACTACGGATTCGTCCTCCCACGCTTCATTAAGCAGGCCCTGTCGGGCGAACCGCTCACCGTTTTCGGCGACGGCACCCAGACCCGCTCGTTCTGCGATGTGCGCGACACCGTGGCCGCGATCGAACTCCTCGCCGGCAATCCGCAAGCTGCCGGCCAGCCGGTCAATGTCGGCAACGAACGCGAGACGCGCATCCTCGACCTGGCCGAACTCGTCATCGCCCGGGCGCAAAGCTCCTCGACCATCGAGTTTGTCCCCTTCGATCGGGCCTACGGCGCGGAGTTCGACCAAATCACCCAGCGCCATCCGGTGGAAGAGCGCTTGCACGCACTCACCGGATTCCGTCCGCGCTGGACCCTCGAACAAACCGTCGACGACCTGCTCGAGCGGGCCCGCGGGGCGGCGCAAAGGAGGGCGGCATGAAAAAAGCCGCCGCCATCATTCTCACCACGGCCGCGGTCAGTCTCTCCCCGCTCGCCGCCCAGAACGAGAACCCGGCTGCGCTCCTCAACCAGGAAGTCATCCTCGAGCAGGGCGTCGAAGTCGCCGAACCGGAAGCACCTTACAAGCGCTGGACGATCGTCCCGCTCTACACCTTCACCGCATTCAACGACGGACGCTCCGCGTGGCAGCAGGAATACGTCGAAATCCTCTACCAGCCGTTGCGCAATCTCATCATCGGCACGGCCATCGATATCCGGCAGCGGCCGCCGTCGGGCACCGACATCCTCTACAGCGGCCTCGCCTCGTGGTATCCGACCAAATACCTCGAGCTCCACACCAAGCTCTCGTTCTGCCCCGACCCGCAATTTTCCCCCAACCAGATCTACGAGGGCGGGCTCGAATACCAGGTCGCCCCGCGCCTGCTCCTGCTCTTCGACTACACGCAATACAACTTCTCCAGCGTCGATCCCCTCGGCCCCGGCTCGATCGAGCAAATCAAGCCCGGTTTCTCGTGGTGGTTCACCGACGACATCTTCCTCACCTTCCGCTACGCGCACGGCTGGGCCTTCAACGAGGACAACTACAACTACTACTCCGGCACGCTGAATTTCTGGAACATGCCCCGCGGCGGACGCCTCAGCGTCGGCCTCGCTTACGGCACGGACCCCGACCTCGATTTCGGCACCGGGGACAAAAGCCTCTCCAATGCCTGGATCGGATCCGTCTTCTACCAGCAGCCGATCACGGAAAATTTCTCCGTCATCGCCGGCCTGCAATACGTCTACCGCCTGCGCGAGAACAATGCCGGGCAACTTTACCAGCAGTGGTCACCCACCATAGGAGCCGTATGGAAATTCTAAGTCCAAATCTTGTCCGCATCGCGCTCGACGTCTCGCTCGTTCTCACCGCGATGAGCGCGGTTGTCCTCGCGGTCATCGTCTTCGTGCGTCTCTCCGCCCAAGCCGAAGTCCGCCGGTCGGCGGACTTCCGACGCGAAATCGAACCCCTCGTCACGGCCTACCTCGCCGGACGCGAGGAACCCGCCCGCGTGATCGCCGCGCTGCAGCGGAAGCCCGAGCAGAGCCTGACCCTGCTCATGGAAATTGCCGACCGCCTCGAGCGGCCCGAACGCGCTCCTTTGGCCGCCCTCTTCACCTCGCTTCCGCTTCGCGAAAAGGAGGCGGCCGCTTTGCAACACCGCAACTGGCAACGCCGCCTGCAGGCCGCGGAACGTCTCGGCTATCTCGGCGACGGCGTTTCCGTTCCCGCACTGCTCGATGCTTTGCAGGATCCGGTGCTGGCCGTGCGCTTCGCCGCCGCCCGCTCGCTCGCCTCCCTCGACGAAGCGCGCGCCATTCCGCAGATCGTCCTCGCCTTCGACATGCCCGGCGAAATGAACCAGCGGCGCGTCGCCGAAATGCTGCACGCTTTCGGACAACCCGCCGTCGAACCCCTGCTCCAGGTTCTCGCCAACGTCCACGGCACCTACTCGGACAATGCCATCGATGTCGCGGCCCGCGTCCTCGGCATGCTGCGCGCCCCCGAAGCCGTCGAGCCGCTCACCGAGTTGCTCGAACGTTCCGACTTCCGCGTGCGGCTCAACGCCGTGCGCGCCCTCGGGCAGATCGGCGACCACGGCACCGGCGACGCCATCGCGCGCTTGGCCGGCGATCCCGCCTGGGAAGTGCGCAACGTCGCCATGCAGGCCCTCGGCAGGCTGCGCGCCGAACGCCACATCGCCTCGCTCACCTCCGGTCTGCGCGACCGTTCATGGTGGGTGCGCTTTTCCGCCGCACAGGCGCTCTGGCAGCTGGGTGATCCCGGACGCAAGGCGCTTACCGCGGCGATGACCGGTGATTCGGACCGCTTCGCCCGCGACACCTGCCGGCAAGTTCTCGAAGAACACGGGGCCCTCGCGGCCCGGGAGGCCAAAGCATGATAACCATCGTCCACTACATTCTCTGGGGCATTCTCGGTTACTTCGTTGCCCTGCATCTCATCTACCTGCTGCTGGTCTTCCTTGGGGCGTCGCAGATCCGACGCTACCAGGGGGGCATCACCTTCGCCGAATTCGACCGCATCGCCAAATCCGAGCTCTCCATGCCGGTCTCGGTCATCGTCCCGGCCCACAACGAGGAAGCCATCATCGTCAACACGGTGGAAAACGTGCTCAAGCTCAACTACCCCGAACACGAAGTCATCGTGGTCGACGACGGGTCGACCGATGGCACCTTGGCCGTGCTCAAGGAGCACTTCGGGCTGCGCAAGGTCGACAAACACGGACGCACCCAGATCGACACGCGCGCCATCCACGCCGTTTACGAGAGCGAAGAGCACCCGAACCTGACCGTGGCCGAGAAAGAAAACGGGCGCCGCGCCGACGCTATCAACGCCGGTTCCGCACTCGCGCGCTATCCCCTGCTCTGCGTCATCGATGCCGACTGCGTGCTCGAACCCGATGGACTGCTCCACATGGCGCGTCCCTTCCTCGTCGAGTCGCGCTTGGCCGCCGCCGCCGGCGTGGTCCGTCCTTCCAACGGCCTCACCGTGGAGAACGGCACGATCACCCGCCGCGGTTTGCCCCGCACCATGCTCGGACTGAACCAGGAGATCGAATACGCCCGCAGTTTCCAATGGGCCCGCACCGGCCTGAGCCGCCTGCGCAGCATGCTCTGCATTTCCGGCGCGCTGCTCCTCGTGAAAAAGAGCGTCTTCGAGGCCGCCGGCGGACCCTGGCCGGATTCGATCACCGACGACATGGAGTTCGCCATCCGGCTCAACGGACACATCTACGACCGGCGCAACGGACGCAACCACGCGCTCGCCTTCACCCCCGACGCCGTCTGCTACACCGAAGTTCCCGAACACTGGGGACAATACGCCTCGCAGCGCAACCGCTGGCAGCGCGGCACCCTGCAGTCGATCCTCCGCCACTGGCGCATGCTCTTCAATCCGCGCTACGGCATGACCGGCATTTTCGGCCTGCCCTTTTTCCTCATCTTCGAAGCCCTCGCCCCGTTGGTCGAACTGCTCGCTTACACCTTGGCTATCATTCTTTTGATTGCCGGACTGGCCACGGTCAAAGAAGTGCTCATCCTGCTTTTCCTCGCCTACATCACCGGTGTGTTCATCACCTTGCTCGCCGTCTTGATCAATGAATCGTCGCGCTGGCGCACCGCCTCTTGGGGCGAATTCTGGAAAATGATCGCCGCCATCTTCTTCGACCACCTCGGCTTCCATCAATACCGCCTGATCTGCGCGCTGATCGGAACCTTCCAATACATTTTCCTCCGCCGGAAAGACCTCGGCCAGAAAATGGAAAGGCTCACCCCGGCCACGGCCGCGCCATGATCCCCAAACCGCCCCACGCGCGCCACGAGGTCGCCATCGTCGGGCTCGGCTACGTCGGCATCCCCCTCGCGCTGGGCTTCGCCGATGCCGGTTGCCGCGTGCTCGGCTACGATGCCGACGAGGGACGCCTCCTCGAATTGCAACAAGGCCATTCGCCCCTCGTCCATCTGCCGTCGGAGCGCGTGAAAGAGGCGCTCGCCACCGGCCGGCTCGAATTCACCCACGACAAAGACCGCCTGTCCGAAGCCGAAGCGGTCATCATTTGCGTCCCCACCCCGCTGCGCAAACATCAGGACCCCGATCTTTCCCACATTCTGCAAGCCGGCGGGGAGGTCGCCCCGCACCTCCGGCACGGCATGCTCGTCTCGCTCGAGTCGAGCACCTACCCGGGCACGACCCGCGAGGAATTGCGAGCCGTGCTGGAGAAGGGCTCGGGATTGAAAGCCGGAACAGATTTCGCCCTCGTCTTCTCGCCCGAGCGCGAGGACCCGGGCAACCACCAGAGCGTGCTCGGCGACATGCCCAAGGTCATCGGCGGCCTCACCCCGGCCTGCCTCGAACGCGGCAAGGAACTTTACGGCCGCGTGATCAAGCACCTCGTGCCGGTCAAGGACTGCGACACGGCCGAAGCGGTCAAGCTGACGGAAAACATTTTCCGCTTCATCAACATCGCCTTGGTCAACGAGCTCAAGCGCATCTACTCGTCCATGGGCATCGATATTTGGGAAGTCGTCGAGGCGGCCAAGACCAAGCCGTTCGGCTTCATGCCCTTCTATCCCGGCCCCGGCGTGGGCGGGCATTGCATTCCCATCGACCCGTATTACCTCACGTGGAAAGCCAAGGAATACAACTACGACACGCGCTTCATCGAGCTGGCCGGACAGATCAACCGCTCCATGCCCTACTACGCGGTCAACCACCTGCTTGAAGCCATGAATGCGGCCGGACGCACCCTGCGCGGCGCGCGCGTCCTTGTCCTCGGCGTGGCTTACAAACCGGGCATCTCGGACGACCGCGAGTCGCCCTCCTACGAGATCATGGACCTGCTGTGCTCCAAGGGCGCCGAGGTGGAGTATTACGATCCCTACGTGCTCCGCATCGGCCCGGGACACAACCACTGGTCCGACCGTCATTCCATCCCTTGGAGCGACCACGAATTGAAAACTTACCACGCCGCCATCGTCTGCACGGCACACCGCGGCGTGAAATATGACGAACTGGCCGACCATGTGCCTTTGATCGTCGACACCTGCCATGTCGTTCCGCGGGACCGCACAGCCAAGATCGTGGATGCGTAGCCGCGGCCTCGCGCTTCTGCTTGCTTCCGGTCTGCTCGTGCCCCCGACTTTCGCCCAGGAATACTTCGAGGGATTCGACGCCGCCGGAAAACCCGAAACCCGACGAGGCTTGGTCTGGGATTACCGAGCCGAGTTGTCCCCCGTGACGGGTTGGTCCGAACTCATCCCCGGCGACGGCTACGCCTACCTCACCGCCGAGCGCGAATTCCTCAAGCGCCGCCAACGCCCCTGGCGATTCTGGCCTTTCCAGACACTGTCCTTCGGACCCGTCGGTGCCGGAAACCGGATCAGCATGCGCGCCAAGAACACCGCCATCCCCGGCCTCGCCGCCATGATCTTCACCTACCGCGAGCAGGAGACGATCGACGAGATCGACCTCGAAATCACCGCGACGGACACCGAAAGCCGCCGACCGCATCATCCCACCGGACCCGACGGCGGATGGACCGACCTGCGCATGGCCACGTGGATCGCCGCGGACAAACAGAAACCAGAGCCCACCACCTTGATCAAACAACCCGCACGCGACGCCGAAGGCGAACCGCTCTCCCTGCAAGACGACCAATTCCACATCTACACCATCGAATGGGACCGTGACGAAATCCGCTTCCTCATCGACAACGTCCTGCAGCACACCATCGAAGACGCCGTCCCCGACCGCCCCGCCCGCGTCATCTTCGGCCTGCGCCAAATGCCCTGGGCCGGCCGCGCCGATTGGCACGAACCACAGACCATGACCATCGACTGGGTTTCGGTGGAGCCGTTGGAGTGACCTGTAGCCGCGGCACTCTGTGCCGCGACCTCTCAACGCTCTCGCGGCACAGAGTGCCGCGGCTACAACAATCCCTATTTCGCCTGATTCCGCCCCGCCTGCTTCGCCGCGTAAAGCGCCGCATCCGCCTTCTCCACCAACGCGGCAGCCGAACCATCATCGCAAGGCAGCGCGGACGCAGCACCCGCCGAAATCGTCACGCAAGGCGAAGCCTCGGACTTGCCATGCTCCAGACCGAGCGCCCGCACAACCTCAACCAAGGCGCGCGCCACATGTCCGGCGCCGGATGCATCCGTGCCGGGCAAAATAACGGCGAATTCCTCCCCGCCCCAGCGGCAGACCAAGTCACCCGGACGCGTGCAATGACCGCGCAACGCTGTAGCCACCGCTTTGAGGCACTCGTCTCCCGCCGCATGCCCGCGCGAATCGTTGTAGGCTTTGAAGTGGTCGATATCGACCATGATCACGGCGAGCGGATGCTTCTCCCGCGCCGCACGGTCCCACTCGGAGGCCAGCGTCTGGTCGAAATGGCGGCGGTTGGCCAATCCGGTCAGCGGATCCGTCAGGACCAGTTCGGACATTTTTTCCGTCGCAGCGCGCTCGGCTGCGTGTTTGCTCAGGGCCAGCTCCACCGCCACTTTCAATTCGCGGGCGCGGAAGGGTTTGACGATGTAGCCGTAGGGCGAGACAGCCAATGCGCGGGCCAGCGTCTCCTCGTCCGAATGCGCGGTGAGAAAAACCACCGCCGTCTTGTGACGGTCCGAGATGCGCTGTGCGGCCTCGATCCCGTCGCCATTGTCACCGAGGCGAATGTCCATCAGGACGAGTCCGGGCTTCTCCCTTTCCACCGCGGCGACCGCGCCGTCGGCCGTGTCCTCCGTGCCGCAGACGTCATAGCCGAGATGGCGCAACTCGGCAGCCAAGTCCATCGCGGTGATGGCCTCGTCTTCAACAATCAGAATGCGCGTTGGTTTGGCCGTGCTCATTGTTCCCAAGTGATAGTCGTGCCGACCCCGGGGCCGGGGGAAACTTCGCGCCGGCCTTTGATTTGCTTGGTCAGGCCCTCGATGAGTTGCAGTCCGACGCCCGCGTGATTCGGGTCCGGCGGCTGCATGCCGGGTCCGTCGTCGCCGACAAAGAGACGGCAAGTGCCGTCTTCGCGCGCCAAACGCACGGTCAGCGTGCCGACACGGCGTCCGCGGAAGGCGTGCTTGAGCGAGTTGAGGACGAGTTCGCTCGCGATGAGCGAAAGCGGCACGGCTTTTTCCACCGGCACCTCGACCGGTTCGACCTGCAGGTCGATGCGCACCTCGGCATCGCCGGGGCGGTTCGATGACGTGATCAAGGCGACCATCTCCTTCAAGTAATCGCCGAAATCGATCCCCTCGTAGCGTCCGGCCGAATACAACTTGTCGTGGATGAGCGACATGGCGCGGATGCGCTCGCGGCACTCGAGGAAGACATCGCGCTGCGCGGCGTCCTTCAATTGTCCGGACTGGATACTGAGCAGGCTGGAGATGACCTGCATGTTGTTCTTCACCCGGTGGTGGATTTCCTTGAGCAGGGTTTCCGACTGGAAGCGCAAACGCCGCTGGGTCTCCAGCTCGTGGCGTTGGGTCACATCGCGGATGAAGGCGCAGAAACGCCGCGAGTCCCCCTCCGGCATGGCCCACATGACCAATTCGCCCTGGAACTGCGAGCCGTCGGTCCGGAGGAAGGTGAACTCGCGCACTTGGCCCGGACTCTCCAACTCGCGGGGCACGTGGTCGCACAGCCCCGACAGGTTGCCGTCTTCGCCGCGCAAGGTGACCAACTCGTCGACCGCACGACCGACCGCCTCGGATACCGGAATGTGGAAATCCTCCGCCGCATGCTGGTTCCACTCGGTCACCCTGCCGTTTTCGTCGATCTCGATGAAGGCCTCGGCCGCCGTGTCGACGATCAAGCGGAAGCGATCCTGCTCGCGGGTCAGCGACTGGCGGGTGGCCGAGCGCTCGGCATCAAGGCGCATGGCGTGGATGAGCGCGGCGCAGGAGGCGGTGAGAGGAGTCAACTCGCGGACGAATTCATCATCGTAGCCTCCGGGCTTGTTGGCCACCCCTACCATGCCGACAAGTTTCTCGCCGTAGCGGAAAGGTATACCAAGGAACGAATTCATGGCCGGATGCCCGTGGGGCAGACCGCCGCGGCGCGGGTCCGTCCCCGGATGGTTGGCGATGACCGGCTCACCCGTGGTTATGGCCGCGCCGAACAAGGTGTGCAGATTGCGGAAGATCATGCCGGTCTTCTTCTGCTCGTCGTAAAGCTTACGCGTCGCCTCGTTCCACGCGATGTTGGTAATGGCGTGCGTCTGCAGATAGGGCGCGCCTTGGTCGTCGTAGAGCACCTCGCCGATGAAACCGTATTCGCTGTGCGTGTATTCGAGAATGTCGCTCAGCAGGCGGTCGAACATCTCGCTGGTCGGTCCGCGGGCGATGAAATCCTCCTGGCTTCGACGGATGATATCGCCCAAGCGGGCGGAGGCTTCCAGCTGGCGACTCCTCGCTTTGACCTCGGTGAGGTCGCGTATCACCCCGAGGTAGCCGAAAGGCTCGCCGGAATCGTCGCGCAAGAGCGAAAGGGTCAGACTGACCGGAATCTTCTTCCCGTCCTTGCGCGTGTAAGTCCACTCGACCGTGTCGGCGGCCGCGTCGCGCAGCGGACGAAGAAAGATGTCGAGACCGGTAATGTCCTCGCCGTAGCGGGCGGAGAGTTCGGCACCTCTCCGCGCAATTTCCTCCGGGTCGTGGAGCAGTGTCACCGGCGAGGCCTTGCCGATCACTTCATCCGCGCGGTAGCCGAGCATGGCTTCCGCCGCCGGATTGAAGGTCACGATGTTGGCATCGAGGTCGGTGGAAATGATGCCCGCCCCGGCGTGCTCGATCATGGCGCGGCTTAGCGCGGTCTCCGAAGCCAGCTTGCGCCGCAATTCGGCCTGCATTCGCGTCGACTTGCGCAACTCGACCAGGCGCATGATCTGGCGCCCGAGCGCTCGGAGCGCGGCCCGTTGCGACTCGCTCAGACGGCGCGGCTCGCGGTCGATGACGCACAGCGTGCCGACATTGTGGTTGTCCGAAGTTTTCAGCGGCACCCCGGCGTAAAAACGCAGGTGCAAATCGCCGGTCACCACCGGATTGTCGGTGAACCGCTTGTCTTGGGTCGCATCGGCCACCTCGAAAATGTCGTCACCGAGAATGGCGTGCGAACAAAGCGCGATGTCCCGCGGGGTCTCCGCGATCTCGATGCCGACGCGGCTTTTGAACCACTGGCGATCCTTGTCGATCAACGAGATCAGCGCGATGGGGGTCTCGCAAATAAAGGAGGCGAGAAGGGTGATATCGTCGAATTCCTGCTCAGCCGGGGTGTCCAGCAGTTGCAACTCCTCCAGGGCACGCTGGCGGGCTGCCTCGTCTGGGGCGAACGGCGCAGACTCCATACGAATCTAAACTAACCCGTGGACCAGGCCGCGGCAAACAGCATCGCGCAACCGAATCTCACACCATGCTTGCGCGCGGCCCCTTCCCGCCGGATGTTGACCCATGATGGCGACCGAACCTTCGCCCCCCTCCGCCCTCGAAGCCCGGGAGCAACTCACCAAAACGCTCCAAGCGGCATGGACCCGCGGTTCAGCCGAGAGCACTCCGCTCGCTTTGCTTTTGGTCGGTTTCGACAAACCGGAGACCGCGGTCGGCATCGGCATCCTCGAACGCGCCCTGCGGGTCCATTGCGCGCGCACCCATGATGTCTTTTTGCGCCGGGCCCATGACGAATACGTCGCCGTCCTGCCCGACACCCCGCCGGCCGGCGCACGTCACGTGGGCGAACAAATCGTCGCCGCCATGTGGGCCGAGGACACCGACCACACGCACCGCGTTTCGGTCGGCGTGGCCGTGGCCGTGCCCGACGAACAAAGAACTCCGACCGATCTCCTCCGCCGCGCCGAGAGCGCCCTGCAAGCCTCCCGCGACAACGGCGGCGACCGCGTGACCGGAGGCGCCGCCGCCGGCACAGCAGCCTCGCCGCCCAAAAGCCCCCTCGCCCAACTCCGCGACCTCCTCCCCGGCAAAAAGAAAGACGCCGACCTCAAACGCCGCACGGACTGAGCTTTGTTTCTGCCTACCCCGCGCCGGCGCGGGAAATCCATCTGAATTTCTCACCAAAAGCTGAAGAGGGGCTCCGTTGCCTCAGATTTCCACCTTCGTATAGTTTCCAGCTCCTAACGTTGTGGTCGCCCCGACGGACTTGCCTCTTGGCTGTCGTGCAGTCCTTGAATTTACGGAACAGCGCTTTCACTGGCACCCGGATTTCATCCACGACCCGGCAACCGGTCTTTCGGTCTATCTCGTCTCACGTCATCCTGATTCTGACGTCCTGTTCACGTGGTGGCTTTCGGCTCCGCCTGAGGGATCTTTGCGCGGGGGCTGGATAAGCTGAACCGGGTTTGAGTCGTTGGTTTCCGAATAGCCCGCCTTATCCGATCAGTGTGGCGCGGAACAGCCCCCATACGCCCTCTCCGCCGCCGTTCATGCCGCCTCCTTCCTAACCAACGGAGGCATTTCGTGATAAACATTACGCTAAGAGTTGAAAGACCATCGCCGCCCAAGCTTGCGTCTGAAGGCGGCGCCGCGCTGCTCCTCAATGATGGTAGGCCGTCCCCTCCTCTGCGCGTAGCGGAGCGACGACTGGGTGCGTCTCGAAGTATTCCATTGAGCGACGGAAATCTTCAAATAAGGCGGCAACGAGATCACGGGTCACGCCGTTGCGCACGAGGATACGTTGCACCACGAGGTCTTCGCGATCCGGCGGCATGCTGTAGGCAGGCACCTGCCAACCGCGCACGCGGAGGCGGTCGGCCAGATCATAGAGCCCGAACGGCACGTGGGCGCCGTCGCGCAGCTTCCAACTCACGCAGGGAATGCCGGAGGCCGGGTCGCCACCGTAGATGATTTCGAATGGACCCAGTTTGGCCAGCCGATCAGCGAACCACCGCGCGGTGTCATAGCACGCGCTGTGGATCTTGGCATAGCCTTCGCGACCCAAGCGGAGGAAGTTGTAGTATTGCGCGATGATTTGTCCGCCCGGACGCGAGAAGTTCAGAGCAAAGGTCGGCATGTTGCCGCCGAGATAGTTGACGTTGAAGACGAGGTCTTCGGGCAGGTCGCCTTTCTCCCGCCAGACCACCCACCCCGCCCCGAGCGGCGCGAGGCCGAATTTGTGCCCGGAAGCATTGATCGATTTGACCCGCGGCAGGCGGAAGTCCCACACCAGATCCGGCGCGCAAAAAGGCGCGAGGAAGCCGCCGCTGGCCCCGTCGACATGAATCGGGATGTCCAGACCGGTTCGGGCCTGCAAGTCGTCGAGCGCGGCGCTGACCGCGGCGATTGGTTCGTAGTCGCCGGTGAAAGTCACCCCGAGCGTGGGCACCACACCGATGGTGTTCTCGTCGCACCGCTTCAACGCTTCCGTGGGAGACATGATGAGACGGTCTTTCGCCATCGGAATCTGCCGCAGCTCGACGTCCCAGTAGCGGGCAAATTTTTCCCAGCAAATTTGCACCGGACCGCAGACGAGATTCGGTTTGTCCGTCGGCTTGCCCTCGGCACGGCGCTTGGCCCGCCAGCGCCATTTCATGGCCATGCCGCCGAGCATGGCGGCCTCGCTCGATCCGGTGGTCGAGCAGCCGATGGTGTCGGTGCCGGGCGCATTCCACAAATCGGCCAGCATGTGAACGCAACGCGCCTCGATTTCCGCGGTCTGAGGATACTCGTCCTTGTCGACCATGTTCTTGTCGAGGCACTCGTCCATCAGGCGATGCACTTCGGGCTCCTCCCACGTTTGGCAGAATGTGGCGAGGTTCTGGCGCGCGTTGCCATCAAGGAGCAGCTCATCGTGGATCAACTGATAGGTCTCCCGCGCGGGACGCTCGGCTTCGGGAAAACGCGTCTTGGGCAAAGTGTGCTTGGCCGCCGATGAGGCAAAGACTTCGTCGTCGGGTTTCGATCGGGCAGGACGGCGGTGGTGCAAGGACATGACCGCTTAAGTTCAAAGGACTCAGCGGCAGGGAGCAACCCTTTAAGCCACACAACTGTAGCCGCGGCACTCTGTGCCGCGTTGGCTCAACCGATTCGCGGCACAAAGTGCCGCGGCTACAACTCCTTCGCTGCGGCAAATGTCTTCTGCGCGATGCACGGATAGAACAGCGGGAATGCAAAGGCAGGGTCGCGCGGTCCCAACCATGGCCGCCAGACACGAACTCGATGCCGTGCCAAACCATGATGTCTACGGCCGTGTACAAAACCAGTTGCGCCGGATCGGGTGGGAGTCGATAAGCAGACTCACCACTATGAAATCCAAAGCTTTGCTTCTCCTCATCCCACTTTTCTTCTCCCATCTTGGCACGGCCCACGGCTGCACTTGGTTCCGCTTCCTCAACGACCAGAAGCATGCCTTCATCGGGCGCACCATGGAATGGCCTGGAGACCTGCAGGCGGAAATGACGCGCGTGCCGCGAAACCATGATTTCGGATCTTTCACAGCGGAGCATGGCTTTGTCGGGATCAGCCACAAGGGCATCTTCAGCGACGGAATGAACGAACACGGACTGGCTTTGAGCGCTTTGTGGCTGGGCGAGAGCAAATATCCGCCGAAAAAGGAGGGCGCTCGTCCTATCACCGACCTCATGCCACTCGTTCTCGGCAACGCCAAGACGGTCGATGAAGCGGTAGCCTTGATCAAAGACAACTCTTTTTACGGAGTCACCTCCGACCTCGCGCCCGGGATGGAAATTACCCTACATTTTGCCGTGACCGACCCGACCGGCAAATCGGTTGTTGTGGAGTTTCTCAACGGGGAGACCGTCGTTGCTGACAACAAAGTCGGCGCGATGACCAATGACCCGAACTACGCTGAGCAACTGAAGGCATGGTCCAAATACGACGTGGTCAAATTCGATGAAGGCACCTTCATGGGATTCGACTACTCTCCGGAGGGTCGCTTCAGCCGCATGGCCGCAATCAATGCGACCCAAGCGAAAGTTCCCGACGATCTCTCCGCGGTGAACCGCGCATGGTCCATGGTGAACACGGTGGACATCCCTCAAGGCATCCTCTACTGGCGCTGGGTCAACGACAGCCCGCAGTTCACTTCCTACTCGGTGGTCGGCGACCTGCAGGACCGCGTCTATTACTTCCGGACCTACAACAATTACGACATCCGCAAGATCGCCTTGGGTGACATCGACTTCGCCAAGACCGAAATGAAGTCGGACACGCTCTTCACGCCGGCGAATTACCAAGCTTTCCGCTTCTAATCGGAGGACCGACGGTCGGCCCGCTCACGCCGCTGTCTTGTCCTTGGCGAAATAGTGCCGCGACAGATACGGCCATTCCGGCGGGAACTCGTAGGCCGGATGACGCGGGCCGGACCACGGAGCATTCACCGCGGAGAGATGCTCGGCCAGGAAGTAGGCCGGCTTGAAGTAGCTAGCACGAATGCGGCTGAACATTTGCCAGGAAGCCTCGCGGTCGGGAAGCAGAGGGACGTTGTTGGCGGCCAGAAAATCCATCGCTTTGTTCCACTCGGCGCGGGAGATGCCGCAGTCCGGCACGCCCGCACCCGATGTTGTGCCCATCATTTCCTCCTCGATCATCCAAGTGACTATATGACTCTCGCTGTCCGAGTCGGAAGTGCGGGAGATCTCGCTGTCTTTCAACGAGCGGAAGGCCTGCGTGCCCTGCGCGAGGAGACGGGCGGAACTCGTGGAGATTTTTCCCTCGATCGCGGCCGCGCGGATGGCCATGGCGTCGAGGATGGCGAGCAGCGTGGCCACCCAATGGCGGTTGCGGACCGGGGAGCGGAAATGATTGAGCAGCGGGTAAATGTATTGGCTCACGCGCATGGCGCAGATCCACTCGACGCAGTCGGCCACTTCGTTGTCGCTCAAGGCGCCTTCGAGCCGCTGCAGGCGCGCCACTGTTTCCGGACCCCACCCCGGCTCGCCCACTGAAAGCGCGATCTTGCTCATGTAAGTCTCCCGCGCCGTGTAGGCGGTGTAGAGCGTGAGGAGAAAACCGATGAAGACCGAGATGACCGTTGTGCCGCAGAAAGCGGCGACAAACATCACGGTGAGCGCCCAAGGTCCCGAGGCATTGACCACCCCGAGCGTGCTCATGCTGGAACCGGAGCGGTAAAAGGCCTCCAAGGGCGCGCACCCGGTCACGCCGTAGAAGAGGAAGGCGAAGGCCCCGACAAAAATGAGGAGGAACAGGGCGAGATAAAGCAGCACGGTGGCCGGTCCCTGCACCGCGAGGTAGCGGTCGAGCTGCACGTAGTTGCGCGCGCGGTGGGCGATCGCCCGGAACAAAAGATGGCAGGTGCGGCTGACCCAGAGAGCCAGCTTCTGGTTGCTCGGACGAGGCACGAGCATGACGCCGACTGCAGCCATGATTGCCGCCCAAAGCAGCGACAAGCCGACCACGACGGCAAACGTTCGCAGGAAGAGTATCGTCCAATCCGGACTGGCAGCGGCGAGTAAGTCCATGGTCAGTGTTTCACCACGGCGACGGATGCCGTTTGTCCGATGCGCAGGGGCACCGGAGGTTGTCCGGTTACCTGGACGCGCACCGGGAAGCGGTTGGGCAGACGCACCCAGTCGATGGTCTGCGGGACATTGGGCAGCATCTCGTTGCCCATCGTGCTGCCGTCCTGCACGAAGATACCCCACGCGGTGCTGACCACCTCGCCGTCGAAAGGTTGTCCGGCATGGCCCATCAAGGTGATGCGCACCTGGTCGCCGGGTTGCACGTGCGAGATTTGCGTTTCCTTGAAATAGGCCGCCACCCAGAACGTCGAGGTGTCGACCAGCGCAAGTAGCTGCTGACCCGCCGCAACGTAGGTGCCGGGACTGGTGTTCACATTGGTCAGGTAACCATCGACCGGCGAGACCACCGTGGTGAACTCGAGGTTGAGTTGCGCGTTCTCTACTGCAGCCTGCGCCGCTTCCACGTCGGCTTTGGCCGCCTCGAAGGCCTGCACTTGATCATCGTATTGCTCGCGGCTGATCACGTTCTGAGCGAGGAGATCGACGGCGCGTTTGGCGTTGGCTTCGAGGTCGACGAGCTTGGCTTGGGTCTGGGCGAGTTGCCCCTTGGCTTGGTCGAGCGCGGCTTGGAAGGTGCGCGGGTCGATCTGGAAAAGCAGGTCGCCTCTTTTCACGGCTTGGTTGTCCTTCACCGGGATCTGCACGATGGGCCCGGCCACACGGGGCGCCACGCCGACCACATTGGCCCGCACGTAAGCATCTCGCGTCCACGGCTTGGTCAGATAGCGCGTATACATGAGCAGCGCGGCCATCAAGGCCAGCAACACGACGCCGAGGGTGATGAAAATCTTGGGCTTCACGGCGCGAAGATCAAACCGAGCGTGCAGCCGCAAAGCACCGCCAGGGCGATGAAAAAGAGCGGCAAATTCCAGATGTAACGCGTCAGACGCAGCTGCTCGAGCAGCCCGACGAGCAGCCATGCGGCAAAAAATCCGAGCGCCCCGATAACCATGCCCCAGGGGAGCATGAAATCACCGATCACGATCTCGGGGACGCGCAGGGAGAAGCCCATGGAACCGCAAATCGTGCAGGTTTTTGCCGTCGACGCAAGCCACCCCTGCCCGCACCATGCGGCGCGTGGAAACCGCCGCGCACAACCCGCCTCTCCGCCGCGTCTGGTCCTCGTTGCATCCGGCGGCCGCGGCGCTGGGTCTGCAGATGGCGGTAGCCGGCATGACTGCGTTCTTTTTCGCGCAGGTCCTGCGGTTGCAATACCCGTCATGGTCGGTCTTCACCGTCATCGTGCTGCTCATCGCCCGCTACGTCGGCGCGGTGGAGGAGAAGGCGTTCCTCCGCCTGATCGGCACGATTCTCGGCGGCGTGCTCGGCTACCTCGCCACCGGTGCGTGGCAACAGTCGCCGCTGCTTTATCTCACAACGACCTTCGTCGTCGTGACGGTCAGCGTGGCTTTCTTCGGCCAGTCGCGCGCGCCGTATGCCTTTTTCCTCACCGGACTGACGTTCATTGTCATCGCGTCCAACAGCATGGACCACCCGGAGATGTCGTGGGCCTACGCCCTCGCCCGCATCGAGGAAGTGCTGCTCGGTATCGTGGTCAGCATGGTGGTGCAGACCACCATTTTTCCCAGCTACGCCAATCGGGATTTCCGGCGCGTCTTGGGCACGGCGCTCGATGAACTGTCGGCCGCCACTCCCCACGCCGCGTCTCGCTTCAGCGAGGGACAGAACGGCCTCGCTGCCGCCCTGCGCGACTTCCCGCGCTTGGCATCGGAAATGCGCACGCTCCTGCGCTTCGGCGCCCGGGAAAGCGCCAGCTTCCGACGCGAGATCGGGCGTCACGGACAAACGGTCGACCTCTTCGCCCGGGCGGCCAGCCTGCTCCGCTCGGTCGAACCCCTGCGCCCCGCGCCCGAGCCCTACCGTTTGCGACTCGCCGCGGATGTCGATCGTGCCGGCGACCTGTTATCCGGCGGATGGGAGGAGTTGCGCAAAGACGGGAGCCTTCGTGCCGAGACCAAAGCGGAACTCGAGGAAATCGCGCAGCGCATCGGCTCCGCCATCGTCGAACTGCGCACGGACCCCAAAGTGCAGCAACTCGAGGCGGCAGAAATGGTCGACGTCTCCGGCTTGCTCCTCGCCCTGCAGGAATTGCGGCAGACCCTGCTCGACCTCGATGCACTCTGGCAGGCGGACGAATCCACAGTTCCGCGCGAGGAACGACTCGCGCTGGCCCCGCCGCGGCCGGACGGCTTCTGGCTGCGTCATGGCATCCGCGCCGGGCTGGCCACGGTCACCGCGTTGGTCATCGAAAACTGGCTCTCCCCGCCGGGCGGACCGTTCATGGTCCTGTGCGCCTTCAACTTCGCCGCGCTCAACGCCCTGAGCCCCGAAGGCTCCGGCGACCGCGGCACGTTCGATTACATCGTTCTTTTCACCATCGTCATGGCGGCCGGAACCGTCGCTCTCATTGCCGGCACGCCGCTCATGGCCAGCTACGCGGTCTTCAACATCTTCATCGCCACGTGGCTGTTTCTTTTCGGTTACTGGGCCCATGACCGCAACGGAATCACCGTTCCGCTGCAGGTGTCGTTCCTCGTGCTGGTTTCCATCATCGGACTGAATGCGCAGGAACCAGTGCCGTTCCAAAAAATCACCGGAACATTCTTCGGGCTGGTCAACGGCTTCCTCATCGCGTCGGTTTTCCAACGCCTCCTCTGGCCCGTGCTGCCCCAGCGCCAACTACAACGCAGCGTCACCAGCTATCTGCGCACCGTGGCCGACTGTCTGCCCGGCGGATTCGCCCGATTGCCCGTCTGGCAACGCACCAAGCTCGCGCTTACCCCCTCGCAGGGACGCGTCTACCTCAAAGCCATGGCCGGCCCGACTTGTCCCGCGGACGAACGTCAGCGCCTCGAAGACTACCTCCTTACCCTGCAACAACTGGTCGGCGAAGTCTCGCTGTCCGTCGGACGCCTCCTGCCCGCCTGCCCGCCCGCCTTGGCTGCAGAAATCGCCCCATCAGTCGAAGCCCTGCGAGCCATGATGAAAAGCGGCCTCCGCGAACTGGCCGACGCTTTCGCCGCCGCCCGTCCACCCGCCGACCACGCGGAAGAAATCGCTACCGCCCTCGCCGCGTGGGACCAAACCATCAGCCTCATCCGCCAACGCCTGCGCGAGCAAAACGTCGACCCCGGAACCGGTGTCACCCTCATGGGCATCGCCTCCCGCTACCGCACCTCCCTTGTGCTTCTGCGTCGCACTTTCCAAGAGGCCCGGAAACTCAATCTCTCCGACCACCTCGGCGACGTGGCGCTATAGCCGCGGCGCGTAGGTGGATCGCGCCGTCCCGGCGCGATAACCCCGCGAGAAATCGCGATGGGACATCGCGATCCACCAATGCTCATGCAACAATGCGTCGCTCTTTAACTTTACCCACCGCTTGGTAGGGGTGGCTGGCCCCAGCCGCCCGCTGCCTTTCTGATTGTAGCAAAGCGTGCGGACCGCTGAGGCCAGTGGTCCCTACCGTGGGGCGCACGGCATCAAGCCCGCTTCCGCTCTACGCCTCCGCCGGCTCCAACTCCTCCGCGCTCTCGTTGCGCGGTGGGGCTTTGGCTTTGGAGAAGTTGCCGGCGGAGTCGGTGAATTTCACGCTGACCAATTTGCTCACACCTTGCTCTTCCATGGTCACACCGTAGAGCACGTCGGCGCGGGAAATGGTGCGCTTGTTGTGCGTGATGACGAGGAACTGGCTCTGCTGGACAAAGCGGTCGAGCATGGCAAGGAACCGGTTGATGTTCGACTCGTCGAGCGGCGCGTCCATTTCGTCCAAGATGCAGAACGGACTCGGCTTGACCATGTAGATGGCGAAGAGCAACGCCACGGCGGTCATGGTGCGTTCGCCGCCGGAGAGCAATGACACACTCTGCAACTGCTTGCCGGGCGGCTTGGCCGTGATTTCGATGCCGCTTTCCAGCGGGTCTTCCTCGTTCATCAGGGCGAGGTCGGCTTTCCCGCCGCCGAAAAGTTCTTTGAATGTCTCGCGGAAGTTGTCGCGGATTTTTACGAAAGTTTCGGCAAAGAGCGTGGTCGTCGTGGTGTTGATCTTCTTAATCACCTCGAGCAGCTCTTCCTTGGAATTCGTCAGATCCGTGAATTGCTCATCGAGGAACTTCTGGCGGTCGAGCAGATCGTCGAATTCCTGAATGGCGTCGATATTGACCGGTCCCATCGAGTCCAGCTTGTCGCGCAATTCGCTGACGTAGCCTTCGATCTCGTCCCAATTGAGTTCCGCTTCAATTCCTTCGGGAGCGGCTGTCTCTTTGCTTTCTTCGGTCGATTCGACTTCGGCTTCGACGGCGACAACCTCGGCACCATCTGTGGTCTCCGTGCTCTCTGCGCCCTCCGCGGTTTCCCCTTCGGTCGCCTTGGTTTTGCGCCGCTTGCGATGATCGCGCACCGCGCAGTGCAGCGCATAGCTGTCGAGCCGCACCTCGCCGAGTTCGACGTGGTGACGGCGGCGGATGTCGTCGGCCAGATTCTCCGCTTTGAGGCGAAGTTCGGCCGCATGGACCTCGAGCTTGCCCTTTTGGTCCTGCATTTCGGCATGCTCGCGGCGCTTCTGGCGAAGACTTTCGTCGGCGGACTGGACCTCGGCTTGCAAAGAACTGCGCTCCTTCTGCAGGCCCTCGAGACCGGATTGTTTTTCATCGAGTTCGCCTTGCAGCGCAGAAGCCTCTTTGCCCAGCGCTTCGGTTTGTTCCTGCACCGAGGTGATGCGGCTTTCGGCGGAGGTTTTCTCCTGCTCGCGTTGGCGGACGGTTTCCTCCAACTCCTCGATGCGGCTGAGCATCGGCGCGCGCTGCGCTTGGAGGCTCTCTTCGAGCTGGCGGGCGGCGGCCAGTTGCACGCGGAGTTCGTTGAATTGCTCGGCGGCGGCCTCTTGCTCGCCGGCCTCGCGCTGGGCCAATTCCATGGCCTCGGCCGATTTCGCGTTGGCTTCTTCAACCTGCTGACGGCAACCCGCGATGCGTTCGGATAATTCCTGGGTCTTCTGCTTGGCCGCCTCGAGGTCCTGCAGCGCGCGTTCCTGCTCGCGTTTCAATCCGGCCGAGCGGTTTTCCGCTTCCTGCAATTCCTTCTCGAGCAAGCTGTGGTTGGCCCGTAAGGCGGCCAATTCGTTTTGCTTGGCGCGGACATCGGCGCGGGCCGATTCGAGGGCCTCTTTTTGTCCGTCACGACCGGACAACACACCGAGCCGGACCTGCTCGTGCTTGGTCAGCTCGGTTTGGAAGAGCGCCAGCTTTTGTCCGAGCGAGAGAATTTCATCGCGACGCTGCAAAGCCGAGGTAACCCCCTCGCCGGCACGTCCGCCGGTAACAATGCCTGCAGCATCGATGAGTTCGCCGTGCTGCGTAGCAAACGCAGTCGACGGATAGCGTCCGCGCAGTTCGGTGGCGTGATCGAGATTGGTCGCCAACGCCACGCCGTGAAGAACTCCGCGCACCAGACGTTGCAAATCGTCGGCTTCGCAACGAACGCGGTCCGCGGCCCAGCCAAGCGAACCTTCGGGGGCCGCGCCAAGATCGGGGAAATGATTGCCGTTCGGTGTGACCACGCTGGCGCGGCCGAGTTTGTGCTCGTAGAGCGACTCGAGAATTTCCCGGGCCGAGGTCTTGTCGGTGATGACGATGGCATCCCCACGCGATCCGAGTGCAGCTTCGATTGCCGGAAGGAATCCGGACTCGACGCGGAGCAAGCTGCCGAGCATGCCGCGGACAGCGGGCTTGAAATGATCGGGACGGTCGAGCCCGCGCAGGACGGCCTGCGCGCCGGGCGTGGCGCCCTCGCCTTCAAGGTTGAGTTGCTCGAGGACTTCGAGGCGGGATTGGATTTGCGCGAGGTTGCGCTGCGCATTGGCCATTTCCTGCTCGACGCGCTGACGCTCGAGTTCGCCGCGCTCCACCTCGGCTTCGGCCCGGTCGAGAGAGGTCTCCGCGGCGTGCAGGGCTTCTGTCGCCGCGGCAACTTGTCCGGCGGTTTCCTCGAGGCGCTTGCGGGCGGAAGATTGGCTTTCGAAAATTTGGCGACCTTCGTTTTCCAGCGCTTCGATGCGGGCCTGGGTCGCTTCGCGGCGGGCTTCGAGTCCGGCCAGTTCACCCTGCAGGCGGAGCGACTCGTTTTCCGCTTTGCTGATCTCGGCGCGGAGGGCCTCCATCGATTGTTTGGACGATTCGCGGCGACCGGCGCTTTCCCTGAGGCGGGCCTGCAATGCATCGAGAGCGGCGGAGCGCTCAGTCAATTCGGCGGCGACCTTCGAGACTTGCTCGTCGGTGCGGCCCATTTCCTCGCGCTGCACGCGCTGCCGTTCGCGGGACGCGGCGATCTCCTGATCGCAGCGGGCAATGGTCTGGCGCAGCTGCTCGCAGATCTCGCCGTTGTGCGCGGCGCGACTTTGCGCCTGCACCATCCGATCGCGGATCGACTGCATCGATTGACGCGAGGATTCGACTTGGTGCTCAAGTTCGGTCAGGCGCGTGCGGTGTCCGGCAATAGCCGCCTCGCCTTCCTCCAAGGCGGTGGAGGTTTCGCTCCAACGCGATTCGAGGGAGCGAAGCTTGTGGCTCAAATCGCGCTGGGATTCGGTGATCTGGTCGTGCTGGCGGCGGACAAAGTTGAGTTCGAGAACCTTGAGGTCGTTGGAGAGCGCCTGGTAGCGGCGGGCTTTGCCGGCTTGGCGCTGGAGCGAGCCGATCTGGCGCTTCACCTCGCGCATGATGTCGTTCACGCGGACGAGATTGGCCTCGGTGTATTCGAGTTTGCGCAGGGCTTCCTTTTTCTGCGCTTTGAATTTGGTGATGCCGGCCGCTTCTTCGAACACGGCGCGGCGGTCTTCGGGACGACTGCTCAGGATGAGGTCGATCTTGCCCTGCTCCATGATCGAGTAGCTACTGCGGCCAATGCCGGTGTCCATGAAGAGTTCGTGGATGTCGCGCAGGCGGCAGGGCGTTTTGTTGAGCAGATATTCGCCTTTGCCGTCGCGGAAAATGCGGCGCGTCACGCAGACTTCCTCGTAGTCCGTGCCAAGATGCTCGGCGCATCCGCCGAAGGTGAGCGAAACTTCGGCCATGCCGACCGCGGTGCGCGAATCGGTGCCGCTGAAGATGACGTCGGCCATCTCGCCGCCGCGCAGCGCTTTGGCCGATTGTTCGCCGAGACACCAGCGGATGGCATCGAGGATGTTCGACTTGCCGCAGCCGTTCGGGCCGACGACCGAAGTGATGCCTTCGTGAAATTCCAGGTGCGTCTTGTTGACGAAAGACTTAAAACCTACGAGTTCGAGCGATTTGAGATACATGGGGAAGAAACTCCAAAGTGCATTTTTTAGGGGCGTCCGGAACGGATGGCAACCCCGCATACCACTAATTGTGGTGCTTTCGGCGAGCGGACCCCATATTTAGCGTCCAATGCCCCCTTCTGCGAACAGCCTCTCGTTTGAGGGAAAATCCGACCTGGATCTTCTGTTCGAGTTCCTGCGCTTCCGCAGTGTCTCGACCAAGCCGGACCACGCGCCGCAAATGCGGGCCTGCGCCGACTGGCTCTGCGCTCTTTTGCGCCATGGCGGATTCCAGGCCGAGGTGGCCGAAACCGGCGGACATCCCGCCGTGCTGGCCCGCGGTCCCGAGGCGCCGGGCAAGCCGACGGTGCTCATTTACGGGCACTACGATGTCCAACCCGAGGAGCCGGTGAACCTCTGGACCTCCCCGCCCTTCGAACCGGCCGTCCGCAACAAACGCGTCTTCGCCCGCGGCTCGACGGACAACAAAGGCCAAATCCTCGCCCACATCCTCGGTGCGATTCATCTGCTGCGCGAGGAAGGCTCGTTGCCGATCAATTTGATCTTTCTCATCGAAGGCGAAGAGGAAGTCGGCAGCACCAACCTCGACGACTTCATCCGCGCCCGCCGCAGTGAACTGCGCTGCGATATCATCGCCATCTCCGACACCGGGATGATCGCCGAAGGTTATCCCACCCTCACCCAAAGCCTGCGCGGTATCGCCGCGATGGAAGTCATCGTGCGCGGACCGGCCACCGACCTGCATTCGGGCATCTTCGGGGGCGCGGTGATGAATCCCGCCACCGCACTGGTCAAACTGCTGGCCAGCCTGCACGACGCGCACGGACGCATCGCTGTGCCCGGATTCTATGACGATGTGGCCAAGGTCGATCCTGCCGAGCGCGAGGCCCTCGCTGCGCTGCCGGTCAATGAGTCCGATTACCAACGCGAAACCGGCGTCCTTCTCCTCCACGGCGAGGAAGGATTCAGCACGGTCGAGCGCATCGGGATCCGTCCGACGGCCGAGATCAACGGCCTGACCAGCGGCTACCAAGGCGAAGGAACCAAAACCGTGTTGCCTTCAATTGCCTCGGCCAAGCTGACCTTTCGCCTCGTCCCGAACCAAAAACCCGACCGCGCGCTCAACTTGGTCGAAATCCATTTCCAGAATCTTCTCCCGCCCGGGGTGGAGCTGGAAATCATCCGCGGACACGGCGGCATGCCCTACGCCCTCGATTTGAAGAGCCCGTGGTGCGGCGCGGCCTTGCGCGCGCTGGAGACAACCTTCGGACAAAAGCCCGCGCTCATGCGTGAAGGTGGAAGCATTCCCATTGTGCAAACTTTCCGCGATCTCCTCGGCTCCGACACCCTGCTCCTCGGACTCGCCGCACCCGATTGCAAGGCGCATGCCCCGGACGAAAATTTCCCGATCGAAAATTTCGAAGCCGGCATCCGCCTCCACCAAAACCTGCTCCGCGAATTGTCCGCCGGCGCCTGACATTTCCGGATGACGACGCCATCCGTGGAAAGCAAAGTATGCGATGTGCTCATCGTCGGAGCGGGCATCGCCGGGCTAACCGCTGCCCGCGCCCTGCGCAGCGCAGGCAAAAATGTTGTCGTGCTGGAAAAAAGCCGCGGCTTGGGCGGACGCGCGGCGACACGCCGCTGGGGCGGCATGCCTGTGGACCACGGCGCCCAGTTTTTCACCGCCCGCTCGCCGGAGTTCCGGGCGCAAGTCGACGATTGGTTGCAACGCGGCGTGTGCTTCGAATGGTCGCGCGGACTGCACCGCTCCTCCGAGCACGGCCTGCAACCTCCCGAGGGCGACAACTTCCCCCGCTACACCTGCCGGGAAGGCATGGCATCACTCGGACGCGATTTGGCCGGACCCGATCCCTCGTTCGTCCTGCGCGAATGCAAAGTGACATCCATCGAGCGGCGCCCGTCCGCATGGGAACTCGGCACCGAAGATGGTCGCGTTTTCAAAGCGCGATCCCTCATCATGACGCCACCCCCACCGCAGTCCGCTGATCTCCTCGCATCCGCCGCGCCCGACGCTGCCGCCATGTTGTCATCTCTCCCCATGGCCCCCTGCCTTGCCCTTGTTGCGCGCTACCCGCGGAAGAATTACCCGTGGCGCGGCATCCAAGCACCGGAGCACCCGGTCATCTCGTGGATCGGCCACGACACCTCCAAGCGCCCCGATCTCCATCCCGACGCAACCATCCTCGTCATTCACGCCTCCCCGACCTTCAGTCGCGATAACTTTGGCGTCAGCGAGGACATCGTCGCCGCACGGCTCCTTGAGACTGTCAGCGACATCGTTGGTGACAAGCTGACGAGTCCCGCAGCTTTCTTTCTCCAACGCTGGCGCTACGCCCTTGGACCCCAAAACGATGGAAAGCTCGCCCGCGTGATTCCAGGCCAACCGCCACTCGTCCTCGCCGGTGACGCCATCGCGGGAGGAAAAATCGAGGGCGCGTGGCTCTCGGGGAAAGCTGCCGGTGAGGCTATAATGGCGTGATCCGGTTTCCCGCTGGTCTGCATTCCAGAGGCCCTTGCCACGACCTGAAAAACTTGCGCCGCGCCCCTGCTCCGCTATGCTTCCGCCAACGCTCGGGTGGTGAAATGGCAGACACGTACGTTTGAGGGGCGTATGCCGCAAGGCATGGGGGTTCAAGTCCCCCCCCGAGCACCACTTTTCTTCCTCAGCCCGTGAAAAAACGCACCGAAACCGACAGCATGGGCGCGATTGACGTGCCCGCCGACCGCTACTACGGCGCGCAGACCGCCCGTTCCCTCATCCATTTCGCGATCGGGGATGACACCAAGCCGCGCGAACTTGTCCGGGCCCTCGGCGTCCTGAAAAAAGCCTGCGCCCTGGTGAACCAAGACCTCGGCAAGCTCCCGGCCGACAAGGCCGCGCTCATCGCGCAAGCCGCGGACGAAGTCATCCACGGCAAACTCGACGCCCATTTCCCGCTGCGCATCTGGCAGACCGGGTCCGGCACTCAGAGCAACATGAACGCCAACGAGGTCATTTCCAACCGCGCCATCGAGTTGGCCTGCGGCGAGATGGGATCGAAAACCCCGATCCACCCGAACGACCACGTCAACATGTCGCAGTCGTCGAACGACACCTTCCCGACCGCGATGTCCATCGCCGCAGCCGAGGTCGTCGTGCACAAACTGCTCCCCGCCGTCCGCGAACTGCGCGACACCCTCGACCAAAAAGCCAAAGCCTTCGCCGGGATCGTCAAGATTGGCCGCACCCATTTGCAGGACGCCACCCCGATCACGCTCGGCCAGGAATTCTCCGGCTACGTCGCCTTGCTCGACGCCGACCTCGCCCGCATCGAGGCCACGCTCCCCGACATCATGTCCCTCGGCATTGGCGGCACCGCCGTCGGCACCGGGCTCAACTCGCATCCGGAATTCGCCGAACGCGCCGCGAAAAAAATCGCCGAGCTGACCGGACTTCCCTTCACCTCGAACCCCAACAAATTCGCCGCGCTCTCCGCCCACGACGAATTCGTCTTCGCCTCCGGCGCACTCAAGACGCTGGCTTGCTCGCTGATGAAAATCGCCAACGACATCCGCTGGCTGGCCAGCGGACCGCGCTGCGGACTCGGCGAGTTGACCATTCCGGAGAACGAGCCCGGTTCCTCCATCATGCCCGGCAAAGTCAACCCAACGCAGAGCGAGGCCATGACCATGGTTTGCTGCCAAGTGATGGGCAACGACGCCGCCATTGGATTCGCCGGATCGCAGGGCAACTTCGAGCTAAACGTTTTCAAGCCGGTCATTATCCACAACTTCCTCCACTCCGTCCGCCTCCTCACCGATGCCTGCCACTCCTTCAATCACCATTGCGCCATCGGCATCGAACCGAACCTCGAGCGCATCAACCACTACGTGCAGGACTCGCTCATGCTGGTCACCGCGCTCAACCCGCACATCGGCTACGACAAAGCCGCCGAGATCGCCAAAAAAGCGCACAAGGAAAAGACCAGCCTGCGCGAAGCCGCCATCGCCTCCGGCCACCTCACCGGCGAGCAATTCGACCAATGGGTCGTCCCCGAAGCCATGACCCGCCCTTGACGTCACCGTCTCTTTCCCTCATCTCTCAACCCTCAACTATCAACTAATCATATGCTCAACGTAGGAACCACCGCTCCCGACTTCGCCCTCTCCTCCAAAAACGCCGACGGCCTCAACTTGGTCAAACTTTCCGACCACAAAGGCAAAAACGTCGTCCTCCTTTTCTTCCCCATGGTCTACACCAGCGTCTGCACCGACGAGTTTTGTTCGGTCTCCAGAGGCCTCTCCGACTTCGCCGGCGCCACAGTTATCGGCATCAGCGGCGACAATCCCTTTGCGCAGGAGGCGTGGGCGCAGAAGGAGGGCATCACCGTGACCTTGGCCAGTGACTACGATCACAAAGTGGCCCAGGCTTACGGCATCGCCTACGAACAATTCGCCCCGCAATTGAACCTCCCGATGGGCGGCGTGGCCAAACGCTCCGCCTTCATCGTGGACAAAAACGGCGTCATCCAATACGCCGAATCGCACGACGATCCGCGCCAGCTACCCGACTTCGACGCGATCAAAGCGAAGCTCGCCGAACTGTAGCCGGTCCTCTGAAGGAGGGGGCAACCAAGGCGACCAATTCCGGCAGATGCCGCAGGTCCTACTTCCTATCGTCACTGACAGTTCTCTGGTCGCCTCACTCCAAGAGTCGGTATTGGCAGACTTTTTCTCACCTGCGAGACTCGCGGCCAGACAGGGGCGTTTAGGCCTAATCCGGGATCACCAGAATCATGCCCGGCTTTAGCTTGGTCGGGTCCTCCAAGGTCGCCTTGTTGGCCTCGGCAATCTTCGGCCACTGGCCCGAGTTTTTGTAGAGCTTGCGCGCAATCCCGGCCAACGTATCACCGGACTCTACTTTATAGGTGCGCACCGGTGCGCCCCCTTCGGTGCCACCGCTTGCCGTCGCCGCAGGAGCAGCGACCGGAGCCGCACCCACCGAAGACGGAGCCACGGCGGCATTCACCGGAACAGCACGACGCACCTCGGGCTCGGCGGGAGCAGCAGCAGGGACTGGCGCCGGCGGAGGCGTTGCCGCCACCACCATGGCGGGAGTAGCGACCGGGGCCGGTGCGGGCGCCACGGGCGGCCGGGCTGCAGGACTCGCTGGGCGGCCGGACGGAGCTTGCTGCCGCAGTTCGGTCAATTGCTGCTTGAGCGCGAGATTTTCATTCTTGAGGCGCGCGGCCTCCCGGGCGGGCATGACCGGACCCTCGGCAAAACGTGAAACGATGGTCAGCCGCAAACGATCCACGTAGCCCTTCACATCGGTGGCAAATTGCCCCTGCGGCGCCAGTTCGAGATAGCGCTCGAAATGATGGAGGGCCCCGACCTCGTTCTTGATCTGGTCCTCGTAAAGCAATCCCAGACGGTAATGCGCCTCGGCCGAGAGCATGGTGCCGTCGAGCGCGGCCTCGTAGTGCTGCAGGCCTTTCTGCACCTCGCCACGCACCACCGCCTCGTTGCCCTCGCGGATGTTGCGTCCGGTCTGGGAAACGGTCAGGAGGTCACAGCCGGACAACCCGAACATCACCGCCAAAAATCCCAAGCCGCGGATGGATCTTGGCAAGCTTGCCGCTGGTTTGCTCATGCCGCGCATGATAAGAGAGACAGTATGGCAGGCAAGGTTCTCCGCATTCTTCTCCTCGCCACCCCATTGATTGCGGGCTGCGCCTCATGGGAGAAAAAGACCGTTGCCGAGCCGACTGAAGACAAACAAGTGGTCAGCCCGTCCGTGCGCACAATGCAGCCCGCGGCCACCCCGCGCCGCCCGCGTACAAACAGCACTGCTCCACAACCGCGCCCCAACCCGCAGCCCAAACCCTCCCCTTCTCCTTCATCCGGCGCGAATGCCGTTATCCTGACTAAACCCGGCGCGCCGCCAGCCCAACCGGTGCCACTCTTCCGCCAAGCCATTGTTCTGGCCAACGTCCGGGCCTCGGTCGCCGATTTGCCCAACCCGCCGCAGGCCGAATTCCGTCAAAGTCTCCTCACCCTGACCTTCCCCGCCGGCTCCTCGGGCGAAGTCACCAGCGCGGTGA
>CAZJGQ010000005.1:0-32727 GCA_964545425.1 uncultured Chthoniobacter sp. | reverse complement strand
TTTCCCCGCGCCGGATCGCCTTCTGCATCGCCGAGCTAACCTCGCCGAAGTCGTAACCTCTGATCGTTCTAAGTCTCATACCGTGCCCCGTGAGACCGAACATGTCGGGTGTGAAGTTGAAGTTGTGCATCCCCTTGGCTTCTCGCAGGAGACGCACTGAATCCATCAGTATTTTTCACCATTTTTCGCATCTCGAAAGGGTATCGCGTTGAAGGCACAGAACCTAATTTCCTTGGGGGTGCATTGAGGGTGCGTCATCCCAGGCTTACCGACTGCCTGCGCGGCGCATCCATGGCCACCCTGTCTTGGCTCTTGTAGCTCTCGAAGCGGATGTGCGACTTCCACTTGTTCTTCAAATAGCGCTTTTCGGCCGCGATGCGTTCGGCCGACCGGATCAGTGAGTTGCCACCGAGATTTTTGTCCCTCTCCTGCAGGAAGCAGAACCGCGCCTCGTTCCAGACCAGGCGGTTTTCCATAAGCTCGGTCAAGGTAGCGTCGATGTCGCACTTGCACTTGAGCAGTTCATCCCATCGGGTCTTTTTGCCGATCACCCCAACGGCTCCGCCCACCCAGTGATTCACCCCGAAGGGATCATTGCGTTGGAGGAGTCGCGGGTCACTTCGCTGATGCCAGCCAAAAAGCCGGGCGCCTGCACCATGCGCACAGTAGGCCGAGTTCTCGACCATGGCGGCGATTTCCTCGGGATTCAGGCGCCGAACCTTCAGGCTCACCATGCACATGCAGGCGCTCAAATCGTCATCGAGCATGACCACCACGTCCTCTCTAAAATGCTCGATGATCCAGTTGCGCAGAGCACTGACGCCCGACACATCGTCGGAGATTGTCACGACCTCTAACCCGAAAGGTGCGTAGGCCTCTTCTTCGGACTTCGGCACCACTAGCGTGGCGGCAGGAAAGAGCTTGTGCGTTGTCATCGTCCGCGAACGGCTGCGGCTCATGATCACGTGGCGCAGCGAGAGCTTGCGCAGTTCCGGGGCTGCCTCAGTTTGCTTTGCCGCCTTGCTGGATGAGTTGGAGGAGTCTTTTGCCATTGAGAACGCGGCCGATGCCGATGCGCTTGCTGGTGCGGCTGATCGAATAGTCCACCTCGATAACGCCCATGCCTTGCAGGGCCAGCATCCAGTCGCGCAAATCGTGGAACATGAAGACCAGATAGTCATGGTGCTCGAAAGCCTGGCACTCCATGCGCGGAATGGTCTCCAAGGCGTCTTCGGCTTCTTCCTCGGCAAAGAGCTTGGCGATCTCGTCCTCCATAAAGCCGGTCAGTTCCACATCAAAGGTCGGGTCGGCTTGCCGCAGCTTCTCGATCACTTTCTTCAAGTCGGCCTCGTCCAGTTCGGCCAATTCGGACAGCCGGTTGTCCGCCAGGAGGTCGGCCAGTTCCTCGGCTTCATTTGCGTAGTCTTGCTCGTCGACCGGCACCTTGTCGCACCCCATGAGGAGTGCGGCCTCAAGCCGGCCGTGGCCGCGAACGATGAGGCCGCTGCGTTTGCTCAGCGTGATCGGGGCGCGCCAGCCCTGCTCTTGGATGATAGCCGCCAACAACTGGATCTGGTGAGCGCTATGCCGATTCGGGTTTGCGGGGTTGGGTTTCAGGCTGACCGGATCAGCCAGAGAGGTATGGGCGCAGAGCACTCGCATCTTCAGCCAAGCGCCGTGTCAACCTTGACACCATCCATGCGCTTATCGCGTAGTTGCTTTATGGCCAAGATGACCCGCAAGAAATTCGCCACGATCTTAAAGGACTATCGTGAGCGTCGTCGGTTCACCCAAGAGGAGGCGGCAGCCAAACTCGGCGTGTCTGCTCGCACGCTGCAAAATTGGGAAATCGCCCGGAATATGCCCCGTGGGTTCGGGCTCACGGCACTCCTGAAGGTCATTTCTCCCAAATGATCCTTCACCTGTCCCAAGCCTTGGCCAAGCGTCTGAAGTGCGATCTTTCCTTCAAAGACAGCAAGGTCGCCCAGACCGGCCGCGAGGATTCGTGGAGTGCCGACATCTTCCGCATTCCTCGCGCCGGTGCCCACGCTTTGATCATGCACGATGGTCGTCCGCTTTGACTCCGTTAGCTCCTTGAATGGAGCAGATTCCGCCCGAAGTCGCGCGCAAGATTCTCACCCGCGATTTCAGCAACCTCATTAGCCGCGTCCAATCCGGGGGCAAACTCACCCGCGGCGAAAGGTCCATGCTCCAATCGATCGCCGCTGGCTCGACCGGCGCCGAGGCACCCACGGCGTCAAATTACCACGAACTGGCCGAAATTCTTGGTGTCACCCGTCAAAGCATCAACGGATGGAAGCGCATGGGCGACAGCCCCAAAGCCTCCGCCAACGGAACTCACGACGTGGCGGCATGGCGCGAGTTCATGGCGCGCAAAGGTCTCAAGGGTGGTGCCGCGCTCGCCCCCGACGAGGAGTCGGCACTGCGGGCCCGCAAACTCCTGGCCGAAGTCATGGACCGCGAATTTCGCTTGGCCATCAAAAAAGGCGAATACGTGCCGCAGGAAGAAGTGCGCTCGCGGTGGGCGTACCACGTTGGCCAAGCGGTTTCACTACTGCGCAAGAGACTGGAGAACGAATTGCCCCCGATCCTGTCCGGATTGGACGCCATCGGAATACGAAAGGAAATGTCAGTGGCCATCGACGAATTTGCCGCCCTGCTCCACGAGGGCCAATGACCCACAGCAAGCAACTCGATCGCATTTGGAGTGAAGTCTGGCAACCGCCCGACCGCCGCGCGCCATGGACTTGGGCCGAAGAGCACATCGACTCGATCCCATACTCGCCCTTTCCCGGAAAATTCCGCTCGGACAACTCCCCTTGGCTTCGTGAACCGCTTGAGGCTCTGGCCGATCCGGCCATCCGCCTGATTTCCATCATCGCAGCAATCCAGTGCGGCAAGACGAGCATCGGTGAGCTCGGGCTTTGCTACATCATCGCCAATCTTCCGGGGCCAACCCTGTGGCTTGATCAGACCGATGAGGACGCTAAGGACCAGAGCGAGTCGCGTTTGCAAAAGCTCTTCGACGAATGTGCTCCGGTCAAAGCCCTCTACCCGCGCGATCGCCACAAAAAGAAAAACAGCACCATTCATTTCCGCAACGGCATGACCCTCTGGGTTCTCGGGGCGCACAACAAAACCAACCTCCAGCGACGTTCCATTCGCTGGCTCATCGGCGACGAGACTTGGCGCTGGCCTTCAGGTCACATGGCCGAGGCCGAGGCGCGCGTCACCGCCTTTGGATGGCTCGGCAAGTGCGTCTTCATGTCGCAAGCGGGCGAGGAAGGCGATGACACGCAGCGCAAGTTCGAGACTACCGACCAGCGCCAGTGGACATTCGCCTGCCCGACCTGCTCTTTACGCCAGCCATTTGCGTGGGAAAACATCGAGTGGAGCAAGTCGGCGCGCGACGAGAACGACAACTGGGACTATCAGGCCGTGCGCGAGACCACGGTGCTTTTGTGCTCGGGATGCAGCCGCCCGTTCGAAGACACCGATCGGCAACGCCGCGAACTCTGTGCCTCAGGCAAATACGTGGCGGCCAATCCAAAGGCGTCGGCTGAGAACGCCGGATTTCACTGGAACGCCCTTTGCTCCCAAAGTTGGGGAATTCTGGCTGAGCTTTACCTGCGTGCCAAAGCCGCCGCGCGCATGGGCGACTTCAGCGCGCTCAAGCAATTCTACCAAAAGCGCCTGGCCATCCCGTGGCGGGAAATGGCCGATGACTACAAGCTGGAGATCGAGCGCACCGGATACCGCAAAGGCGAGGTATGGGAAGACGAGGCGGTGATGAACAAGGCCGGCAAAATTGTGCCGGGCTTGGCCGATCCAGCTCAGACCGCTGCTTTCCTGCGCATTCTTACCGTGGACGTGCAGATGGATCACCTCTTTGCGGTGGTCCGCTCCTGGAGCGCCACCGGCTCCTCACGCCTCATGTGGAACGAAAAGATCCTTAGCTTTGAGGACATCGCCGCGTTGCAAGAACGCTTCGCCATTCATCCAAACCTAGTTTTCCTCGATGCCGGGCACAACGCCTACGAAGTGTATCGCCACTGTGCCGACCACGGCTGGACCGCGCTGATTGGCGACAAGCGCTCGACCTTTTCACACAAGCTCTCGGGCAACCGCGCCATCCACCGCTTCTATTCCCCTCGCCGACGCGTCCTTTTGTCGGCTGAAAAGAAGGCATCGGTCTTCTACTGGTCCAACCTCAACGTGAAGGACATCCTCTCCCGCCTTCGCCGCAACCAGAACCCCGAAAAGGGACCAACTTGGGAGGTCCCGGACGACATCGATGACGACTACCTCAGCCAGATGGAAAGCGAGCACCGGGTCAACGTCAATGGAACCTGGCGGTGGAAGCAAATCGGCCAGCGGCCAAACCACTACTGGGACTGTGAATGCATGCAGGTCGTGGCCGCCGTCATGCTCAAGATTATCGGCCGCGAATTCACCCCGCCCGGAGACGCGCAAGTTGACTCCGAGCCGGAGGCATGAGCCTTCGCAAAAAACTCGCCAATATCGCAGCAGCAGAAATCGGAGTCCGCGAAGTCGGCGGTAACAACCGCGGTCCCAAAATTGTCGAATACCAGTCGGCGACTTGGCTCAAACCGGCCCCGTGGCCGTGGTGCGCGGCATTTGTATGTTGGGTTATCAAAACGTGGCTGGAAGACCAAACCGTCAGAGAGACTTTGTCATTACGTAATGACAAAGTCCTTCAGGCTTGGCGCCCAAAAACCGCCGGTGCCTTCGACTTCGCCAACTGGGCAAAAGAACGAAACATTCAAATACTGGGCCGCTCCGCAAGAGCCCTCGCTGGCGACCTGGCCATTTTCGACTTCAGCCATATCGGCGTGGTCATCCGTGACCAGTCCAAAGGATCCACTCAGGTCGTGACGGTGGAAGGAAACACGAACAACAAGGGCGAGCGCGACAGCAACTCTGGCGACGGAGTGTGGCGAAAGATCCGACCGACTCGTCTCGTGCGCTCCTACATCCGCATCACCGAGCTTTGACACTGGCCGCGCGATCAAGGTGGCCACTGTCGACTACACCATCGGGTTCACCCGTGCGGAGGTGGAGGAAATCCTCTCCATCCACAAAGCCGAACTGACCAAGACCCTCGCCAGTTGGTCCGACTCGGGTTCATCGGCGACCAAGCGCCGAATCGACGAAATCCACACCGTGATCGCGGCGTGTCAGGCGGCTCTGCGCAAACTTGCTCCTGTTTCCTATCCGCCGGCGGCCCGCATAGGGCAGTCCCGCATCGCCTTCATTGACCGATGATCAGCAAGCTTCGACAGGTTGCCTCGCTTCTTCTGCCGCCCGTGCTACAGCCAAAGGCTTGGGCCTCCCCCTACGATGCAGCCAACTACTCCCGCCGCCGCGGCATTGTCCCAGGCGCGGCTCCGCGCGATGGCAAACTTGACCTAACGCCATACGTGCGGCGGGAGTTGGTCCGGCGCTCCCGCTACCTCCACCGCAATTCGGGCTTTGTCCGCGAGATCGTGTCCAACATGGCGATCTACTCGACCGGAGACGGCATCCGCCCGCAGGCGCAAAGTGCGAGCCCCGAATGGAACGAGCAGGCCGAGGAGTATTTCCGGCGCTGGTCGTCGCGCTGCGAAGTCAGCGGCCGATTCAGTTTCGAGGAGTGCCAGTCGCTCATCTGCCGCGGCATCGACATCGATGGTGAATACTTCGTGCTGAAGGTGCGGCAAGGTGGGCGCCCAAAGCTTCAGCTCATCGAATCCCACCGTATTGGTGATGAGACCGAGGAAACAGTCGATGGTGTCGGGCTGGCCGCAGACGGCTCCCCCCGGTTCTACCGAATCCTCGAAGATGCCGGCACACGAGACGTGGCCGCCGAGTCCGTTCTCCACATTTTCGAGCCCGAGTCGGCCAGTTCGGTGCGCAATGCACCGACTATCCAGCACTCCATCAACCATGTGCTTGATGAAATGGAGTTGCTGGCCTTGGAGAAGCACGCGGTCAAAGACAACGCCGATATAGCGCGCGTCCTTAAGACGGCGCGGGCTGAACTGCTGAATGACTCCGCGGACTTTTCCCTGGGCACACCGACCGACACAGCGATCCCCTCCGATCCCGCCAGCCTGCAGAAAATCATGGGAGGCAAGATCGTCGCCCTTCAGCCCGACGAATCGATCGACACGTTCGTCTCCAACCGACCAAGCCCGACATTCACCGGATTCCTGAACCACCTGCGTCGCGACTCAGCCCTCGGAGTTCTTCCTTACGAATTCGCCGCCGACTCAAGTTCGGTCGGAGGCGCGGGTGTTAGACTCATCGTGGCCAAGGCCGACCGGCGCTTTTCCTTCCGCCAGCTCATCCTCATCCGGCGGCTGATCGAACCGGTCTGGGCATTTGTCATTGCCGACGCCATCGAGCAAGGGGTTCTCGCGCCACTGCCCAACTGGTGGCGCATCTCCTGCACAACACCAAGGCGCATCACCGTCGATGCCGGACGCGAAGCCCAGCAGAACCGTTCGGATGTCGAGATAGGCCTCAAGACTCTGACTGATCACTTCCAGGAACTTGGCGCCGACTTCCGCGAGGAACTCGAGCGACGAGCGCAGGATGCCAAGCTCATTATGGAAACCGCCACCAAATACGGTGTGCCGCCCGAGATGCTTTGGAAGCCCGCTGGTGAGGCCGTCAAAGTTGACACTCCGGCGTAGGCCGTGAACTTGAGTCAGCTGCACAAGCAGCCGTGGCTGATCACTCCCGAGGCCTTCGGGGTCATCTACAGCGCGGCCCAGTCGTTTTTCAAAGAAGGCGTTCCTAGCACGCTTCGCACCGAGTCCCGACTGCTCTCAGTCGAAGGCGGCATCGCGACGGTGACGCTGCGCGGACCGATGATGCGCAACCCGGACGTCATCGACCAATTGGTTTTCGGCGCTACAGACACTGAAGAAGTTTTGGCCGCGGTGCACGAGGCCGCCGAGCGCGAAGATGTGCAGGCCATTCTCCTGGACATCGACAGCCCCGGAGGATCGGTCAATGGAACTCCCGAGTTGGCGGCGGCAGTTTCAGCGGCTTCGAAAATCAAAACAGTCTACGCTTTCAGCGCGGGCCAGATGTGCTCGGCCGCCTACTGGGTGGCCAGCCAGTGCGATGCCGTTTACGCCACACCAAGCGCACGAGTCGGCTCCATTGGCGTCATCCTTCCAGTGGTCGACTCCAGCGAGGCCTTCGCCCAAGCCGGACTGAAAATGGAGGTCTTCGCCGCGGGCAAGTTCAAGAGCGCCGGGACGCCGGGCACTTCCTTGACCGAGGAGCAAAAGGACTGGCTGCAGAGCGAGGTCGAGGAAATCGCCGCGGACTTTCGCAGCGCCGTGCTCGCGCGTGGACGCAAGATTCCCGACGAGGCCATGGAAGGCCAGACCTTCAGCGGTCGGCGCGCCATGCGACTCAACATGGCCGGAATGGTCGATGGGCGGGCCCAAGTCGTCGCGCGCTTGCGCGAGTTGCACGTGCGCGAAGTTGACACGGCCACAGGTGCCATGGACACGACCACACTCGAAACCGAACTGGCCGAAGCCAAGGCTTCCTTGGCCAAACTCACCGAAGACGCCAAGGCGCAGGAATCACTGCTTTCCGAAGCCAACGAGCAAATCACCTCCCTCACCTCGCGATCGGAAGTGCTTTCCCAGGAACTCACGGCGGTCAATGCCGAGCGCGAGCAGCTGGCCAGCGACTTGACCACGGCGCGCCAGACAATCGAATCCGTTTCGAATCGCAACAAGGACCTTGAGGCAGCCGAGCAGGACCTCGAGAAGCGCGCCGCCGTCCGCGCCGCCGAAATCGTGGCCGAGACCGGCAACCAAGCCCCGGCCAACGTCACAGCCAATGCGGAGCCCCAAGTTTTGCAGATCGTCGAGCAATTTGCCGCCATCACCGACCCCGCCGAGCAAACCGCCTTTTGGCGTCAGCTCACCTCGCAACAGAAAGCGACCATCCTCGCAGCCTCCAACAAGTAACCACCATGGCAAACACCCTCACCAACGTCAGAGACATCAAGGTCGCGCAGAACGCGCTTCAGCCGTTCATGTCGGGGCTTACCCCCCTGCGCGCTTTCTCGACCAACTTCAGTCCCGAACCGGCCGACAAGCTCGATACCGTGCGTGTCCCGGTCATCGGCGCACCGAGCCAATCCAGCGACTTCGCCGGCAACTACACCATCAACGCCGACTCGACCATCACGGTGGTTCCCGTCGTCCTCAACCGCCACAAATACAAGACGGTCCACGTCACCGCGCGCGAGGCCGCTGAAACGGCCCTGCCCATCCTCGACAATTTGGTCGCGGCGGCAGTCAAGCAGTTGGCCGAGGACGTTCTCAAGGACGTGTTTTCGGAAATCACCGAGGCCAACTTCGGAGCGCCTGGCATTCCTCCCCTCGCCCCCACGGCCTTCGACTACAAGAAGACGCTTGAGATGCGCGAGGCCTGCAGCGCGGTCAAGATGCCCATCACCGGGCGCTCGCTCATTCTCGACGACGCGTATTACACCAACCTCCTTACAGACGATGTTGTCTCCAAGAGCTTCATTCTCCCGCTCTCACAACCGGGCGTGATTGAAGCTCAGCTGCGACGCATCGCGGGATTCGAGGTGTTTCCGTCCACCATTCTTCCCGACAACGGCGAAGACTTGGTCGGCTTCGCGGCTCACCCGAGCGGCATCGCCATCGCCATGCGCTACCTCGTGCCGGTAGCCGAATACGACGAGGCTGGCGCGGTCACCGATCCGGAGACCGGCCTCACCTTCGGCTACCTGCGCTACACCGAAACCAGTTCGAACAAAATCTTCGTCACCGTCGAATGCCTCTACGGCTTCAAAGCGGCGATGAGCCAAGGTGTCCGGCGCCTGGTCAAACCTTCCTAACGGGGTCCGGCAACAGCGGCAGCCCCTCTCGTGGAAACGCGGGAGGGGCTTTCTGCTTTTGACACATCGTTCCACGGCGTGACCGTCTTTGAGCAAATGGCGTCTGATTTGGGGTCCGTCTTCGACGAGTTCGCCAAGAACATTACCATCGGCAACACCGCCTACCGGGCACTGGTGGCCGAACCCGATATAGCCCTGGAACTCGAGTCGGGCGGATTCAACAGCGCGGGGAACTTCACCGTGAAGATGGTGCGCTCGGATTGGCTGCAAGCCGGACTTGCTGTCGGTGGCCACATGATCTTTGACGGCCAGAACTACCGCGTGATCCGGCTCGTCAGCCGTCCTCCCCACCCTTTGGTCATTCTGACCGTCGAGCCCACATGAGCCCGGCGGCTGCCATCGAGAGAATCTACGCCGATCATCTGGCACAGGCGCTTTCCATTCCCGTCTTTGCCGGACTCTCCGCGGCGCAGTTGCCGCAGCAGGATTCGTTTGTCGTGGTTGTCTGCGACGAGTGCCAACGCGTGGCCGGTCCCTACTTCCGCGGCAACTTGGCCGTGCTCCTGCGCACCCACGCCATGGACCAACCCGCCCAGACGCACGCCTCGCATTGGGCACATCTCTCGCAGTCGCTTGAGACAACGCCCGCCGACACGCGCTTGCGCGGTCATTGGAGGTCGGAAAGCAACAAGGAAACCGAGGAGAACTTTTGGCTTAGCCGCGAAAACATCGCAGTCGGCTATTGCGCCGACAATTGACACCGATTCCTTGGCCATGGACGAAGCAGTCACGCTTTTCACCGATGAGGACGGCATCACCCGTGTGATCGCCGGACCCGAACAAATCACCGAAGCCCGCAAACGTTTGGCCCAAGCCATGGCCGACAAGTCGAGCAAGCCAGGCACCATGGAAATCTGGTCGCGCCGTGGAGTGACCGACCGGTTTGTCTTCCGCGCGGCCGAAGAGGAAGCCAACGAGTCTCCGGCGCCGACTGAGGCGTTCGAAGAGTAATTTGACACCGTCTTTCTCGTCATGGCTGCAACCTTCGGAGTCGGATCTCTGCCCAGTGGCGCAAGTGCACCGGCTAACACCGCGGTAAAGACGACAAGCGTCAAGGAGTCGGTCGAGACTTACCAGTATCGCGACGAGACGGGAGTCACCAAGAAGCTCATCGCAGGCAAACTCAAGACAACCGAGGTCACGCTCGATGTGATTGGTTCGCCTTCGCTGGCGGCCGTGGCCGCCGGCGCCTTTGCCGAGGGAACGCTGAAAATGGTCAGCGCCAAGATCACCGAATCCAACGAGGGCGCGCCGGAAGGATCAGTCACCTTCAAGGGATTTGCCACTGCCTAAGCCCCTAATACCATGCCAATTTCAGCCTCACTCGACATCGGCGTCACCAGCGCCAGCGACATGATGGTGCAAAGCCTCGAAGTGGAGAAAAGCTTGAGCGAGGTCGTGCGCAAGAACAAGGACGGCGGATTTGCCGTGGCGCACGCCTTCGACCCGATGTTCTCGGGAAGCGTGACGATTCTCGGAACCAGCGGCGACACCGTCGGCGGCAACCTCTCGACCGCCATCTCCCTGGTCTCGGGCGGCAAGACAATCGTCACCGAGACGACTCACACCACCAACCAAGACAACTTCGACGAGACCACCGTCAGCTTCCAGAACGCGCCAAGCGCCATTTAAGCCCCTTTTGGGGACCCATCATTTACCCATGCACGACAAAACCGTTTACCACATCGTCAGGCAGACGATCCCCTCGACCAAAGACGAGGCATCCTCACGCAAGGCGGCCATCGCCAGCGCCGACACCTCGGCTGTGGCCGGAGCGGCCGTGGCGGGCGTGGCCATTCACGACTTCAACCGCATCATCGACACGGCCAGCGACGAAGCGCGCACGATCACGGCGTGGAATCTGGCCGAGACCACCGTGGAGTTCCGGCCGGACTTTCCCGCCGAGACCGTTACCACCGGCGAGGTGATCCGGCGCATGAAGGACACTGCGTGGCAGCGCGCCAATCCCGACCATCCCATCAGCTACATGGCCCAAGCGATCGAGGCCTTCCGCCGCCTGGTCCGCAGCATCAAGGAAAAGCGCCCCCTGGTGGCTTTCCCGCGCGGGCGCTCCACGGCCTACCTCGTCATGGGCGGCGATCAGGCCAACGGGCGACGGCTTTTGCAACGAGCGGGGTTCGGAGACGAGGAAATCGAGGCCATTTGCCGGGAGGTTTATGGACGCTGAGGACACAGCCAGAGAAGCGGCGGCCATGGCCGCAGTGGTGGAACCCGAGGGCGCAACTCTGGGCGATAACATCGTCATGCGCCCCCTCACCGGCGGCAGCGCATCCATTTGCGTCCTGACTAACAACCAAGTTTATCGGGCTCTCATCGAGAACAAGGACATCGACGCTTTGGCCGAGTTCGAGTTGCTGGCTTTTCTTTATATTCACTGCGCCGAGTTGCCGAAGGTTCGGCGCATGGCGCTCAACCCGTCGCTATGGACCGCGGCTGTTTTGGAATGGGGTGAAACCCTACCCTATGCCGTTCTTCTGGGCGCCAAAGCCGCGCTCGAGCAAAGCCGCCAGATGCTTGCGGCGGTGAAATTCGACGTGGAAGCCAAGCCGGTGCCGGCCGGCGCCAGAGAGGAATCCCCGCCCCCAAACTCGTAGAGCCGGCATGGATCGCCTCGCGCGTGTTCATGCTGGCCAAAGCCACCGGATGGGCAGAGTCGTTCATTGTCTGGCAACTGCCGCTGGTGCGGCTCTTGGCCTACGAGCACGCCAACCTTCGCGCCAACGATGTGTGGACGGTGAAGCGAAAGCCGGTGAGCGAGCATAGCTTGGCACCAATCCGGCAGTTCTTTGACGCCGCTCCCGAGGAAGATGACGATTAGCTTCGACACCTCCAAGTTGCGGGCCGCTTTGCGCACCTACCAACTGGCCACGCTCAAGGACACCGACACCGTGGTCCGCGATGCGGCGCGCAATTTCGTCAAGCGGGCCGCCTCGGTCACGCCCCCCGCCACGGGCAAGCTCAACTCCGAGGCCAAGAAGCGCGGCGAGAGCAACGTGGTCGGCGACCTCAACCACATCTTTGTCGGCCTGAGTCCCGCGCTCTTCGAAAAGTTTGAAGCGCTGCGAGCGCAAGGCGTGCCGGAACTTCGCACCAAAAGCGGCCGCGTCATCGTTCGGTCCGCGGACATTTCGGTGCCGAGCATCAAGGGTTGGCACTACGCCAACCGGCGCCGCGCGGGCCGCGTGCGCTCCGGACGTCGATCCTCGGCGGGTATTCGTGCGGTGATTCTTGCGCAGCGCAAGAAGGACTATCAGCAGCGTGTGCTCAAAAAGGTGGGCCTTCTCATGGCGGGCTGGAACGCCTCGGCCGCGAAGCTTGGCACAAAGCTTCCCGCCTGGACCTCGCGCCACGGCACCGGCGGCGGACGCTGCGCGGTGACCAAGACACGCAGCGGCATCCGCATCCGCCTGGAAAACATGGTGGGCTTCGTCACCAAGGTCAAAGGCCTCGAGCGCCGCGTGCAGTGGGCACTCAACGCCCAGGCCGGGGCCCTGGAGCGCGCGGCCGACGCCATCATCCGCAAAACCGCCAGAAGGGCGGGCTTTCGCTCATGAGTTCCATTCGCGCCGACATCGAACTCAATGCCGCGCCGTTCATTGGCGGCATCGCCAAGGTCCAGCGCCAGATCCGCAACCTGCAGGCGGCGGCCGCTGGCATCACTGCCGCTTTCCTTGCCGCCCGCGCGGCCATTGCCGGACTAAGCGGAGTTTTCAGCGAGATGAGAGGCGCGCTCGACCTCGGCGGGCAGCTTGATGACCTAAGCGTATCCACAGGAGCGAGCATCAGTGAACTTGTCGTCCTGCGTCAGGTGCTAGCCAACGCGGGCATGGGAGCTGAGGCGGCGGGTCCCATGATCGCCCGGTTTCAGCGCGCTCTGGCGGGTGTCAACGAAGATGGCGTGACCACCAGCGGTGTGCTCGAGGAATTGGGGGTTAATACTCTTGCACTCTCCCGCATGTCCTTGCAGGACCAATTCACTGAGCTTTCGCGCGTTATCGCCGGGATCGAGGATCCGGCCGACAGGGCCGCAGCAGCCATGAAGCTCTTCGGGCGTTCCGGCGTTGAAATGTTGGTCTTCATGCGTGACCCGGCAGCTTTTACGCAAGCAGCACAGCAAGTTGGTGAGCTTGGCAATGTCCTCCAATCTAATGCCAAGCGCTTCGACACCGTGGCCGACGCCATTGATCACATCGCCCTGAAAATCGACCAATTCTTCGTGGGCTTAATGTCGGAAATGTCCGGCATTGAGGTTTTCGAAAGAATTTCAGATGCGGATTTTACCAGTCTAGGTCAGTCAGCCGGGCAGGCTGCATCCGCTGTGATCGAACTCATTGGCAGCCTGCGGTCTCTCTTACCCGTTTTTGTGGCTGTTGGCGCTGCTACCCTCGCTTTCAAGTTGGGCATCGGCCAGTCGGTGGTCACAGCCGCCTCACAATTTCCCGCCGCCATGGCCGCCATGGCCGCAAGCTTGGCCAGTCCCCGAGCGGCACTCGTGGCTCTGGGAACCGCTGCCCGCACCACCTTCACCGGAATGGTGGCGGCGGCGCGCGCGGCCTCGGTTGGAATCAAA
This sequence comes from uncultured Chthoniobacter sp., assembly GCA_964545425.1. Classification (GTDB taxonomy): domain Bacteria; phylum Verrucomicrobiota; class Verrucomicrobiia; order Chthoniobacterales; family JACTMZ01; genus JACTMZ01. The sequence goes on along the minus strand of CAZJGQ010000005.1, from coordinate 19,153 downwards.
GCTGCCTTGGCTTCGACCGGCATCGGATTGGCCGTGGTCGCAGCGGGCGAACTCTTGGCCTACGCCATGGGCCAACGCGACAAGGTCAATCAGACCGCACGCGGCGAGAAAAGTATCGTCGGCGAAACGGCGCGCATGGCCAATCGCTACGGAACCAGTGCGCAAGCGATCGCCAGCCCCGAAGACCAGTCGGCCGTCATCGACAGCGTCAGCCAGGAAATCGAAGCCGCGCGCGAACGCATCGAGGGGCTGGAGGAAGCATTCCCCGATCTCGGCGCGGAGGAACTGGCGCAATTCGAAAAGCGTCTGCGCGAACGCATCTCGATGCTTGAGGCCATCAAGGACATGGCCGCCAACATCCCGCCGGAAATCATGGAGGCCAATGCGGCCGAAAAGCGCCGGGGCGAAGCCTTGGCCGAAAGCAAACGACGAGCTGAGGAATTGGCGCGCGAGTTGGAGCGTGCCTTGGCCACCCGCGACCAGCGCGCCGAGCAGGCAGCACTCGATGCGATGGATCCGGACCAAGCGGCACGATCGGTCTTGGACAAAGCTTCCATGGACAATGCCGCACAATCTGAATTGGTGCTCAATGCCACGGGCCTCGAGTCTCTGGACAAAGCACGCCAGCACCTCGAAGCGATCAGCAAGGCCACCGATGCCGAAGTCCGACTCAATGCGGTGGGTCTGCCGGGGGCGGCCGAAATGCTCAAGATGCTCGATACGGCCGAGGGCAAAACCTTGGCCTTGGCTCTGGAAGCCACCGGCTTGCCCGATGCGCAGGCGCTGCGAGCGGCCATCGATGCATCCGATGACAAGACCATCAGCCTTGCCTTGGAAGCCACCGGACTTTCGAGCATTGGCGAACTGCGCGCCGCTCTCGATGGCGTCAGCGACCGCACCGTACAATTGGCCTTGGAAGCCACGGGGGCCGAGTCGATCGCCGAGTTGCGCGACATGCTCGACTCGGCTCCGGACCAAAAGACCGTGGACATCCTGCTGCGCACGCTGGGCACGGAAAACCTCGAAGAAGCCAGGCGCAGGCTGGAGGCTCTGTCGTCCGGTGGCGCCGACATCACCTTTGATGCCGAAGCTCTGACTGCCGAGATCGAGCGGCTCAAATCCCTCGGCACACAGGCCACCGATGCCGAGAAGCAACGACTCTTTGAGCTGCTCTCCATCGAGGAACAACTCTTGGCCGTGCAAAAGCGGCAGGCCGAGGAAGACGCCAAGCGCGCCGAGCAGCAGGAACGGCTTTCCGAACTGCGCCGTGACATGCTCATGGATGCCGAGCAGATCGCCGCCGAAGCCTCCGGAGACACCGAGCGGGCGCGAGAGATCGAGAAGGAACGGCGGGCTGCCTCCATCGCCAAGCAACTCGAAGACCAGGGACAGGATCCCGCAACGGCCGCCGAACTAGGACGCAAGCAAGCCGAGCTTGAGCAACTGCGGCGCGAGTCCTCCGGCGGCGAGCGCCAACCGGTGCAAGTGGCCGATGCCTCGCGGCAAGTCGGCTTGGGCGGACGCTTTTTCGGCGAGGACCGCAAGCCGCAGGAGGAAATGGTGCGCAAGCAAGCCGAGTCCAACCGTCTACTCGCCGAAATCCGCTCCCTCTTGGCCAGCCAACCGCGCCAACTTCTGGCCGAAACTTTTGACTAATCGCGCAGGGCATCATGCAACTCGTTGGCATTACTCTCAGCGCGGAAAAAACCGGGGCCGTCAGCGCGCGCGTCCCCTTCTACGGCACCAGCGTGTCGGAGGCCTTCAACAACATGTCCGCAAGATTCTTGGGCATGCAGCGCACCGGCTTCGACATCCGCCAAGAGCAGGACGGTAATTTCGTAGCCGTCGGCTTTTACGAGGGCGTGCTGGAGGAAGGCGGCGGCGCCAGCTACGACAGCGAGGAGCGCACCGTCTACGACTGGTCGCCATCTTTCGAGCAGGCCGACATCCGCACGCATCCCAAATTCGGCGAACTGCTCAAGAAATACTACGGCACGCTCGATGAGAACGAGGAAGTCACATGGGGCAAATACATTCCGCAGGGCACAGGCTCTGGTGGAGGACTCGGAGGAGGCGACTCGGCCAACTTCATCGACAACCCCATGCGAGGGGTGCGCGAATACTACGCCTTGGGTGGCGTTTGGTCACAAAAGCGCGTCTACCCGAGCATTCCCGACAACGTGTTCACCAGCGTGGGTCGAATCACCGACAATCCCCCGGGCCAATTGCCCACACCGGGCAACCGCTTCTGGCTCACGCTTCCCCCGATCGTCACCCAAAAGGGACAGAAGTGGGAGGTCACGCGGCGTTGGATGCTCTCGGGCGAGAAAAGCACCGGAGCCAAGGAAGCCGCGCAGGACATCTACGAATCCCTCAATGGTTAGCGAACTGGAAAGGCTCATCGCGCGTCCAGGCCAGCGGGTCAAACCGCGCTTGTCCAAATTGCTGACCTGGCTGCACCGGCAGGAACTCACCGCCGGACGCGGCATCCGTCTGGTCCGCTCGGAAAACGGCACGATCATCCGTGCGGCCATCCCCAACAAAGCGTTCGTCGGCGCCTTTTACGTCACGCCGGTCAACGAGAACGACCTGATCGTCAGCGTCGGCTACGTCAACGGCATCGAACCGACCATCGGCGGTGCGAAGATTTCCGGGAGCAAATCGGGTCCGCCAACCTTGTCGATGCCTTCGGAATTCGAGGACAACCGTGCCTGGGTCTACGTGGAGGTGAAGATCAACCAGGAGTCGGAGCGCATCGACGCCGAGGATCCCGAGTCAGTCATCATGACCACCGGAAAATCAGCCGCCACCGATGACAAGTTCAAGGGACGGCATCCGGTGGCCATGATCCTCAAACTTGAGGACGGGTCCTACGGCACCAGACAGATCTCCTACTTCTCCCTGCGGCACGCCTACCGCGGTGGGCGCCACTTTTTTGTTCCGGCATGATAGTGCGCGCCTCGCAGTGGAACGCGGCTCTGCGTCGCGCCGGTGCCCTCATGCCCCGGGCGGGCAAGGGCATCAATATCTACCGTAGCCCGAGGGAAACGGTGATCTCCTTGGCCGACCAACCCCTCTCCTGGCGCCATCCGTGGCACACGCTGCTCTCGTGGGTGGACGAGAAGTGGCAGTTCAACGTGAAACCGGGGTTCGTCAACGGATTCGATCCCGTCGTGCCGGGCACCGCGCCGGAACCAACCGAAGAGGAACCCAAGCCCAAAGACTTGGGCATGATCGATGTGCCGTGGATTCCCATGCGTGGCACCCGACCCGTGGGATCGGATGGCAGCCGCGTGCCGCCGTTTTTCAAAAAGCTTGGCGTCAAGCAGGTCAAGATGCCCTCGGTCACGCTCGGCAATTTCGACAGCTTCAACGTCGGCGACCTCCTGCAAGCCGCCGAGGACGCCGCCTCCAACCGAAAACTGGTCGCCTTCGACATCTTCGTCACCATGGCGCGGGCCACCTATAAAATGGAACCGACCTTCACCAACAACATCGTCCTTGGTTCCCTGCTCGAATACAGCGTGACCTACGACACCAATTCGCTCACGGCCTTCGGCACGCGCCCTCGACTCAACCAGGCTCCGAAGATGGACGAGCCCAGCCCGCCGGATCTTTCCTCACGATTGTCCGGCATCGTGGGAGACGATGGCCTGGACCGGTTGCCTGTCGCCACCGGCTATCTCTTGGCACCAGCCGAGAACCCCAGCGACGAACCGGACCGCAACTGGACTCCCTACGTGGAGCACAAGTGTTTCTGGAATGTGACGCACCAAGCGCGCAACGCCGTGCCGATCAATTTGCCGCAACTCTCCGGCATGGCCGGACTTTTTGCCCTAACCTCGCGCTACACCTTGGCCCCGGCGGCCACCTTCGCCGTGATGGAAGCCGAAATGCAACGCATCACCGCCGCGGTCTTCAACTCCACAACCAACAAGGGCGTCTTCTGGACCACATGAATAGTGCCAGCACATACGGCCTCAACAAGGAAGCCCGTCTGCGGGCCGAGCGTGAAAAGGACCAGACCGAGAGCAACAAGGAAGTGCCCTTGAATCCGCCATTCCCCTTCGAGGTCTTGGCCTTCTCGCCCGAGACCTTCGGCATCACCCACTACAGCGACGCCCCGCCGGACAAGAAAGACCAGTAGCTTTGACACCGGCAGCATCGGCGGAATGCGCCAGTTGCTCTTTGCCGATTTGACCCGACGGATTTTGTCCGCTGGCGCCACCGGCGACACCTTCAACTTCCCCACGTTGACCGCGGGCGACACGCTGGCCATCTCCCTGCGTTTCATCCAGCGCATCGGCAGCACCAGCCCGACCGAGGTGTATCCGAAAATTCGCGCCGTGCGGGCCTCGATCGGATTCCTCGACCGTCGCCCGACCAAGGGAAGCTTCGCCTTGAAGATCGGCGATGCGGCTTCCACCAGCCTGAACACGACAAGTTTGCTGCCGCATGCCGCCACGGCCGCGCAGATCAAGGCCGCCCTTGGCGCCCTGCCTGTCTTGGACACCGGCGTCGAGGTCGTCTTCGAGGACGATAGCTATCTCATCCGCTGCGACGATGGCCGGCGCCTCACCTTGAGCGCGGTGCACAACACGCTTTTCCCGACAAGCTTCGGACGTGTTTTCGCCCAGGAAATCAACGGCCAGTGGCTGCACGAACTGCGCTTGGTGCAAGCACCCTTGGCCCACACCGACTCCTCCATGCGGGTGCTGCCGCAAAGTCCCTTTGTCACCACGATCCAAGACGGCTACACCAGCCCCGACGGGCTTTTCACCTATCCGGAAATCCAGCAACTGACCATGCCGCCGGACTTCCGCGGCACCTATCAGTTCAAATTTCAGGACTACTACCGCACCGACATTCTCGACACCACCGACGGACCATCGCAAATCGAGACGGCCATCAACAAGATGCTGGCCGAGATCGGCCCGGACCGCTCGGTTGGCGTGACCAATCCGACCACCGGCCAGGCCCTCATCACCTTCGGCGGCGAGTGGTTCAGGGGAGTTGATGTCGAGCAGCTTCAGGTCTACGTCACCTCCGCCCCGCCCGGAGACCCGACCGTGGCACTTGATCTCAACACGGCCGAAATCTGGACCGCCCTGCGCGCGGCCAACGAGATCACCGCCATCCCGCTGGAGATCGAGTTGGACATCCTCGAGGACAGCGCCACGGGTGATGACGATCTTGAGGCCGATTTCCGAACCATCAAAGTTCAGTCCTCGGTCAACCTGCGCCGTGCGGTTTTCTTTCCCGGTTTGACCGGCTTGCAGAACGTGGACTGGCTGCGCCATCCCGCGCCGCGCGACTACGTGCCGTTCACGCCGAGCCAAGTGATCACCGGATCGCAGCACTACGCCTCGGCCTTCGGGGACGGCTCAAACGACACCTACAGCTTTCCGCACAATCTGGGCACTTCGCTTCTGCATGTCACCGTGCGGCAAAACGGCGAACCAAACCACATTCTCGATCCAAGCCAATACACGGCACGCCTGGCCGGTGACGACGAGCTGGTGCTCGAATTTTCCGAACCGGTCGCCGAGGACAGCCTGGCCGCGGTCATCAGCACCGCCGGTCCGGTCACCGTGCAGAACATCCACACCCACACGATCGCGCAAATCGTGGGACTGCAAGACATGCTCGAGGACATCGGACAACGCTTGGCCGATTTGGAGCGCATGTTGCCGCGACCCGGAGCCGCCAGCGCCAACACCGCCGCAGTGCCCGTCGCCCACCGAGTCCCGGCTTTCGGCGAGGTCTTGCCCGATCTTTCGCTGATCGGCGTGGACCAGGAGGACGTGACGCTGAGTTCGCAGCTCATCGCCCAAGACAAGGAAACCAATCCGCCCCAGGCCCCCTCGGGCACCAACGTCTCCACCGAGCAGGACAAGCAAAAGGAGGAAGACCAAGCGATCAAGCGCGACCCCGATGCGCTGGCGGCCAACATCGTCTACCGCGCGATCATTCCCGCCGTTGGTCGCCCGGGACAGGTTGGTTCCTCGGTAAAAAAGGATTCGGTCGGCAACATCATCGAGCCGGAAATTCCCGAGATCACCGCCGATCCGGCGCTCTGGCCGCAAAAGTCCGGCGCGCGCTTGCCCGCACTGCTTCCCGCGGTGCAATCGGCGTCGATTGTCGACACCGTCGATCTTCCGACCACCGACGAGCCAACCGTTTTCCGCAACACCTCGAGCCAGACGCTCATCCTGCCCGGAGATTTCGGCCGCAAGGACCAGAGCGTGCCTGCGGGTGGTCTCTTCGCCTGGGCCAAGGGCGCTTACTTCCGCGTGCTGGCGGAGGACACAGATATTTACTACCCGCTGGAATTCAATCGCGAGTTGTGGCGGCTCTACATCGGACCGGACCAATTCCCGAAGAACTCGCTCCTGGAAGTTGCCGGCGAGCTGCGTATGCGCCTGATCGGCGAATTTTTCGATGCGGTCATCAAGCCCCTGCCGCAGGTGGATCTGGCCGCGCAGTTCCTGCTCAAGTGCGAGGCGGTCGAAATGGCCGATGGCCCGCAGATGGGATCGGCCGTGCGCACGGTGCTCTTGGGCCAGACCAAGATTGCCCTCTCGCCCTCGCTGGAATCGATGCGCTGGAGCTTGCGGGTCAAAAACGAAGAAGGCGTGGCTGCCTCCAACTGGCTGACCTACGGCAAGAGCACCGCGGGCGACGGCTTTGCCACCCCGGCCATCCTGCGCCTGCGACTCTGCGGCTTCGACGTGGATGACACGCAGGCCGCCGGTGAGGAACCCGTGCGCGGCCAGATCGCCATGATCATGCCGCAAACCAAACTTGAGGTGACCGTATGATTATCACCGGAGGAATCGACAAAATCGACCGCTTGCCATCCCCGGCTTTGGGCCTGCTGCCAGCTGTACACGATGCCACGGTCACCGAATTCGACGCCACGCCGGTTGTGGAAAACGGACAGACCACAACGCCGGTTCTTCCCCCGCCGCAGGCAAACAGCGCCATCCTCGTCACCGGCACGGCGGTTTCTTTGCCCGCATTCGGTTCGTGGCCCGCCCAGCGCGTGCAACCCGGCCGCCACATCGCCAGCGATGGTCGCTTCTGGTATCGCGCGCGACGCTACCGCCAGACCAACTCGTTTTATCCCGAGTATTTCGAGCGACCGCTCTACACGTTCGCCTTCACGCCGGTTTCCCTGCCCCTGCGCCAGCGCTGGTCGTTCCTGCGCGACTTCGACTTCCGGCTTTTCAACAACAACACCGATGCGGTTTGGAACGTGGTGTGGGAAATCGGCGATCGTTCGGCCGACGAACAGCCCGCGCCGGTCGGCCCAAACCTGCTTGGCTACACGTGGCGCACGCCCCTGATCGATCAGCAGATCCACATCACCGATGTGGTCGGACGCCATCGCTTCGAGGTCGGCCTTTACCGCGATATCGGCCCGGACGGCGAATTCTGGACCGGCACCGTCGCCCGCTACGGCAAGACCGTGGCGGCTACAACCGAGCAACTTCCGCTTGGCAACGAGTTTGTCCTGCGTGTTCGGCTCTCCTGCTTTGACACCGAGAATGAGGTAAACGACCCGCGCGGCTTTATTGCCTACTACGCAACCTATCCCGAGCCCGAGATTCTCAAATAACCATGCCTGTCCCAGTCGTCAGCGGCACCCAAAGCGTTCTGGTCTACGGCGTGGGCCAGGAGTTTGTCTTCCAACTCACCGCGACCGAGAGCCCGGCCGAGTGGGCCATGGGCAATAGCGAGACCCTGCCCCATGGAGTTCTCTTCGACTCCCTGCGGGGCACCTTCACCGGAGCCGGAACCTCACCGGGCATCTGGAATCTCACCGTCATGGCGCGCAACAACGATGGATGGAGCGCGCCGGTGGCTTTCACCCTCGGCGTTTTCGAGCCGGCCTCGGTCGAGGTCAGTCGCCCCGTGACGATCGACTTGGAAACTCTCACCGTTTCGGCCATCGATCCCGCCGCGGCGCAAACCGAGCCCGTGCTGGCTCCCGCCGTCGCCACCGCGCGCATCAACGACGACTTGGTTTGGAAGCTCAACTTCACCATGGGAGGCGTGGCGGCCAATCCGCCATTGGTCCTGGCCAAGTTCGCCCTGCGCGGAACCACCGGTCCGGCATTCCTCAAGACCGATGCCCTCGCTTTCCGGCGCGTCACCGAGATCGTGGGCACCAACTTCATCACCTCCGCCTTCGTCTACGCCTCGCTGGCCGGACTCCCGCGGCTGGAATCATGGCTCAAGGAACTGGAAACCGACCTCGTGCGGCAAAACAACGTGACCTGCGAGTTCGAGTTGGAAATCGAAACACCTTCCCGCGCCCCCGGACCGCAAACGCAAATCCTGACCACGCGCCCGTTCCAAATGCGCGTCGCCACCGACATCGTCAGATAAAATGCCCACGAGCGTTCCACAGGGGGGCACCGCCGCCATCACCCCGTCGCTCTACGGCGGCCGACTCGAGGTCATCCGCGCGAAGATCCTGATCGGTGCCGACACCAATCCGATCGCCACCGAATTCCAAGTCGATCAGCGTTTCAACGGGCAGTATTTCGTCAACGCCCGCTTCCGCCGCACCGGCGCCTTGCCGCCCGGCATCACCTTCCTGCCCGATCCGGCCGGGATCCGCTTCCGCGGCGTGCCGCAGGCCACGGGCGTTTACGAAGCGCTCTTCGAAGGCCCCTATCCCGACAACTTTGTCGGCACCTCGACCGATGGCAACGCGCAGACCGTGTGCGGCGGTCCGCAGAATCCCAACACCGGCGTGCAGTCGATCTACGTCTTCGCCTGGTGCCTGCGCTTTGTCGTGACCACCAAATCCGCCAACAGCCTGAGCTTCGGACAACTTTACCGCCACATGCTCGGCGACCCCGCCACGGCCAATGCGGCATACCGGGAGGGATGGGCCTGATGGCAGCCAGGCTGGTCACCTTCCAACTGAGCCTGCACGAGGCGATGGCCAACGGCCTCTTTCCGCCCTCGTCCACCGTGAGCGTGCGCGGCGATTTCACGCAGTGGGAGCCGATCTACTTCCTTTTGGACAACGACGGCGACGGGCTCTACTCGGTCGCCGTCCCGATCACCGGCAACGCGGGCGATGTGGTGCGCTTCAAATACGTTCTCTCCGTCGGCGGTCAGGACGTTTGGGAAGCGCTGCCCGACCGCGAATACACGCTCGGTCCGGCTGATGTGAACGCCGTCGCCTCACCGCAGCCGCACATCTTCGACACCCTGCTGCCCATCGCCCCGCAGAACGTGTCGACCGGCACGCGTGTGGTGTCAGTCGCCGTGACCAGTCTTCCGCAGTCCGCGCCATACCGCACATTTGTCTACGACTGCTTCGTCGGTTGGGACGGCAATGCACAAATCAGTGACCGCGGCATTATCTACGCCACCTCGCTTCCGGCCAGCGAGGCAGCATGGATGGCCTTGCCCACCAAGATCAGCGTCACCGGATCAACCGGCGCCTACCGCGCGCTGATCGATCAACTGCCATCGGCCTCGCCAATCCACTACCGCGCCTTTGCCACCAATGCGCGGGGGACAAAGCTCGGTCCCATCGAAAGCCTGACGACCGGGCCCATACCAAGCCCGGCGCAACTCGCCTCGGCAACCACAGCGGAAACCAGCGATGCCCTGACCAAAAAGATCCGCGTCTCCTGGGTCCTTGGAACTAACCAGTCGGCGGGCAACGTCTATGTGCTGCGCGTCGGCACCGGCGGCACAACCACCCGAGCGGTGACCACTCTGCCGACCAACTTCGATGACGACAGCGTGGATGCCGGCGCCACTTACGAATATTATGCGGGCTTCGAGTCAGTCACCGGTGAGCGCGGTCGGGCCATCGCACTATCCGCCATTACGATCAGCAGTTGGTCGACTCCGACCGCCCCCGCAGCCTCCGGAGTCAGTCAGTTGCCCGGCACGGCGCTCCTGACTTGGGCCAACAATCCCTCGGCGGCCTACTACGAGATTTCCTTGGGCACGGGCAGTGCGGCCAAGCTCCTCGGCCAAACCACCGCGACGCATTTCCTGGCCACCCAAATGCCTGGCCACTCGGTGCTGACGGTCGATGAGGGCGGCACGCATCTGGGCAACGCCGCCTTCCGCATCACGGCCTTCAACGGTGGAGGACTGCGGGCCACATCCACGGTCAACGTGGCAATCCTCGCGCCACTCGAAGCCGATGGAACGGCCAATCCCGCCAAGGTGCGCCCCGATCGCAACACCTCGCGCCTGCTTCTGCTGGCACCAAGCAGCCAGTTTGCCTCCAGTTCAACCTCGCGCACGCTCGGCGCAACCGAACCCTCGCGCGCCATGTGGGCGGCCAAATCCACTTCGCCGGCCGCGCAATTCACCGCCGCAGGTGCGGCCATCCGTTCTCACTTCGTCACGGCCGAGGACATCGCCGACAACGACTGGCTCTTGGACAACACGGTCATGGCCACCATTGACCGCACCTCGCCATACGTCTTGGCCACCTCCACAGCACCAAAAGTCGTGCCGCGCTATGCCGATGCCAACTTCCCCGCTTCCTACGGCGGTCACTTCATCGACGGCGTGAAATACCAGAGCATTATCAACGCGCGCATCTACAACGACACCAATAACGCGGCTGAGCATGTGGCCGAGGCCTATCTCATGCCGGGCGCGCGTCTGCGCTTGCAGGTGCTCTTCTATACCAATTTCAAAGGCACGATCCTGCGCATCGGCGGCCCGACCCTCTACTACCGGTTCTTCAGCAAGATCGGGCTCTACGCAGCGCAATCCGCCCGCGCCAACGGCGGGTGGTCATCAATGACCCAGCTCATCAACGCGGACTATTCGCAGAATTTCATCAAAACCGAGATCGACGCAGGCGAAGAGGAACTGGCCGTCTTCCGCGTGCGCATACCGGCCTTCATGGGAGGAAGCTCAACGACCTTGGTCGTTGCGGCGCAAAGGGCATGAGTTGCTGCTTTATCAGACGCACCGAAACGGCGTGCCCGATGCCGCCGATCAACGATCCCGGCGGCGGCACGGTTTCAACTCCGGTCTCGCCGGGACTTTGGTTCGAGTGCGCGGTGCCCGGCGGCGGCTGTCACCACGGCATCGGCTTTGTGCGGTTTTACAACGGCTCGGGCAATTTGCTCTACGCCGGTTGTCCGGCCACCACCGGAACCAATCGCACGAACATCGCCTTTGATGCCTCGCAGCTCAACTACGGCGCCCGCCTGCACGTGGACTATGTTCATAGCCGCACCACTCTTCGCGGAGGGCTAAGCTCGCCGTGCGCCGGCGGCCACGTCTGCAACCGCGGGCTCTTTCGCGCCGGACTCGGCGACAAGATCGTCGGCACAGCAAACATCAACAACGCCGGCGGCAGCGATGGCGCCAATGACGGCGGCACAGGCTACGACCGCTACAACGTCTTCTATCTCACCAACGATACGATCGACTCCTACCTAACAGGACTGACCGGAACACCGGGCACGCCGACAACACCGGGCGGCTTGGCTGCCACCTACATGAATCAGACCAAGATCGTTCTGGTGTGGAACGACCTGTCGATTTCCGAGACCGGTTACCAGATCGAGCGCAAGATCGGCTCGGGCGCTTACTCGCTCATCACCACCACTCCTCCAAACACCGCCATCTACAAGGACGAGAATCCCCCCGGCGGTGCCTTCGGCCACGACGTGCTCATTTCCTACCGCATCCGCGAGGTTCAAGCCGGTCCGACCTTCGGACCATGGGCGGAAACCAGTCTGACCACTCCGCCGGCGCCCGATCCCTCGCGACGCCAGGTCTGCTACATCGAATACAACATGTGCACCGGATGGACCGAGGCCGTGCGCAACGCCACCGCCAGCGTCAACTATATGCCGGTGGGCTACAGAATCGCGTCCTTGCCGGCTTTCAAAACTTTCCGCATCGCGCTCATCAACTACGCCTCGCCCGGCGTGGCCAACACTTCGCGAGGCGCGCTGCTCAACGTGACCGATGGCGGCACCGTGCTGGCCACCTACGCGCTGAGCCTGCAGTCCAACAATTCCTCGCTCTCCCCGTTCCCCTTCGACGGCCAAAGCATCGACGGCGTCCCCTTCTCCATCACCAACATTTGGGGACGCACGGTGGACATTGAGGCCGCCGGCGGCGTGCCGGGATTTCCGGGTATCTATTTTGACGACTCCGCCGCTTACCAGATCGTATGAGAGCACTTCTTTCCAAAGCTTACCGCGTCAGCTCCGACATCGCAGCTTGGGGATCGGCCGGATTCCCTCTTTCGGCCATGCGCGAGCAACGTCTGGCCATCTGCGCGCAATGCCCGAACTACCAGGCCCGACGGCGCACCTGCTCAGTGTGCGGTTGCTTCATGCCGGTCAAGGCGTCCATCGCCACCAGCTCCTGCCCCGAGGACCGCTGGTCCAACCTCACCACGGCCGAACCCGGCGCTTACCAAAAGCACTGCGACTGCTGATTTTGACACTGCGCAACACCTTGGATGATCGTCTATCTCCGCAACGAATCCGGGCTGATCACAGCTGACCCACTGGGGCAATCGCCAATCACCGCGATCGAGGCCAAACGCAGCACGGATCTCGACATCTACGTTACTCCGGACGCGAATCTTCCGCTCGAAACACCGGGATTTTTTGCCGCCGCCCCCACAACTGGGGGAGCACCGGTTGCATTGGCCTCGTGGACTCCTCCCGCAAGCTTGGGCAGTGGTTGGTTTTTCTCCGTGTCGCTGCGGGGGGCGGCCCTGGCGTCCATGTTTTCCGCAGGCACGACAAGCGTGTCACTAAACGCGGAAATCACCGCGATCATCGAAGGCAAACGGAGAAAGAGCCAAACCATGCAGCTTCTGGTCACCAAGGAGGTGCACAACGAAGACGAGGACCCAGCACCGCCTGACTTGGTAAACACGCGTCGCACCAACAGCGATGGCTACCAAGAATACAGCTTTGATAACGGGGCATCATGGTGGCTCTATGCGCCCGTTATCGTCGACGGGACGCCTGAGTGGCAGTGGAGGCTTCTGCCATGAAACATGCAGTCCTGCTCTTGCTGAGCGTAGCTGCAGCGCAGGCGCAAATCGTGCGTCCCGTGCAGCACACGAATGGAGTTCTCGTTGCTCCGACAAACTTCTGGACTGCCAATGCCGCTCCTGCGCGAGCAGGTCTAGGCATCGAAGGCACTTGGTTGACCAACACAAACATCAACGACCTCCGCACAGCATTCGGGTTGGGTCCGACCAACAACGTTGCCTTCAATTCGGTTGCCGTTGGCGATGCAGCTCTGACGCGCTCAAATTTGGGGCTCAGTGCTCCATGGCTGACCAATGATTCAAGGCAGCAACTACAGGTGGATATTTTCACCACCAACCGGGCCATTTACAGCGGCGGGGTCGTCGGTTCTCTAGGCCTTTACTCAGCCGTGGCCACCTGGGCCAACGGCACTTGGGTTCTGTCCATGCCCTTGGATGTTTTGGATCCTGTCGGTCCGGGACTGCCTTCGTACAAGGCCATGACCCGATCAAACTTGGGACTCGGCGCAACATGGTTAACCAACGTTGCCGCTCCGATCTTTTGGACGTCTGTGCCCTCCGCGACAAATTCGACGGGCTCGGCTGGCCAGGTGGCCTACACCAACAACTATCTCTACATCTGCGTGGCCAGCAACACCTGGCGACGCGTCCAACTCGGCACCTGGTAAACATGGCACTCAACGACATCAAGGTTTTGCAAGAGCAGGCCGACGGGAGCCTGAAGGAAACACTTCTGACCAGTAGCTTTCTTACATTTGCCGGCACCGCTTCATTTCCGGCAATTGGCGATGCGAGCAAGATCTACGCAGCGACCGATACCAACCGCATCTACCGATGGACCGGATCGGCGTACACGGAAATCGGCTCCGTGGGGTCGGCCGCTTGGGGGCCCCTTGTCCTCAACCGCTTCCGTGGACTTTACTTCGCTTCCAGCAACTACAGCCCGAATGGACAGAATCCCTCCGGAATGTTTGCGCTGGGATCACCCGTTGGCAACGTGGCCGAAGGATGGGGCTTTGACGGCACGTGGCCGCGCATTTTCAACCCGGCAAAGATGCTCGGGGCCGGATTCGGCTATTTCATCACGGCCTACGTGCGAGTGACCGGCGCGTTCAACGATGGCGTGCACTGCCAAGTTCGCACGTTCAACGGGACAACGACCAACATTGTTGGCGGATTAGGCGACTTTGGTGGCGGCACGGGTGGCACGGACAGGATCTTTTTCGCAACCTCAACCCAGCAGACGGCAACGGACACTTGGATGTCCTTCGCCCTTTTCTGCGGCGCCTACGGAAACAACAACAACAGCAACGGGGCGACAGTCCAAGACACCGTGCTCACCTTTTACCGCGCATGAGTACAATCGACATCATTCAGAACGTGCCAGCCGAACTCTTTGGCGCTGATGGTAACACGGCACCCACCAAATTACTGGTCCGCGACGATACCGTGTCGGTTTTGCCAAGCGGCTACCGCTCCCGGCCAGAGGACCGCGTCTACGATTACGCGAAAACAAATGGCTCGATCACGCTTGCCGAGATCGACGCCGGAACTTTCGATCCCGAATTCACCAGCGCGGAGGGCTGGCTCGTCCTCAAGGGCTACGGCCCCATGCAGTTGGTGGGGTTGCTCGACATGGAAAGCCGTCTGGGCGCGGCCGGCAAGTCATCGCCAAAAATGGCCTTGGTCCGCGCATGGATCGACACGCTCACCGCGGCATTTCTCCAATCGCCAAATCCTCGCAACAACTGGCCCGAACCTCCGCACGGCTTCCAGGAGACTCTCACGGAGGCCATGGGGGCGCTAAACCAATGAGTTTCGAGGAGGTCAAACACCAGCGAGGCATTCGGCTGACCGTCAGCGAGGCTATCGCCTTGGTCGCCGTATTAGTCGCGGCTTTTTCCGCGCTCAACGGCTGGATAGTTCTACCAGAGCAAATGCGCGGACTGCGGGAAAACGATGCGCGGCAGGACGCGCGCATGAACGTTATCGAGAAAGTGGCCCAAGACCGAGCCGAGACCCTCGCCCGCATCGACGAGCGCACCAAACGGATCGAAGAACGCCTCAAGCATCCGCCGCAGGAATTTTGACAGCACGGCTCCTGTCATCGCCGCAATGACAGGAAGGGTTCTCATCACAGGGGGCGCGGGCTTCATCGGCTCGCACTTGGCCAAAGCGTTACTAGCCAACGGAGCCGAGGTCGGCATCCTCGATAATTTCGACGACTTCTACAGCCCCCAGGCTAAGCGGCAGAACATCAAGGGGCTTAAGGCCAGGCTCTTCACGGCCGACATTCGCGACCCCGAAGCCGTCCATGCGGCTGCGTCTGAAGGCTGGGACGCCATTGTGCACCTGGCCGCCTTGGCCGGCGTTCGTCCCTCAATCACCAGTCCCCGCACCTACATCGACACCAACGTGACCGGCACGCTCAACGTGCTTGAGGCCGCCAGGGCGGCGAGAATTAGCCACGTGGTCTTCGGCAGCAGTTCCTCGGTCTATGGCGCAAGCGGCAAGGGACCATTCAAGGAATCAAACCCCCTGCCCGCCACACTCAGCCCCTACGCCGCCACCAAAGTGGCCGGTGAGCAGCTCTGCTCGGTCTATAGCCACCTCCACGGCATCCGCTGCCTCGTGCTGCGCTTTTTTACGGTCTACGGCCCTGGACAGCGGCCGGACTTGGCGATCAGCAAGTTCACCCGCGCCATTCTCGAGGACCGGCCGATCTCCTTTCACGGCGACGGGTCAAGCCGCCGCGACTACACGCACGTCAGCGACATCGTGGCTGGCATCTCTGCCGCCTTGGACTACCGCAAAACCACCTACGAGGTCTTCAACCTTGGCAGTGGGCACCGCATCACGCTGGCCAAGTTGGTTGAAACCTTGGAGCAGATCACCGGCAAGGCGGCGACTGTCGAGCGATTGCCAGCGCAGTCGGCCGACATGCCAGAAACCTGGGCGGACATCACCAAGGCCAGCGAATCCTTGGAATATCGCCCCCGAACCGGATTGTCCGAGGGCTTGGCTGAGTTTTTCAGGTCGCTCAGCCGACAATGATTAACTCAAAACGTCGGCACTCTCCTTAAGGAAGCGCTCGATTTCCGACAACGTGAAGAGCGGTGTGCGAAGGGCTCGACTTGGGTGGATAAGCCCCCGCTTGCGCAACCGCCAAAGCGTGACATCGGAAATACCAAGGGCTTGGGCAGTTTCCTTGGCCGTGAGTGCCAGGCGGTTTCCGTAAGCTTCGGGCAGGGTAATGGACGTGTTCATACGGGGGAGAAGGGCGTGTCAACTTACCGAAGCCTTGGGCAAGGCTGGGTCGAGCAACGCGGCCATTTTCAGGCTGTGATCGAGCCCCAGTTCCGCCTGGTAGGTTTTCAGTACCAGAGATCCTCCGTCTTGGTGGCCCTGCCACTGCGCCACCGTCGGTGCGTCAATGCCCTTGCGCAGACATCGCGTGATGTGGAAGCGGCGCAGAGAGCGAGGCTCGAACTTCGGAAATTTCAGCCTCTCACAGACCCCTTCAAGAGCCTTGCGGCAGTTGTTGTGCGCCAGCAACCGGGCTTCCGGATCATCGGGCATTTCCCGCAGGCGGCGTTCCACAATGGGCCGCGCCTCGGGGAAAACCGGAATGGTGAACTGCTGCTTGGTCTTGCGCCGAAAGACGCGGATGATTCCGGCTTGCAGGTCGATGTCTTGGCGACGGATTCCGGCCAGTTCAGCTTGGCCCAGCCCGAGCAGGCCGGACAACTCCACGTAGTCACCGGTTTCGTCGGCTCCGTGGCCGTTGCTTTTCTGCGAGCGCAGGTTGGCCACAATGGCGCGAAACTGCTCCTCGGTGGGGGTGGCGCGGATGGGGCGCGTGCGGCGTCGGTATTTGATGCCGCTCATGGGGTTTTTCACAATTGCTCCGGCATCCAAGGCGCTCTGGAAAAATCGTGTGACCGAGGTGATACGGTCGTTGAGGGTGGAGGGCGCCAGATGGTTCATGGTGGCCAGCCATGCCTCGCAGTCCGGGCGGCGGATTCGGTCCATCGCACGCGGCGATTGGGCGGGCCAATTGGCGATCATCGTATCAATGGCCAGCTTGTGCTTGTAAACTGTCGAGGTCTCACCGCTTAAGGTCTCAAAGTAGCGGGTGCGGAAGTCCTCCAAGGTGATGCGCCCAAGGTCGGGGTTTTTGACCTCCAGGCCTTCAAGAAATTCGCGCAGGCGGCGGCGGGCCAGACTCAGGTCTGTCGTGCGCAGCGACTGGCGAATCTGCTTGCCCTTGCGCTTGGCCAAGGCATAGTAAACGCCGTTGGTCGCATATCTGTAGAGACATGGTCCTATCTTCTTCCATTCCGATTCTGACTCCTGTGGTCTGCTTGGCTTTCTCATCCTTGCAGCCTACCGGGTTACAAAATCGGGTTACAAGCCCCTTTTTGGGCGGGAGTAAAAAAGGCGTATCTCTCTGTAGGCGAACGATTTCGGGCTGTGGCTCAGCTTGGTAGAGCGCTGCGTTCGGGACGCAGAGGCCGTGGGTTCAAATCCCACCAGCCCGACCATCTTTTTCTCTTTTTCGAAAAAGGAAAAACCTCAGAGAGCGCGGAGAACTCAGAGGATTCATCAAGCTGCGGGAGACTTTCGCTTTGCACAGAATTGCAGTCCTCTGCGCCCTCAGTGTCCTCTGCGGTTTTCTCCCCTTCCGCTCCGCGGTTCCAAACCTCAATGCTCCGGTGCCGTCTCGATTTCCACCGCCGCACCGGCGTCTTCCGGTTCGCGCACCGAGTCAACCATGTCGCGCACTTTGGCCGAGGGCGGCGGGAAGAGCGGGGTCAGGCCGAGGGTCACGGCGAGGTTGAGCGCCATCCCGACCACGCCGATACCCTGCGGGTTGATGCCCGCGGGGAAAATCCCGAAGGTCCACGGCGCCATGCCGAAGAACACGCAGGCGATGATATACCACGCGGTGAAGCCGATGCCGGCGATCATGCCGCAGATGGCCGGCACGGTGCCGACGCGTTTGCTGAAGATGCCCAGCACGATGGCGGGAAAGAAACTCGCCGCGGCCAGACCGAAGGCAAAGGCCACGACCTGACTGACAAAGCCCGGTGGATAAATCCCGAAGATCCCGGCAATGACCACCGCCACTCCGATGACCGAACGTCCGACGAGCAAACGCTGCTGCTCGGTGGCCCGCGGATTGAGCACGCGGTAGTAAAGGTCGTGCGCCACGCTGGAGGAAATGACGAGGAGAAGTCCGCTCGCCGTGGACAGGGCTGCGGCCAACCCGCCCGCCGCGACGAAGGCGATGATCCAATTGGAGAGCTTGGCCATTTCCGGGGTGGCCAGCACGATGATGTCCTGGTCGGGACCAGAGAGTTTCTTCTCCCGCAGGATGGGCCGCGCATCCGCACCTTCCGCTCCAGCGCTGTCGATCCACTTCTGATTGTCGACCATGAGCGCGGACAACTCCGTCGCGCTCAGCGTGCCGCTGCGGAAAATCTCGTTGTCGTCGCCCGCGGAATAGCGGACCACGCCATCGCCATTGTCGACCCAGAGGATGAGTCCGGTCTTTTCCCAGTTGTGGAACCATGATGGCAATTGCTCGGCCGTTTTGCCATTGAGGCTCTGGATCATGAAATACCGCGCGAACGCCGCGGTGGCCGGCGCGGTGACATAAAGGAGCGCGATGAAAAGCAGCGCCCAGAACCCGCTCCAGCGCGCCGCTTTGACCGTCTTCACGGTGTAAAAACGGACAATGACGTGCGGTAGGCCCGCGGTGCCGAGCATGAGAGCGAGCGCGACGAAGAAGACGTTCACTTTGTCCCAGCTTCCGGTGAAAGCCTCCGTGTAGCGCGAAAAACCGAGGTCAGTCTGGATCTGGTCGAGCTTGCCGAGCAGAGACACGACTTGTCCGTCGGCCAGCTCCGGACGCAGGTTCGATCCCAGTCCGACCGAAGGCACGGCCGCGCCGGTCAGCATGATGCTGATGGCGATGGCTGGGATAAGAAACGCCGTGATCAGCACCCAATACTGCGCCACCTGCGTCCAGGTGATGCCTTTCATCCCGCCCAAGGTCGCGTAGACAAAAACAATGGCCATGCCGATGACCACGCCCGTGGTGATGTCGACTTCAATGAA
>CAZJGQ010000004.1:0-38075 GCA_964545425.1 uncultured Chthoniobacter sp. | reverse complement strand
TGTGCCTGGATCAGTCGAAGATGAGGAAGAGATACACCCCGAAAATGACGATGTGCACTGCGCCCTGCAGCATGTTGGTCCGGCCTTGGCCGAAGGTGAGCATCGAGACCATGAGCGAAATGAAGAGCAGCAGGATTTCGGGTTCGCCGAGTCCAAGGATGACTGTCTGGCCGGTGTAAAGCCCGATGCCCAGGGCGGCGGGAATGGTCAGACCGATGGTGGCGAGCACGGAGCCGAGGAGGATGTTGACCGACCGCTGGAGTTGGTTCTTCAGCGCGGCTTGCACCGCAGCCAGACCCTCGGGAGCGAGGATGAGGCAGGCCACGACCAGACCGCCGACGGCGACCGGAAGTCCGGTTGTCGTGGTGGTGAATTGGAGAACTCCGGCCAGTTTCTTGGCCAGAATGACCACAGGAACGATGTAAGCGAGCAGCAGGAAGGTGTGCACCGTGTTGCCGTATGGGGAAGTTTCCTCGGCGTGGGGCGACTCTTCTTCGGGATCGGTGAAAAATCCGCGGTAGCGGCTGGTTTGCACGAGGAGAAAGACGGCGTAAATGGCGACCGAGAGGATGACCAAAGCCACCGCGTGGCCCGGGGAGAATTCGCCGACCGCCCCCGACTTGGTGAAGTCCGGCAAGACCATCCCGATGAGCGCAAGCGGGATGATCATGGAGAGATACGATCCCGCGCCGCGGATGTTGAAGGATTGCTCGCTGAATTTCAGGCCGCCGAGGAGGAGGCAGGCGCCGACCAGCAGGGTCAGGACGATCATAATGACCGAATACATGGTGTCGCGGGCCAAGGTCGGCTGTTCGCCCTGCAGCATGAGCGACCCGATCATGAGAACCTCGAGGCTGATCACGGAAAACGTGAGGATCATCGTGCCGTAAGGTTCACCGAAGCGCTCGGCCAGGACATCGGCGTGCCGCACGACGGCGAAAGCAGCGAAAAGAATGGCCGCACAAATCCATGCCAGACTCCCGAAGGCCATGGGCAGCCCGCTCATCGATGCGATCCAACCGGTGCCGGCGAAGAACCAAATCGCGGCGGAAGCCCAGACCACGAAAAGTGGCCACTCCCGGCGGAGAAAGGCTGCGGCTGGGCTCATCGCGAGCCACTCAACCGGAGAATGCGGGGGCACGGAAGCAGATTCCGCCGGATTGCGGTTGCCTGCGATGGGACGCAGGGGTTGACTTGGGCAAGGGCAGTCACGAACTGCCCGGGCATGAGTGCTTCATCCGTGATCATCATCGGAGCCGGGGCGGCCGGATTGGCCGCGGCCGAGCGGCTTGTCGCGGCGGGCAAGGAGGTGACCGTCCTCGAGGCTAGCGACCGGGCCGGCGGACGGATCCGCCATTTGGAAGGGTTTGCTGACTTCCCTATCGAGTTGGGTGCGGAGGAAGTGCACGGGTTGGAAAACTGCCTCGTGCCACTCGTCGAGCAGGCGGGTGCGGAATTGATCCGCCACGAAACCATCCACGATTACATTCGCTATGACGGCAAACTCATCTCGCTCGAAGCGGCTCGGGCCGGGGAGGATTTGCGGGAAGCATTCGAGTTCGTCGACACGGTCAGCCACTTTCAGGGTCCGGCCTGGACGGTCGAACAGTGCATCGTGGCGCGTCACATGCCGGGGCACGCATGGCATTACCTCGACTCGCGTCTCGGGGTGGAACACGGAACAACGCTCGACCGTCTGGGCATGCGCGGCTTCGCCGGATACGAACGCAATTGGCAGTTGCGCGAGGAGAACTACACAGTGCGTCAGCCTTACGTGCGCTTGCTCGATCCGTTGCTCGACAAGGTGCGCGACCGGATACGGTTCGGGGCGACGGTGGCGCGCATCGAATGGGGCGGCCCGCAGGTTGTGGTGCGTCTGGCCGGCGGAGAGGAATTGCGGGCCGATGCCGTGGTTTATACCGGTTCGGTCGCGGTCCTGCGCGAATCGCCGCCGGAATTCTCACCCGCTTTGCCCGCGGACAAGCGCGAGGCGATCCACGGCATCGGCATGGACGGGGGAATGAAAATTGTCATGAAGTTTGCCCACCGTTTCTGGCCGGAAGACATGTATTTTCTGCACTCGGATACCTTTTGGCCCCAGTTCTGGACCCCGGGGAATGGGCGCCGGGGCAAGACGCCGATCCTCACGGCGTTTGTCAGCGGCACGCGGGCCGACTTTTTGCGTCAGTTGGAAGTCGACTTGGTCGAATTCGCGCTCGGGGAGTTGGACCGCATTTTCGGCGGACGTGTCGCCTCGGAGAATTTCGAGGACGCGTATGTCGCCGATTGGACGACCGAGCCTTTCGTGCGGGGGCTATACAGTTTCCCGCTGGCCCATACGGAGCCGCGTCATCGTGAGGCGCTGGCGGCACCGCTGGGCGGGAAGCTGTTCTTCGCCGGCGAGGCCACCGATCTCGAGGGGCACAGTGGCACGGTGCATGGGGCGATCGCGACCGGAAGGCGGGCGGCAGAAGAGGTGACTATCAAGGTTGAAACTTGAGTGTGAAACGTGAATAGAAAGTTACCGGCCTCGGGCCGCTGCAAGATCACTCAGGTTCCAAGTTTCAGGTCTCCGCCCTCTTTACAACTTCAGGATTCTCGCGCTCACGATGTCCGCGTCGCCGAGAAGTTCCTTCATGACTTTTTCGTCGGGAGCAGAATCGAGGTTGAGCACGGTGAGGGCGGTGCCGCCGGCGGTGTCGCGTCCTAGGGACATGCTGGCGATGTTGACTTGGTGCTTGCCGAGAAGAGTTCCGATGTGGCCGACGATGCCGGGGCGGTCTTTGTTTTCGAGGAGAAGGAGAACACCTTCCGGTTGGGCTTCGATGTGGCGTCCGTTGACCACGACAACGCGGGGCTTGGGGCCAAAGAAGGTTCCGGCGACGGAAGCTTTCGATCCGGAGTCTTCGGCCACGACTTCGATTAGGTCGCTGAATTCGGCGCTGTCGCTGACGCGGGACTCCACGACTTGTAATCCGAGGTTGGTCGCCAGTCCGGGTGCGTTGATTTCGTTGACCTCGTCGCCGCTGATTTGGGTGAGGAAGCCTTTGAGCACCGAGCGGGTGATCGGGGTGGTGTCGAGGTCGCGGGCTTTGCCGCTGTAGACCACGCGCAGGGTGCCGCAGCGTTTCGGGGCGATCTGAGAGACAAAGCGTCCGAGGCTCTCGCCGAGGCGGAGATAGGGTCCGAGGACGGCGAGGGTTTTGGCGTCGACGCTGGGGGCATTGACCGCGTTGTTGATCGTGCCGTCGAGGAGGGCGGCTCGGATGGTGTGGGCGATCTCGATGCCGACGCTTTCCTGCGCTTCGGCGGTGGAGGCGCCGAGGTGCGGGGTGAAGACGACGTTGGGTGCGCTGCGCAACGGGTTGTCTTCAGTTGGAGGCTCCTGCTCGAAAACGTCGATGGCCGCACCGGCCACGTGACCGGAGGCGAGGGCATCGGCGAGGGCTTTTTCGTCGATCAGTCCGCCGCGGGCGCAATTCACAATGCGCGCGCCTTTTTTCAACTTGGCCAAGCGCGGGGCATTGAGCATGTGCTTGGTTTCGTCGGTCAGCGGCATGTGCATGGTGACGAAATCGGCTTCGGGGAGGGCGTCTTCGAGATTTTCAACCAGCTCCACTTGCAACGTCTTGGCGCGGGCTTCGGAGAGATAGGGGTCGTAGGCAAGGACGCGCATGCCGAAAGCGATGGCGCGTTTGGCCACCTCGGTGCCGATGCGGCCCATGCCGAGGATGGCGAGTGTTTTGCCGTTGAGTTCGACGCCTTGGAAACTTTTGCGGTCCCACTTGCCGGATTTCACGCTGGCGTCGGCTTGGGGAATTTTGCGGGCCACGGAAACGAGGAGGGAAAAGGCGTGTTCGGCGGTCGAGACGGTGTTTCCGCCGGGCGTGTTCATGACGACGATGCCGCGCTGCGTGGCGGCATCGACGTCGACATTGTCCACCCCGACGCCGGCGCGGCCGACTGCTTTGAGGTTCTTGGCTGCGGCGATGACGTCCGCCCCGACCTTGGTCTGGCTGCGCACGACGAGCGCGGAGTATTCCGGAATGACTTTGAGCAGTTCTTCGTGGGGCAGGCCGGGCGTGAAGGTCACTTCGAGTTGACCTCCCTCGGCCAAGGCGTCGACGCCGGTTTGCGAAATGGGATCCGAGACAAGGACTTTGGGTTTGGACATGGGACAGTGATTATTACCGCCCGCTACGGCGACCGTCACGCTCACAATGGGAGCGTCTCGTATTCGGAACAGAGATAAACCCGCAGAACATCGCCCGCCGGCGTGCTAATTTCGGCGATCAGCCGGTGTGCGGCAAAGGCGGCGGTGATGGCTTGCGGGAGGGCGTCCGGTTTTTGCGGGGTGATGTAAAGCGCCGACCTCCACATGAAAGGATTGGCGCCGTCTTGCTCGGTGAAGGGATCCGGCGCGGCGTCCGTTGCCGCCTGGGGCGCATCGACGAATTGGTCATACCGCGGCCAGAGCGCGTATTGGCTGTCGGCGTAAGGCGACTCGAGCACGTAGACCGGTGGATGCCCGGGCGCGACGAACGAAGTGTCGCGCAGGTGCAGGGCCAGGGCGGAAGCCAGAGCGGCGTCGCGGGCGATGAGAAAGACGGGTGCGGAGGGATCGGTCGTCTGCGCGGTCCGCAGCGCCTCGATTTCGCTGACCACTTTGGGAGTGATCGCTGGGGCAGGGGCTTGCGTCATCCCGAAGGAGACCGCGGTCCACAGTGCGGCACTGGCCAACACAAGTCCCATGAGGCCCGATGGGATCGGGAGCCATGACAGAAGCGGAATGGCCAAAGCGGCGGCGACCAAGCCCGCGGCTTGGGTTGGTTCGCCGCGCAGGCCGAGGTAAATGGCGATCAAGGCCGCTACCAAGGCGGGGAGCGCGAGAAACTTTGCCCGGCGTGCCACCCGCACTTCACGCAGGGCCAAAAAGAGTCCGGCGGCGAGAGCCACAAGGACGAGCGGCGAGACGGCCCAAGCTGCCTCATAGATATCGCGCGGGATGCGACGCAGATCGAGAGAGGTGGCCGTTTGCCATGTGCCGCCGATGAAGTGGACCCATCCATGCTCCGAGTTCCAGAGGAGGAGTAAAGCGAAGACGACCAAGGGAAATGCGGCCGCCAGCCAGAAGCCGGGCTCCAACAAGGCCGAGCGCCAGCGGTGCGAGGCAAGCATGACGATGGCGAGCGCCGGCAGGAGGAACCATGCGAGGTAATCGAAAAGCAGTCCGCCCGCGGCGCATAATCCGGCCCCGAGCCACCACGCGAGCGAGGAACTATCAAGAGCGCGCCAGCCACAGGCGATGAAGCCGATAGCGAACATGGCCAGAGGCAGAGCGCAGGTGGGAGTGACCGATGCCTTGTTGAAAGACGGCAGGAGATTGAGCAGGACCGCCGCTCCCGTTGCCGCACGCCCACCGGAGATGGGCGCGACGAGATGGTAGAGGGCGAACGTCGTCAGGACGGCAAAGAGTGGCCAGAGCAACGCGGCGCCCAGTGCACCGGCACCCGCCCAGCGGGTTCCGAAAGCCGAGCACACGGCGGTCGCTCCCGGTCCGTCGAAATAAGCGACCGACGGTGTGTACCCGCAGAGGGCAAGGTAGGCGCCGGAGGGCGAAAGGTCCTGCGGCGCGAGCCAAAGCCACCGCAAGACGGTGATAAGCGCGAGCAGAGCGAGCAGCAGGAAGCGCGGGTTCATGCAGCGGCGATCAATTCGGAATGTCTTGCCGCGAGCTTCGGCACGACACGCGGAGCGAGTTTGCGCCAAATCCACGCATAGAAAGCCAGCAGTGCCAAGGTGACCAAGATCGAGCCGATGGCGCTGATCACAATGTCCGACGGCCAATGCGATCCGGTGGCCACGCGGGAGAGAGCGACAAGCGCCGCGGGGATGTAGAACAAAGCGCCGCGCCAGCGATAAAACACGGCGAGCACGGTGGCGAAGCAGAACATGTTCGACGTATGCCCGGAGGGCAGGGATTTGCCGACTTCCGGCGGATCGACCGGATCGCCGGGGCGGATGTTAAGCGGCTTGGCGATGGCCAGAAATTTCGGCTTCACGTCGTCAAGCTTGATATACCGCATTTCGGCGAGCGAATCGACGGGCCGCTGACGGCCGATAGTTTTTTTGAGCGGATTGATGATTCCGCCCTCCATAATGGCAATGGAAAGAAGCAGACAAACCAGCATGGCACGGGCATGGAATCCGCCGCGCCAGACGACGAAGAAACCGGCCAGAATGAACGCCGGCATCCAGAAATCGAGGCTGGAGAGGACAGCCCACGCTTTGTCCAGCCACGGCATTCCGCGGTCGGCGTTGAGGAAGAAAAACAGTTGTTGGTCGAGCGCCGACGGCACGTGTGGTAGTGTCCGATGGTTCATCTAATGAAACAAGGAAGGAAGCAGCAGCGTGGAGCCGGGAGCGTGGAGCGGGGAGTTGTTCTCGCCTTGGCCCTGCTTGTCGTCACCCTATGCCGCGGTGCTGCGGCGGCGGATCCCGATCCGCAGGAGTTGCTCAAGGTGGCCCGGATGGCGTCCACCCAACAGCAGGCGGCGGTGCAGGGGCGTTTGCGCGCAGGTTCGGTCTCCACGCCTTTCAACCTCAAGGTCGACTTCGGCAAGCTGCGTTTTGCTTTCGAAAATCCCGACCGCGTTTACGAAGTGCGCCTCGATGAAGAATCGTCCGGTGTCTACGACGCAAATGGACGTTCCCTCCGCCGCGGCATGCAGGAAACCGTGGCCGAAGGCGCGCCGGTTACGGTCGAGGACCTCTCGCTCGGTTTTCTTTACTGGCCCGACGCCCGCCTGCTCGGGAAAGAGAGAGTGCGCGGACGCAGTGCGTGGAAGATCGAATTGCGTCCGGGCAAACGCGGTTCCGAATTCGCCGTGGTCCGCGTCTGGCTCGACCAAGCCAGCGGCGCGCTCTTGCGCATCGAAGGTTTCGATTGGCAGGGCAAACTCCTCCGCCGCTTCGAAGTCGTCTCGGGTCAACGCATCGACGGCCAGTGGATGCTCAAACAAATGCGCATCGAAAAGTTCGCCCCCGAAAACTCCTCCCGCCCCATCGGCCGTTCCTACCTCGAGATCCTCGGCAAAGAAGGCGCCTGAGTCCGCGCCCCGAAAGGCATTGGCGCCCGCGCCGCGCCCGTGATATCTGTGCGCGTTCACGATGTCGCGCATTCTCCCCGCCTCGCTCCTCTTTGTGTTGGCCTGCTCAGCCTATACGCAGGATGCCGCTCCCGCCGGCAACGCGGTGCGTAATCCCAATTTCGATGAGACCTACGACGCGCCCAATCTGTGGAATGGCGTCAACTTCGACGGCATCCTCGCCGCCCCGACCGCCTTCCTCCCCGTGCTGTCCACCGAGGGCAATATCGCCCGCCAGCAAATGCCGTCGGGCGTCGCCGTGGCCGACCTCAATGCCGATGGCAACCTCGACATCCTCACCACCGATGCCCTCGGCTACGTGCGCGTCTACTTCAACCGCGGTTCCGCCCAAGAGCCCAAGTTCGATGTGGCCGAATTGTCGCTGCCTTATCTTGCCTTACCCGAGGGTGAGCCTCTGTGGACGCCTCCCGACCTCAGCCAGGACGAAGGCAACGAGTTCGGTCAGTGGATGAATGGCTGGGCGCAGCGTCGCCGCGGTGCCCGGGGCAGCCTCTCCGACGTGACGGGCGAGGGCCTCCCCGACCTCATCGTCGGCAACTACTTCGGCGAAGTCCTTGTCATTCCCAACCAAGGCTCAGCCAACGCCCCCGGCTTTCGTCAGCCTCAGCCCTTCACCTCCGCCATCGTCCCCACGATGAAAGACCCCGCCCGCCGCTGGGGCAACGTCTTCTCGCCGCTCATGTTCGATTGGGACAAAAACGGCCTCCCCGACCTCCTCGTCGGCGAAGGATCCTACTCCGCCAACAACATCCACCTCTTCCTCAACCAAGGCGGTCCCGGTCGCCCCTTGTTCAACGAAGACAAACGCCAGGCCCTAGTCCTCGGTGACGGCCGCGAGCAACTCAGTCCCGCCATCACCGACATCAATGGTGACGGGCAACCCGATATTCTCGTGGCCAGCCGCGGCGGCCGCGTCGCCGTGCACCTCAACGACGGGAAGTGGACCTTCAACGCGGCGGACCCCGTTGTCGTTCCCTTCTCCGGTTTTCTCACGCCCGGCGGCGGCACCAACCCCGATCCCGGCCAAGCACTCGTCGTGGGCGAGGGGGTCAACGCCATCGCCACGGGCGACCTCAGCGGCGACGGTCTCGCCGATTTAGTCGTCGCCCGCAGCAACGGCCAGCTCGCTTGGTCCCGCAACGAAGGCAGCAAAGAGCAGCCGAAGTTCACCGGCGTCAGCGATCTCCGCGGCGAGCCTCGCGAGCCGAAAATCTTCCGCTTGCCCTCGCAGTGGGACGCCGAATTCGGTCTCGGACGAGGCAACTTCTACGCCTTTGCCAACTGCGTGAGCGCCGCCGAAGATCCCGCCGCCGAGCCTCGCAGCGGCGCACGCGTGCTCAAGTTCGGCTTCCTTCCTTCGCCAAACCAAGTCATTCCGCGACCCGTCGCCACCTTCCCCGCCGTGCGTAATTTCAACCTCGCCAGCGAGGACTACGGCGACGACGCCATCCTGCGCGATTCCTCAGAGAGCCGCGCCCGCGGCGGCGCCTCCAACCTCTTTCTCGTCCGCCAGATCAACCTCAAGCTCGGCATCAACAAAACCTACACCCTGAGCTTCGACGTCAAAGGCACCGGCGCCGCCAACGGTCGTGTCGTCCTCGGCTTCCGCGGATTCAAAGAACTGGGCGAAGACCGCATCGTCCGCCGGGAACGCGGCGCCGTGGAAAAACAGCGCAACGTCATCTCCGAGACCGTCATCGAGTCCTTCACCTACAACGTCGGCGGAACGTGGGCCAACGTGAGCAAAGACATCCGCATCGCCTTCCCGGAAAACCGCGAGCTCAACAAGGAACAAGTGACATCCGAAGCCACCCTCGAGATTTCCGCCGAACTCGCCCCACCCAACGGCGCGCTCTACATCGACAACGTAAAGCTCGAGCCGAAGGCCGACTGAGGCTTGTCAAGCACCGCTCATAACGCTTTCAGCCGGGACGCCTTTGTCCGTGTTTCATCCGCGCCAACCCGTGGCTTGCCTTTATCCCTCTCACTGCGCGCTAGTCCGCAGTCGCCAAAATTGACGCCCGCTTGGCGTGACTTCGTTCGTCACCGCGTCCCATGCTTCGGCCGGTGACGTCACCGCGTTGGTGGTCCACTGCGTGAGGTCGGTGCTTGTCACGACTTGCTGCGCACAGCCTCGTCGCGTGGCGCGGCGCAGTGCGAGGTTGCCGTTTTCGCCTTCCGCGATGGTCATTTCCGGCGGATGCAATTCGAGGGCGAGGGGATTGGCTTCGCGCCATGGGTCCAAGGCCCACGCGAAGAAGCGCGGGAGCAATCGCGCCCATGCCGGCTCGTTGTGCAGTCCACCGGCCACGCCGGTGAAAAGCACATCGGCATTCGCCGCGTGTCCGCCTCGCACATAGCTCCCGTAGGACGTCACCGCGTCCTGCCAATAGACGTTCGAACTCGACTCGCCCGAACTTGATTCGGCCGTGCCCATGGAAAGAAAGGCCCGTGCCGTTCCAGCTCCGATCGTGCGTGTCGCCATGTAGTT
Organism: uncultured Chthoniobacter sp.; assembly: GCA_964545425.1. GTDB lineage: Bacteria > Verrucomicrobiota > Verrucomicrobiia > Chthoniobacterales > JACTMZ01 > JACTMZ01. Next base: position 28,415 of record CAZJGQ010000004.1, on the reverse strand, counting down.
GTCCGCCGCCCAATAGGCCGGCGAAAAAATCCCCACCGTGCCGAACCGGTCCCCGTGCCGCACGCCGAGGTAATCGCTGACCAGCCCGCCCATCGAGGACCCCGCGGTCAGTGTGTCGCCCGCGCCGCCCCGCGTGCGGAAATTGAAATCCAAAGTCGGCATCACATTGTCGAGCAACCACTGCGCATACGCCGCCGCCTTCCCGCTGTAGGGCGCGTCCAGATACACAATGCTGTCCCCGTCCGGAAGATACTCCTCCAGACGATTCGAGCCGTAGCTGTTGCCATTGGGAATGGCCACGAGGATCGCCTCGCGCATGCGTCCCTGCGAAGCCTCGTAGCCCGCAATGCGGTCGGCGTCCCATGTGCCGAAAGGTCCGCCGGGGAAAAGCACATTCTGGCCGTCGTGGAAATAAACCACCGGATAACGCTTCCACGTATTTTCATCGTAACCGCGCGGCAAAAGTATCGTTATCTGACGGCCCGGAATGCCGCTGACTGTCGATCCCACGTCGCGTGTCACCACGCGCGGCGCGCTCACCGTGGCCGGCGGGCGGTAGTTGAAGACATTCCCGTCCTGCACGAAAAACTGATCGAGCGTCGTGCGGAAATTGAAAGGCGCCGAGAGTCCCTGATACGGCGCCGGCACCGTGGGAGCAGCGGGCGGGGCGGGGGCGTTCGACCAAGTTCCCGCGCCATTGTTGAAGACAAACTCGATTTCCGCGCTCGGACCCGCGGTGATTTGTCCGCGGAACAACTTTTCGCCCGCATTGCGGCCCGTGCTAGCCGGAGTCATTGCCGTCGTCGTCCACTCAGTCGCCCCCGCGCTCAGGTTCCGCCAATAAATATTCGCCGCCTCCCAGGTGCTGTGCAGAAACACCGTCTTGTTTGTCCACGGGGCAGGGGCGTGTGCCGGCACGTTGACGGTCATCTCGTTGCCGATTGCCACCGCATTTGTCGCGCTGCCCCAATTCGCCGTGCTGAAATCCCGGCGGATGAAGCGATAGGTCACCGTCGCACCCGCCGGCAAGGCAACCGTCCCGCGCCAAACATTGCCCGGATTCCACGCCAGCTTCGGCGCCTGCCGCGGATCGTTCCCGCCGAGCAACGCATGCCCCCCGCTCACACACACCTCATTGCCGAACCCGACATCATTGGTGATGACAAATTCCACATCCTTCAGAACCGGCGAAGCCACCGCGCCACTCGCCGCGCAACACAAGACCGCTGCAATCTGTCTGGGAATTCGGGCCATGGGGGAGAGACGACTATCCACCATAACCTGATCGCGGACAACTCGAACGGCTTTCGACGCCGGTCAGCAGTCGAGGTGCAGTAAAGTTCAGTATCCCCGGAGAGATCGGGTTGATGCATCCCCATCTAGGATATAGCAACCGCATTGATTGATCGGAACCCGGGCGGCTGACTACGTTCGTTTGCCATGAGTTCCTGCCGCCTCCACATCCTATCCCCTGCGGGTATCTTTTTTCTCGTGGCGCTGCTTTACCTTCCGACCTTGCGCGGCGGGTTTGTTTACGACTCGATTGCGCAGGTTCTGTATAGCGATTACCTGCACACGCCCGAGAATTGGAACGAGGTGCTCACGTTGCGTGTGGTTGGGCAGGATGAATTGGACCGCAACCGTCCGTTGCACCTTGCCTCCTTGATGGCGGATGCAGCGATCTGGGGCAGGAACCCTTTCGGTTACCGGCTCACCAGCGTGCTGTTGCACGCGCTGAATGCGGCCTTGCTCTTCGTGTTCTTGCTGACAGTCCTGCAGCGCAGAACGGCTCTCGGCGCGGGCGCCACCGCCGCATTCGTTGTTCCCTTCGCTACGGCCTTCGGTGCGCTGCTCTTTGCTCTTCACCCGCTCGTGGTCGAGGCCGTTGCTGAGCCTTCGAACCGCGAAGATGTGCTCGTGCTGTTGCCGCTTTTGATCGGGCTGCTCGGAATTGTTGCCATGCTTTCCCGTTCGCGGTGGATGCTTGGCGCGTTGCTTGTCCTCTGCAGTTTCTTGGCGGTGTTGGCCAAGGAATCGGGGATTGCTCTGCCGTTTGTCTTTGCCGTGGCCCTTTGGCTCTTCCGGCGGGAGGACTTCCGTTGCTACGACCTCGCACTCTTCGTCGCCCTGCTTGTCGCGTCCGCTTTCTTGGTAGCCAGCTACCTATGCCGCCCGGGCGAATCGGCGATTTTTGCCGCCGCGCCCGCGGCGCTCACGGACAATTTCTGGTCTTCCTTGGCCGTGCAGATTCGTATCTGGACTTTGCAGCTCTGGCAGATCCTCTGGCCATGGAATCTTTCTGCCCACTATGGGCCCGATGCGATTGCCGGGATCGACTGGCCGGTTGCTTTGGCCGTGATGCTGGCGGTAGGCGCCGCCGCCGTTTTTCTCTCGCGAACGGATCGTCTCGCCGCGCTCGGTGTAGCTGTCTATGCGCTTTGCCTGTTGCCGGCATCCAATTTCGCCGCGCAATTCCATCCGATTGCCGATCGCTACCTTTATGCGCCGCTTGCCGGCTTGGGGCTCATCGCCGCGGCGTTGGCCGGACGCGTGCTCGCCCAAGACCGACAGCGCTCTGGGCGCGCGCTGCCTGTCATTCTCTTGCTCCTACTTCTCTCCCTCGAATACGCAGCCAATCTGCGCCGCCAGTTCATCTGGCAGCAGCCGGAAACGCTGTGGACCGATGTCTTGCGTCAATCTCCGCGTCTGGCTCCGGCGCTGCTCGGTCTGGCCAATGTCCACTACCGCGCCGGCGATTTCGCCGCGGCCCGCTCGGCGGCCACCGAAGCGGTGGTGAGCAGCGATCGCCGCTGGGCCGATGCTTGGGCCGTGCGGGCCGTCTGCGAATGGCAAACCGGAGCCCGCGAGCAAGCACGGGAAAGCCTCCGCCAAGCCCGCGCCATCTCCCGCGTTTACCGCGACGAGGCCTCTGTCGCCGCAGGCATGGTCTTTTCGCCCGAACAACTGGCCGTATTCGGCGAGATTGTCCGGGAGCCATGATTGTCTAAAGTCCGCTGCTGATGGCTGGGACGCATGGAAAATGTTCGCTTTGGCTGAAGCGCTTGGCCCTCGTGTTGCTGGGCCCGGTCCTCTTCTTCGGGGCGCTGGAAGCCGCTTTGCGCGTTGCCGGTTATGGCGATCCGGTCACCTTCTTCCGTCCGGTGGAAATCGGCGACCGCACTTACCACGTCGAGAACCCGTATTTCGGCCAGCGCTTTTTCCGCCGCCATCTCCCGCGCGTTCCGGCGTGGAATCTCATCCCGCCCCCGACGCCCAACGTGCCGCGCATCGCTGTCATCGGCGAGTCCGCCGCGCAAGGCTACCCGCTGCAAAAGATCGGCCTCGCCTCCATGCTCGAGGGCATCTTGGAAATCGAACGCCCCGGCCGCCGCTTCGACTTCATCAATGCCTGCATGACGTCGGTCAATTCCCACGTTCTGTCCGATATCGTGCCCGAAGTTATCGCGCAAAGACCCGATGTTGCCGTCCTTTACATGGGCAACAACGAAGTTGTCGGTCCCTACGGCCCGGGCACGCCCTTCACCGGCTGGACCCGTAGCCGTTTTTTTGTCTGGTTCGACAAAAATCTGCGCCGCACCCGCACCTACCAGCTTCTTGATCGTCTCGTCTCCCGCATTATCCCGCCTCCACCCACGGCATGGGAGGGTTTCCAAATGTTCTCCGAGTTGACTGTTCCCGCCGATAGTCCCGCGCTCGACCGTGTCTACTCAGCTTTCGAGCGCAACCTCGAGTCTATGGTCGATGACCTACTCGCGTCCGGCACCCGCGTGGTCATGTGCACCGTGGCGGTCAATCTGGCCGACTGGGGTCCGGCCGCCTCGGCGCCTTTGCCGGAGAATTCGCCGGCCCTTCCGCTGCTCGAAGAAGGAAAAACACTCCTCAACCAAGGCCGTGCCGCAGACGCCTTGGGCCCGTTGGGTCAAGCGGTCGACATCGCTCCTGACCACGCCGCCGCGCATTTTTTCCTCGGCCGCGCCCACGAGCAGAGTGGGGACTTGGACGCGGCACGTGCAGCTTACGAGCGCGCCCGCGATCTCGATCTCCACCGCTTCCGCGCCGACTCGCAAATCAATGACATCATCCGTCGCGTCGCTGTGCGCCGCGCCAATCGCGGAGTGGTTCTCGTTGATGCCGACCGCGATCTCATCTCCGGTGAGCTTCCCGGGCATGGTCAATTCACAGAGCATGTCCATATGACATTCGACGGCATGAAGCGCCTCGCTTTGCTCGTTGCGCAGGCCTTGCCGACTTTGTTGCCCGAGCTCGGCCCGCCTCGTTCTTTCACCGAAGCGGACGAAGCGGAGCTTCGCGACCGCATCTTTTACACACCCTTCGACGAAGTGCTCTTGGCTGTGGTGGCCCGCGATGTCGGTGAGATCCCCATCTTCTCCGAACGTCCCGGGGCGGGGGAGACGCGCGACCATTGGTCCGCCGTGGAGCAGGAACTCCGCCGCACCAACCCCTACGATGCCGCCCAGCTCGAGGCCGCTTTGTCCCGCGCCGAGGCATTGCGTCCCGGCGATCCTCGCAACATCGCTTCACAGGCCGACTACCTCTCGCGTCTTGGCCGCACCGAGGAGGCAGCCACCGCCGGCCAGCGCGTCCTCGCGCGCAAGCCGACTTACTTCGAAGGCTACCGCTTCATGGCCGATGCCGCCAAGCAGCGCGGCGATTTCGATCAAGCCCGCGAGCTCTACCTCAAGGCCCTCGATATTTACCGCCTCATCCCCGATGCCCGCAAAAACCTCGGCGATTTGGACCGCCGGGCAGGGGACTTGCCGGCGGCGCGATCCGCTTACGCTGAGGCCTTCTCCCTCGACGCCGGAAATGTCGGTGCCGCCCTTGCCTTGGCCGAAATCCAAGCCAACTCTGCCGACAGGGACGAGGCGCAAGCCACCCTCGAGGCCGCCGCTGCCCACAATCCTCGCGACGAATTCATCTTCCAGGCGCTCGGGCGCCTCCATGCCGCCGAGGGTCGGCCGGCCGACGCGCGCCGCGCCTTCGCCCGAGCCTTGGAAATCGACGCCTCCATGAGTCCGCGCGAACTTCTCCGCGTGGCTTCCGAGTCGCTCGGACCCAAAGAGCAAAAGGATGTCTTCGCCGCCTACGAAGACCGCTTCGGCGACGAGCACGATCTCTACAATAATTACGCCTGGCTGCTCGCCACGGCGCCCGAGCCGGAGGTGAGGGACCCCACTGCCGCCGTCCGTCTCGCCAGACGCGCCATCGAGCTCTCGCCGACGCCGAATCCTTACTATCACGGCACTCTGGCCGCCGCGTCGGCCGCCGCGGGGGACTTTGTCGCCGCGCGGCACGGTGTAAGACAAGCCTTGGAGCTCGCGGCCGACAGCCCTGAACTCCGCGATCAGCTGACCGCCATGCAGCAATTGTTCGACGCCGACCAGCCCCACGTCGAGGGCCCGACTCCGGCCACCCCCTGAACTTCTCGCCCAGCTGTTTGCTGCACAGCACTTTACGGACGAAAACCGCGTATCAGTAAGCGTTTGGTGACCGCATTCGCGAAAAAATGTTCAAAAATCCGGTATTTTTCCTTGCCCCGTCACGGAACTGTCACTATTTTTGCAGGGTCGTAGCCACAGACCTTTTCCGAAAACATTAACCCCAACCGAAAACCTTAACGACATGAACCTGCCGTTCCTGCCGAAACGCAAAACCTCTGCCCTCAGCAATTCCGCCCCGCATTGCGCTGCAATTTTCACCGCGATCGTTGCGCTGTTTTTTGTTGTCTCGGTTGATCAAGCGCAAGCGCAGCGCTCTTGGCTAAATCCGGCTGACAAGGTGTTCGACTATCAGAACACGGGCGGGGCTTGGTCACCCGATTGGTGGGCGCCACAAAACGGAACGACGCTAATTTTCGACGGCGGGAACAACGACTACACGGGCAATATCACCAACAACAGCACCGATTGGAACGACTACGCGATTGTGTTCCAAAACGGCATGCTCAGCGTGACGCTCACCGGCAACGCGATTGATCTCACCACGACCAACGGCACGACGGCGAAAATCGAGAACCTCACGGCCAACACCCAAACGATCGCCTTCAACGCCATCTCCATGGCAAACGGCGTGCGTGAACTGAATCCGGTTGACGGGGATATCGTCATCAACAGTGCCAACATTTACATGGGAAACGCGGGAACGGGCGGCATTAACGTCTGGGGTGATAATGGGAAAACTCTCTGGTTGAACGGCGTGGTTAGTGAGAGCGGAACGCTCGGCATCCAGCAAAATAGCACTGTCGTTTTTCAACAGATCAACACATACACGGGTCAGACCTACATCCATGGTGGCCAATTAATCATCTCAAACGGCGCGCGTGCCGGCACTGGTAACATCAATCTGGGTGGCACAAACGTTGCGGGCGTCTCTCGAACGAACGCCTTCTACCTCGGCATGGCCTCCTCGACTGGCGGGGTCACGAACACCAACCAAATCAACATCAATGCGGGTGGCGGTGCTTCTACTATCGGTGCGAACAACACCTCTGGCGTCAACTCGTTCACTGGCCCGATCGTGCTCTCAACCAACGTCAGCGCGAATGTGGCCAGCGGTGGCACGCTTACTTTCAACGGCATCGTCAGCGGCAGCGGCTTCGGCGTGACCAAGATCGGCTCGGGCATTTTGATCTACTCGAACGCCAACACCTACACTGGCACCACCACGGTGAGCGCCGGCACCCTCCGCCTCGGAACAGGCGGCAGCATCTCCGACTCTTCGGCGCTTTCCATCGCCAGCGGTGCGACATTCGATCTCAACGGCATCAACGACACGGTCGGCGCCCTCTCTGGCGCAGGCACCCTGAGCCTGGGCGCGGGGAACTTCACCACGACGGTTGGCGCGGCTTCGACTTTCTCCGGCGATATCACCGGTAGCGGCGCTTTCGGCAAAGCCGGTTCCAGCACACTTACACTCTCCGGTAACAGCAGCACCTTCTCGGGCGCGGTCAATGTCACCGCCGGTGCGGTGCGCGTCTCGAGCGCCAATGCCCTTGGCAACACCACCGGAACAACCGGGGTCTCCAGCGGTGCCGCCCTCGAATTGACCGCTGCTCCCGGCGCCGAAGCGATCAGCATCAACGGTTCTGGCATCAGCTCCGGCGGCGCCCTGCGCAACATCTCCGGCAACAACTCGCTCTCCGGCCTCATCACGCTGGCTGGCGCTTCGCGCATTAATTCCGACTCAGGCACGCTCACTCTCGATGTCACAAGCGGTAACGCCATTACCGGAACGCACAACCTGACCATCGGCGGCGCGGGCAACGTCACCATCAACGACAACGTCAACATCACGACCGGCACCTTGACCAAGGATGGCGCGGGCGTCCTCACGCTTGCTGGCACGCAGACTTACACCGGCGCCACCACCGTGACCAACGGCACTCTGGTGGTCAACGGTTCCATCGCCGGTTCCACCGTTTCCGTCGGCAATGCGACCACCGAGGACGGCTCGGTCCTCATGGGCACGGGCACCGTCGGCGCCACGACCATCGACAACAACGGTCGCATCAGCCCCGGCAACAGCGTGGGCACGCTCAACGTCACCACCTCCCTCACGCTGAACAACGGCGGTAGCTATCTTTGGGAAGTCAACGGAACCAATGGTGCTGCCGGAACCACGTGGGACTTGATATCGGTCAACGACGTCGGCACGGGTGATGGCACTCTCAATCTTCCCGGATCCGGAACCTTCATCGTCGAAGGTGTCGCCATCGACGCATTCGTCTTCGATGGAACGCAAAATTACACCGGCAACTACTTCCAAATCATCGCCGCCGACACCGTCACTGGTTCCATCGGCAATCTTTCCTTCTCCTCGAGCGGGCTGGGAGCGGGATCTTGGACCTTCGCCACGAACAACACCGGCCTGTTCCTCAATTACGCAGCGCCGGGCTTCGAAATTGTCTTCGATAACTCGGCCGCAGCCGACCAAGGCGCCGCCAGCATCGTGGTGGGCGGCAACACCGCCGGCCAATACGCTACCATCACCGATGATGGTGGTGTGACCGCCGTGGTCATCAGCAACAGCGCACCCATGACCTTCACCAACGGTGCCAACAGCTACTCCGGCACGACCAAGATCGAGCAGGGTACGCTCGTCACCACCGTCGATGCTCCCAACGGAGCGAACGGTGCGTTCGGCAACGCGATCAGCACGGTCGACGTCGGCTCGGCCAGCGTGGCCAACGCCAATGCAGCGAACCTTCTCATCGGATCCGGCGGTGTGTCCGTTGGCCGCGGCATTACCATCGTGGCGGGCGGCTCGGGCACCCGCACGATCGGTGCGACCAACTCTTCAGGCACCGCAACCTATTCGGGCGGCATCCTCATGAACACCAATGTCACGCTCTCCGCCTCCAACGCGGCAGGAACGACGCTCTTCTCCGGAACTCTCAGCGGTATTGGCGCTGTCTCTGTGGCCGGCCCCGGCACGGTCGTGCTCTCCGGAAATAACAGCTTCACCAACACCGTCTCTGTCGCCAGCGGCTCGACCCTCGTGGCCTCGAACAACAACGCCCTCGGTGGTGCGGGTGGCGCGGCCACCACGGTCACATCCGGTGGTACCCTCGGCTTGGCTGGCGGCATCAGCACCGCGGAAAATGTCACCATCGCCGGCACCGGCGTGGGCGGCAATGGCGCATTGCGCAACGTCAGTGGCAACAACACCAATTCCGGCACCATCACCCTCTCGGCCAATGCGACGATTTCGGCCGGCACGGGCACTGCTCTGGAACTCAACAATGTTAACCTCACTGGTGCCAACAATCGCTCCGTCACTTTCACAGGGTCGGGCAACACCACGATCAAAGGCAACGTTTCGACCTTTGCCGGATCGCTCACCAACAACATTATCAAGGACGGCACCGGCAGCCTCATCGTCGACAACAACGGCACCTCCGGCGCAGGCCAACTCAACGTGATCAACGGCTCGGTGACCATCGCGAATGGTTCTCTCACCACCAGCACCAACACCGGAACCCGCGCTGTTGACCTCGGCACCGGTCCCGGCGGTGACTCGGCCAACAATGTGGCCTTCTACGCCAACAGCGGCATCACCGTGAGCAATTCCTTTTACGTTGCGCCGAACACCAGCTCTGCCCTCCGCACCGTGGGTTCCGAAAGCACCACCGGCACGATCACCTACAACAACCAATTCTACCTCGGCGGGAACGTTCGCCTGACCTCCGCTGGCACGGCCAACGTTGTCTTTTCCGGCAACATCACCAACGACTTGAGCCACAGCGTGACCAAGATCGGTGCGGGCACCGTGACGCTCTCCGGCGTCAATACCTACAGTGGCACCGCTGTGGTCGAGGAGGGAACACTCGCTCTGAGCGGCGGCTCCGCGCTGGCCAACACGGTCGGCGTGACGGTCAACGGCGGCTCCTTGGCTGTCAATACGACCGAGACCATCGGAACCCTCAGCGGCAGCGGCGGCTCTGTCGCGCTCAATGCCGGCCTGGTCACCGGCGTCGATGCCACCGCCACCAGCTATTCGGGCGTCTTCACCGGAACTAGCAGCCTTTCCAAGAACGGCACCGGCACGCTCACTCTCAACGGGAACAGCACCGGTTACTCGGGAGAGGTGATCCTCAACGAGGGCGCGCTGCTCGCGGGCAACGCCGGCGCCTTCGGCACCGGGACAGTTACCATCAATTTCGATGACGGCGCGGGCACCCGCACCCTGGCTTCGTCCAGCGCCACCGGCTACACGCTGAACAACAACTTCAACCTTTACTACAACGCCTTTACCCTCGGTCAAACCGAAGGCGGAACCGGATCTCTGACCCTCGGCGGCTCGGGTAAGACTTTCTACCTTGGTGAGGGAGGAGCTAACGAAATTCGTGGCATCACTGTGAACGGCAGCCACACGATCGCCAGCGTTGTCACCGGCGGTTCGACCAAGACTCTCGCGGTCGCTGGCGGCGGGTCCCTTACGTTATCTGGCGCCAACACCTTCTCGGGAGGCGCCCAATTGCGCGAAGGCACGATCTTGGTCGGCAACAATGCCGCGCTCGGCACGGGCACCTTGCAAATCCAGTTCGACCAAACCGGCACCCGCACCTTGGCGTCCTCCAGCAGCACAGCATATACGCTCAACAACAGCGTCAACATCTTCAACTCCATGACCCTCGGGCAGACCACGGGAGGCACGGGCAGCCTGACGCTGAGCGGCACCGTCAGCCTCGGTGATCCGGTCGGCGAAGTGAATTCCCGCACCGTCACTGTCAACGGCGCTCACACCATGAGCGGCGTCATCGGCGGAGGCAACGGTCTGGTGAAGGCCGGCGACGGCACCCTCACGCTCTCCGGCGGCAGTGCCAACACCTACACTGGCGCGACCACAGTGAGCGCCGGTGTGCTCGAGCTGAACAAGTCCACCGGAAATGCGATTGCCGGAAATCTCACCGTCAACAGCGGTGCAACGCTGCTGCTTTCAGGCAGCAATCAGGTTGCCAGCAGTGGCGGCCAAACCGTCACTCTCTCCGGCGGCACCATCCAGCGCAGCACCGGGGTTAGCGAGGTCTTTGGTAACCTCAACCTGACCACGGGTTCGTTCCTCGACTTCGGCACCGGGACGACCGGAACGATGTCCTTCGGCACCTACACCCCGAGCTCCTTGTTGACCGTGAACAATTTCTTCGAAGGCAACACCCTGACCTTCGGATCGGATCTGACCAGCACGATCAATGGGGCTCTTTTCAGCTTCGACAATGCCTTCACCTCAAGCTGGAACAGTGGAACGAGCACCTTCACCATCACCGCGATCCCCGAGCCCTCGACCTACTTGGCCGCGGCCGGATTGCTCGCCCTGTTCCTCTGGCCGGTGCGTCGCCGTCTGATCAAAAACGCCAAGTCGATCCTCGGCCTGCGTCCCACCGGCCGCGACCGTATCGAAGCTTACCGCAACGCGTAGCCGCGTTGCGGCTGTAGCGGGTGGCTAGTAACGGGTTGCGGGTTTGAAAAGTAGAAGCGGCGTCCCCGCCGCTTAACCCAGGACGACAAGCGGCGTGGACGCCGCTTCTACTCTCTTTTGCCCTCCACCAGCACAAGGCCGGTGGCGACGCTTGATGCTTGGGGCTTTGACTCAAAACTCCCTGCTCCCAGCTCCACGCTTCTCCCATCCTTGTCTGCGGCGCAAAACGTTGTAACTTGCGTAGCTGCTCACGAGTCCTATGGCGCGCCGTTTCACCATCATCCTCATTTGCTGCCTGATGCTCTGCGCCCCAGCGTCCGAGGCTGGCACCCGGCGGCATGATGTCGATGACGTTTTCTTTACCAACCTTGCCGCGGATCCGCGTTACCAGTCGGTCGGACGGTTTCTTTATTCGGTCGGATCTTCCGGCTACATCGCGTCCGGCGTTCTCATCTCGCCCGAGTGGGTTCTCACCGCCGCGCATGTCATCGAAGGCACCGACTTTCTCGGTGGCGGCCTGAGCAACATGACCTTCACGCTGTTTTCAGGGATGGATTCTTTCGTTTACACCGCGATGGAGTGGATCCCGCATCCCGGGTGGGCGGCGACGTCGGGTAACTACTTGGCTGGCTATGACATTGGACTCGTGCGCTTGAGCACGAGTGTGACCGGATTTCAGCCGGCCACGCTCTATCCCGCCGACACGCTGGGCATTCAGGCGGGGACCATCGTCGGCTTCGGCAACACTGGGACCGGATTGACCGGCTTCCAGCAAGGGACCTTCGGGACCAAGCGGGCCGGACAAAACATGATCGATGCGCAAGGTGACGGCGTGACGATTTCCTCGAGCATCCTGCTCACCGACTTCGATCATCCCGACGATCCGAGTCAAAGCTTGATCGGCGACAGCGCGCCGCTGGCTCTCGAATATCTTTCCGCATCGGGCGACAGCGGCGGCGGAATCTTCATCACCGAGGGCGCGAACACTTACCTGCTGGCCATCACGTCCTTCGGCTGGGGCTATACGGATGGTAACCCTGATGCCGATTACGGCGATCTGGCCGGTTTCACCGCGACGCGTCCCTTCCAAACTTGGATCGAAACCACCACCGCCGTACCCGAACCCGGGACGTGGGCGGCGGCTGTGTTGCTGACAGCCGCGGTGGTGGCAATGCACCGGCGGAGACGGAGTCGGGCTTGAGGTTTCTGAGGGTAGGGACGCGCGGCTCGCACGTCCGTCGGAAGGAGAGCGGACGAGCGGGCCGCTCGTCCCTATCTCGCGGCGGCGATGCCAGCTTCTGGGGGCCTTTATCTCTGTCCGCGGCCGGCTCGGCAAACTACGAAAACCACTTGACTTGGAGGCGGTAAGGCTGTTTCTTCCCTCCATGCTGAACCCCAGAAGCTACCTCGTGCCTTTTTGTGTCCTCGCTCTGACCTCGCAGGGCTTTACCCAAACCACCGTTCAAGGCGAACCCTTCGGCTACGTCAAAATCAACGTCACGCCCGGCACCGGAACGGCAAAGAAAAATTCACTTATCTCCATCCCGTTGTTGCAGGATGCGGACGGCACCAGCGGAAAGAGCACCGGTCGAATCAGCTCTCTCACCGCGAGTACCATTTCCGATTCGACCGCTGGCTGGGTAGAGGAGGAGTTGTCTAACCCCGCCGCACCTCGTGTCATCGAAATCACGAGCGGCGAGGCTCAGGGACGAATGTTCCTTATTTCAGCGAATACGAGCGACACACTGACGATTCATCCAGACGAGCAAGCTCGCGTCGGAGACCTTTCCAACCTCCAGATCGCTACGGGAGTGGACGCGGGCAGCACTTACCGGATACGAAAAGTGTACACGTTGAGTTCATTTTTCGGCACGCCCGAAACCACCGGTGTTCACGGTGCTGCCGACCCGAGGAATGCCGACACTGTGGTGCTCACCATCAATGGGAGTGCCAAGACCTTCTACTTCAACACGTCATTGGGGCGCTGGACTCAGGTTCGCTTCGGCAGCCCGGATGCCTCCAACGAGCCATTGCCTCCTCATACCGGCGTTCAATACAGCCGTCTTCCCAACACAGCCCTCGAATTTACCGTCACTGGGAAAGTTCCTACCGGGCTTCGCCGAGTTTCGATCAAAAATCAAAACACGACACTGCTGCCCGGCTTTTGGGCTGCCAACCAAACTCTTGAAAGTCTCGGAATCCAAAATTTGCCGAACTGGACCTCTGGCTCTTCAGCGACGTCTGCAGACACTGTCAGCCTCGTGACTAACGGGACGGCCTCCACCTACTTCCACAATGGGACCGAGTGGCGCAAAGTGTTCTTCGGCAGCCCTCTTGCCAACGACACGCCGATTCCTGTCGGAGCCACGGTTCAGCTTAACAAAAGACGAAATACCGGCACCAACTTCTTCACTTACACGCAACAAGCCCCCTATACCCTTCCTTAATTCCGTTCGTTCTTCTCATCACTTCTCCCCACATGCATCCGCTTCCGAAATCCATTGCCATAGTATTATGTCTAGTCGCGTTTCTGGTTGTCCCGGGCAACTCGCAAACTCTAAGCCTTCTGGGCTCACCTGATTTCGCTATTGATGGCCCCAATTCCTTGGCTCCCTATAGTCAGGGAACTACGTCCTTCACCATTGACGGCAGCTTTTTCTCTGGCGAAGGCGTTGGTGGAGGGTTCCTCGACAACGGCACAGGGCTTCCCACTTCTTACGATTGGTCCGGAGTCACGGAATTCGCCCTCAGCATGTCGCTTGTCAGTGCGAATCCGTCCAGTATCGGTTTCACTCTTGCGCTGATTGATACCGGGCTCAACATAGTTGGCGTATTCGAAGGCGAGACCACGGATATCACATCAACTCTGTCCTCTTTCACTCTAATCGAAACTTCTCGCTCCGACTTATCGCAGGTTTACGCGATGCAATTCACTTTCAATGTATCCGGAGAAGTCTCCGACCTGACCATAGCCGAAATTAGCGCCGTTCCCGAACCATCCACTTGGGCGCTGCTTTTCGCCGGGGCCGTGGTATTGGGAGTCCAAGTTTGGCGGCGCAGGACCGCTGCCCTGCACCGATAGCGTTCCCGGTGGAGAGAAGCCATGCTGGCCCTCCTCCTGACGCTGTCGCTTGGAGCGGAGAGTTTCCGGATACAAACAGCGAGCACCACCGCAGCTTACGACCAACGAAATACGACACTCTCGTTCCTTTTGCCCGCCAGCTGGGGAGACACTTTGGGCGGCGAATTTGTGACCGCGCCTCTGGACTGGTCCACGGTTGAAAAAGTGTATCTGGAGGCGGCTCTCACAGGGGCCAGCGCAGCTTCGGTCTTCACGCTCGACCTGTTTTCGCTCGATGGCGGTTTGCCGGTGCTAATCAACTCTTACGAGGGTTCGACTGATGCCTTGGGAGCGTCTTTCGGCCTTCTCGAGCTGCAACTCAAGGTTGCCGGATCCGGTGACTTTTCCACACTGCATGGCTTTCAGTTCACGTGGGACACGGCAAGCGGAGACGAGGGTGCTTTGGTTGTACGTTCTCTTGTCGGATCGGATCAACCGATTCAGCCTGTCATCGAATCAGTAGCATGGTCTGGAGGCACCTTTACCATGACGTGGTCCGGCACTGGCAATTTGCCGGTCAACATTCAGCGACGTCAATCGCTGCAGACCGGACAGTGGACGGCGATCGCGCAAGGTGTCGCCACGGGCCAATACACGGACACCGACCCTCCGGCGGGTGCAGCCTTTTATCGTGTCGTTGTTCCATGATCCCCGTTCGGGGGAAGACGTGTCTGCGTTCACCCAAACCCGAGGAGCGACCGGTGGGCCCGAGGGGCGGCGGCGGTTGGTGGGCCGCGCGATCCGAGAAATACACACCAGCCCGTGCATACAATATTAGAAAATGTTTAAGTGGAACAACTTCCGCAAGCTGATAGATTGATCAGCTATGCGTAGTTCGCGCACGCTCCAAGTGCTTGCACTCTGCGTTGTCACGCTTTGGTGGGGCAGCTTGGGTCAAGCGCAGGTTGCGGAGGCAACAGGCACGGTCCGTATCGAGGCGGAGGCGTTCAGCAGCAGCATCGCCCGGACGATCAACGACCCGAACAACGGGAATTTGCAGTATTCTTGGCAGACCTCGGCCTCGATCGGCGGATTCAGCGGGAGTGGATTGGTCCAGGTGTTGCCGAACAATGGCACGTCGGTGACGACGAATTGGACGACCACTTCTCCGGAGCTGCGCTACACGATCAACTTCAGCAACGCAGGCACTTACTATGTATGGTTGCGCGGCTACGCGGAGACGGCGGAAAATATTGCGGTCTATGTCGGGCTGAACGGAGCGAGTCCGACTCCGGCGCAAATCACTCTCCCGCGCACCGGCACGTGGTCATGGTCCAATGGCACGGGCGGTGCCGTGGTGGCGGTCACGGTGCCTTCGGCCGGAACGCATACCCTCAATCTTTGGATGGCGGATTCCGGCTTCGCCCTCGATCGCATCGTCCTCACGCTGAACGAGAACTATGCACCGGAATATTCCGCCGGCTACTGGCGTAATCAGAGCATCTACCAGATCATCACCGACCGCTTTTTCGACGGGAATCCTTCGAATAACAATTTCTACGGCGGCGCGGAGCCGGCCACGGGCAACAAGACGCACGGCGGCGACTGGAGCGGGGTGGAGCGGAAGCTGGATTACATCAAAGCGCTCGGTGCCACGGCCATCTGGCTCTCGCCGGTGCTGAAAAACGGCGCGGGAGACTTCGACTACCACGGTTACGCCGCGACGGACTTCTACAATGTCGATCCGCGCTTCGGTTCGCTCCAGGATTTGCAGCGCTTGGTGGCCGAGGCCCACCGGCGGGGAATTCTGGTCATCAACGACGTGGTGGTGAACCACGGATCGACGTGGGTGGACAGCACGGACTTCGGGTTTGCCAACTTCGTTTATCCGCCGAGCGGCTACAATCTGCGTTACAATTCGGGCGGTCGCCAATACGCGCCGCCGTTCGACAACGCCTCGATTTCCTCGGCCTTCGGCAACACCAATCTGGCCAATATTTTCCACAACAACGGCGGCACGCAGAACTGGAGCGATTCGACCCAAGTCGAATTGGGCGAACTGGCTTCGCTCGATGATTTCCGCACCGAGTCGTCCTACGTGCGGGCGCGCATGAAGGAGATTTGGTCTTACTGGATCAATACCGTGGGTTTCGACGCCTACCGCATTGACACGGTGAAGCACGTCGAAATGGGCTTCTGGGACGAGTGGTCGCCGGCCGTCCGCGCGGCGGCGCAGGCGGCAGACAAACCGAACTTCTTCCAGTTCGGCGAGGTCTACGACGGGTCGGACAGCAAGGTGGGCTCGTATACCGGGACCAAATCCGGCGGGAACTACAAAATGGAGAGCGTGCTCGACTATCCGCTCTACTACCAGATCGGCAGTGTCTTCGCCACGGCCACCGGCAACACGGGCCAGCTGGAAACTCGCTACAGCAATCTTACCTCGGCGAACTATGACGCTTCCGCCCTCGAATCGCTCGTCCTCAACCTCGACAACCACGACAACCCGCGTTTCCTCGCGGCCAACGGAAGCACGCCGGCGCGCCTCGAACTGGCGCTCGTCTTCCTCTACACTTCGCGCGGCATCCCCAGCTTGTATTACGGCACGGAGCAGGACTTCAACGGGGGCGGGGATCCTTCGAACCGCGAAGACATGTTCGACGGTCTCTACGAGCAAGGCCCGTCGCTCGGCGACAACTTCAACATGACCCATCCGCGGTTCAGGCTGGTGGCCAAACTGAACAATCTGCGGCGCCTTTATCCGGCGCTGCGCACGGGTTCCCACGACAATCTTTGGGCGGACTGGAGCGCTCCCGGACTTTTCGCTTACTCCCGACGACTGGGCAACGAGGAGGCTTACGTTGTGCTCAACACGGCGACGTCGGCACAGACCATCGGCACCCGTCCGACCATACACCCCGCCGGCACGGTTCTGGTCAATGTCCTAAGTCCCACGGAAACGGTCACCGTGACCAGCGGGCTCGATGGTATCCCGGCCGTTACCGTCCCTGCCACCTCGGCGAAAATTTTCGTGGCGCAGGGCCAAGTGCAGGCTTTGGATCCGGTGGTCGTTGCCGTGGCGCCTTCGCACGATGCCACGGGCATTTCACCCGGGGCAGCCATCACGGTGACCTTCGATCGCGCGATGAACCGGACGGCGGTGCAGTGGGCCTTCAGCACATTCCCGGCCACCTCAGGTAGCTTTTCCTGGGATGCGGGGAGCACGATGCTGACCTACACGCCATCGTCCGTGCTCAGCGGAAACACGCTTTACGCGGTGCGCGTCGCCGACACCGCTACCGCGGACGATGGAACCGCATTGCATGCCGGCTTCGAATCGCGCTTTACCACGGGAGCCTCGGCTGCGGTGGCCCGCCCTTCGATCAATTCGAGCGGTGCGGAAAACATCGCCGACAGCACGGCAACCCTGACTGGCACGGCAACCCCGAACGGAGCCGTGACCACGGTTTCCTTCGAATACGGCACGACGACGGCTTATGGTTCAACCACACCGGCGCGAGCCATCGGAAGCGGAAACTCTCCGGTCTCCGTCAGCGCAGACCTCACCGGACTGACGCCCGGCGTGACCTATCATTTCCGTGCCGTGGCGACCAATTCGCAGGGCACCACTTCGGGGCCGGATGCCACTTTCACGACAACAAGCCCGCAGCCTCTCGTCACGACCACCGCGGCGAGCTTTGTCAGGACGACAACGACCAGTCTCAACGGCACGGTCGATCCGAACGGCTTGCCCACCTCGATTTTCTTCGAATACGGGGACCGCACGGACAATCTCGACCAGACAACCGCGCCGGAGGAGGCGGGCAGTGCGGCCGGGGTGGTGGGCAAGTGGGCGGCGATCGGCGGACTGCAACCGGACACGACTTACTTTTTCCGCATTGTCGCGGTGAGCGGTAGTCAGCGGGTCGAGGGCGCGGTGCTTTCGTTCACCACGCTGCCGGTCAAGCCGACGGTGGTGTCCTCCGCCGCGCAGAATGTGAACACGTCGTCGGTGACCTTTGCCACTACGGTGAATCCGAACGAGACGGATTCGACCGTCTGGTTCGAGTATGGGGCGGACATGAACTACGGGGCGGGAACCGAAGCGCAGAACGCTCCCGCGGCCGGAGGTCAGGCGGACTTGACCTTCGATGTGACCAATCTGGTTTTCGGTCAGACCTACCACTACCGTGCCGTGGCGCGGAACAGCTTCGGCACGACATACGGTCCGGACGGCACCTTCACCACCGCTTACCCGGCGCCCACGGCGGTGACGGGCGAGGCCACGGCCACTTCGTCGACGGCGAACATCGGGGCCACCATCAATCCGAACGGGCCGGAAACCGTCTATTGGTTCGAATACGGGACAAGCGATGCTTACGGACAGACCACCCAAGCGGGGGCGATCGACGATGCCGAGGCCTACGCCACCTTCACCTACACCAATGGTGATGCGGGTGCCACAGCGACGCAAAACCGGGGCGAAGGCTTCGGATCATTCACCAGCTATGTGCGGACAAGCTCGACCCGTGGCGGTATCCGATTGGTCAATGCATCGAGCATCAACAACACGGCAGGTCGCCAGATCGACGGAGCGAATTCCTTCGGCATCTTCGCCGGCACGTCGACCACGCGCGGCACACACTCCGGCTACCGCTCGTTGACATCGGCGCGGGAGTCCGGGCAAGTGCGCTTCACGGTGCGCTTCGACATCAGCAATTTGAAGGGCTTCACCGGCATCAACCTGAAGTCTGCTGCCGGCTCGAGTTTTGGTGCCAACGAACTGCTGTCCATCGGCATGGCGCCTCCCGCCAACGTGGACCTGCCCCACACATCCTTGATGCTGACCGATGCCGACGGGCAGCGGAACATCGATCTGGGCGCGGAATGCCGGGGAGCGCCCATCGACGTGCGCATCGATTTCGATGCCCGGGCAGGAACCTACACCTGCGGGATCAAATACCGGCAGAATGCCGACTACACTTCGGTTTCCGGACGTCTGAAACTCTCCGGGGCCACGGTGAATCTGACCACGCTCGGCTACATCAACGGCAACAACACCGGGAACAACGCGCAGCACATGATCCTCGACGCGTTTTCCGTGAACTCGGCCGCCACGGCAGGAAGCGGGATCGGGGAGATTCCTGTCGATGCGGATTTGTCCGGTTTGTCCGGCAACACGGTCTATCACTACCGCGTGGCGGCTTCGAGTGCGGTGGGAACGTCCTACGGGAGCGACGCCACCTTCGCCACCGGGCCGGATTTGACCGTAAGCAAAACGCATGCCGGCGCCATGGCTCAAGGAGGCACGGGTGAATTCACCGTGACGGTTTCCAATGAGGGTGGTGCGGCCACAAGCGGCACGGTCACGGTGACCGAGCAGCCGCCGGCCGGTATGACCGTCACCGCGATGAGCGGTGCGGGATGGACCTTCAACCCGAACAGCAACACGGTGACGCGTTCGGATGCGCTTGCCGCCGGCGCCAGCTATCCGCCGATCACGGTGTCCGTCTCGCTGGCCGCGGATGCGGCGGCCACCTTGAGCAACACGGCGACTGTTTCTGGTGGCGGGGATGTCAGCGGGGGCAACAACGCCGCGGACAGCACGGTGAACGTCACGCCTGTTTCGGGGCCTTCTATCGAATCGTGGCGCCAAGTTCATTTCGGTTCGTCCGCCAACTCAGGTCTTGGAGCCGATACCAATGTGGTCACGCTCGACGGTCTGCCGAACCTTATGAAATACGCCGCCGGTCTCGATCCCAATGTCGAGGCGTCGTCTCTGGATCGGCCTCGTCTGTCCGGTTTCCCTCCTCTCTCCATTTCATTTCGCCGCGCGAGGCAGGCATCCGGGGTCACCATAAACGTGCAAGCTTCGGATGACGTTTCGGGTGTCTGGACGAACATTTGGAGCAGCGCAACCAATGCCTTCGGCGGTGGGACCAACGATTTCGAAACGATCACCGTGAGGGACCCGCAAGCGGTTGAAGACACGGCCGTGGGCCGGTATTTGCGGCTCCACGTGACCACCCCATGACGGGGCTCCATCGCTCGCTCCGGCCTACTAACAGGCGCATTATCAGGGCAGGGAGGCAGGAAAGGGGCAGCGGTTGGCGCTTCTCGGGATTCGGCTTGCGAGACACGTCGCTGGGTGTCAATTTGCAATTCGCATGAAAAGCGGCCCTCAGCGCTTTGCCATGGCTTTGGCACTTTTGCTCGTGGTCGGCCTGTGCGTGGCTCTTTGGCTGCGTGCCCGGGCTGCTGACGGACTGGAACCGTCATCGACGGCAAACCAAACCGAAGAGAAAAACTCGTCGCTAAATACAAATCAGTCGGAGCCTTCTCATGGCGCAGCCAGCGGGCCGGATCAGACCAGCCAAGCGGGCTCACAAGCGGCAAGCAGCGGGGACAATCCAGCTTCCGGCGCCGGGTTGAATCAGGGAGGTCCCGCTTCAGCCTCCGCCGCACCGCCGCCAAAGGCCCAAGCTTCGCCTTCTCCCCCGCATACGGACTCAGCGGGTAACCAAGCTTCCCAAGATGCAACAAGGCCATCGGCAGGCCCCAAGCGCAGCATCGCAGAGATTCTCGAGGGTGTAGATCTGACCATACCCGGAGAGCGTGAACGTGTGGTGGCGGAACTTCGAGCCGTCGAAGATGACAATAAGAACGCAGCCGTAGCCCGGGCGAAGGAACTGGGTTTACCGATTCGCAGGGAGTTGCCTGATGGAGGACTTGAGGAACTCGGCGGGGTTGACGAACAAGGGCAGCTTCTATACCGGATAACTCACAACGACAAGGCGGCGATTTCCACTGGCGCAATGCAACTGAGGTTTGGGCCTTACAATTTGACGGGAACCAATTTGCTCGTTGGTGTTTGGGACGGGGGATCCGTTCGGGACACGCATCAAGAGATGACGGGACGAGTCACCCGCATCAATGCCGCGTCGCTCAGCCGCCACGCCACCCATGTGGCGGGGACAATCATCGCTTCCGGTGTAGATCGCTATGCCCAAGGCATGGCGAGTGGTGCGCGCATGCGCTCATACGATTGGAACAATGATCTGTCGGAGATGGCTGCGGCCGGCGCAGCCGCTGCCAGTCACACGAACAGCATGCTCGTCTCCAACCACAGCTACGGAATTGTCTCTGGCTGGCGCTATAGGAATGGCGGAAGTCCATACCGCCGCTGGGAATGGTGGGGTGATGGAACTTCTTCAGCGGCCTCTGACCACGATTTTGGTCGCTACGACACTTCCGCTCGCGATACCGACAGCGTTGCCCTGACGGAGCCATTCATGACCATTTTCTGGTCCGCGGGAAACGACCGAACGGACACTCCACGCAACGGCGATGCTGTCGTGCTTGATCCTTCGGCTGCCACCGTGACAGCGGTTGCTTACGACAGCTCTACGCACCCTGCAGGTGACGGGGCCTACCGCGGTGGATACGAGACTATTAGCTTCAATCAGTTGGCCAAAAATGTGGTTACCATCGGCGCGGTTGATGATGCCGTCTTCGAAGGTCAAAATTTCAGATACGTCGCCAATGCAACCATGTCTTCGTTTTCCTCTTGGGGTCCGACAGACGATGGTCGGATCAAACCTGATCTGGTCGCCAACGGGGAGTGGGTCTATTCCTGTGGTGAGGTAAACGATACCGATTACTACGTAACTAGCGGGACAAGCATGGCGTCCCCAAACGCAGCAGGAACGGCGGTTTTGGTCGCTCAGGAATACATCCGTCTGTTCGGCCAAAACATGCGTTCCAGCACCATGCGCGGGCTGCTCATTCATACGGCAGATGATTTAGGCCTTCCCGGGCCGGACTACAGCAATGGGTGGGGACTGGTCAACGGTCAGGGTGCTGTGGACCTCATACGTGACGATGCGGCTAAGCCGAACCGAGCCCGGCTCACGGAGAACTTGATCACTTCCACCAGCAGCACGGTCACGCATTCCTTCGTCTGGGACGGCGTGTCTCCCATCAAAGTGACGATCTGCTGGACCGATCCTGCGGGGACTGCCACGACAACAAGCGACTCGCGGACGCCGGTTCTGGTCAACAATCTCGATCTTCGCGTGGTCGGCCCGGATGGGGTGACCACGCGTCCTTATACCATGCCATTTGTCGGGACGTGGACCCAAGCGTCCATGAGCCTCCCTGCTACCACCGGAATCAACAACACCGACAACGTTGAACAGGTGAATATTGCTTCGCCTGCGGTGAAGGGAACCTATCAAGCGGTGGTCACGTACCAGGGCGCTCTTTCCGGCAACCAACAGCATTTTGCCATGCTTGTGTCCGGCAGCGGTGAGTTGCCGGCGACCGTCACGGGTGTGGCGGGAAGTGCCCGGAGTTCCACCTCCGTAAGTTTGAGCTGGTCCGCGGCAGCTGACGCCGTGTCCTACAAGATTTTGCGTGACGGAGTCCAGATCGCCGTTGTTTCCGAAGGCACATCTTTCATCGACACCGGCCTGAACCCCTCAACGGACTACGTGTATCAGGTGTTGGCTTCCAATCAGGCCGGCGATGCACAGGCGTCCGCCCCTGTCTCGTTGCGCACGCGGGACTGGATCGACGACAATCCTTTGGCCCTGCTGGTGCTCACCCCGGCTGCCTCGGTGACGAGTGGCGATTCTGTTTTTCGCTTTAGCGGACAAGCTGGGGCTGGCTTGACCAATGGGATCACCTGGAGCAACGCGGCCAGCGGTCAAACGGGATTTTTCACGCGGGTGCGTGACTGGACAAACGAGCTTTCTTTGGTGCCCGGGACCAATATTGTCACGTTCCGGTCGGCCTACGAACTTTATCGCACGAACACCGTCGGTTGGGACGCGCCGGGTGCCTCTGCCTACTTGGGCGGCTGGAGCAGCGGAATGAACGCCGGTAACGGTTTCGGTGCTTGGTCCCTTGGCACAACGGGCAGTGCGGGGCACTTCATCGCTTTTGCCGGAATCAATACCAACATTACTCCGGCCTACGGCTTCGGTCTCTGGGCGAACAACGGGGGCGTTGCTACCGCGCAGCGTGACTTCACTGTCCCGCTGCAACTGCGCAGCCGTTTCACCGTCTTCGTGGAAAACAACTGGATAACCGAGAACTCCGCCTCCTCGGTCGGCTTCGCCCTCACGGACGGCGACAACAAAAGCCGCTTCTCCTTCTCGTACACCGGCGGCCAAGCCAATTACCGCATCAATGATGCGTCCCCGAACCGTGACACCGGGATTGCTTGGAGCGATACGGGTTTCACCGTGACCTTCCAGCTTACAGGTGCCGACACCTACAACCTGACGATAGGCTCCAATAGTTTTTCTGGCACGTTGGCCGAGGGGGGGCAGATTTCACGGTTGGTCGCAAGCAACAACAATGCCGGCCAAGGCGAGGCCTATAACCTCTATCTTGGCGATATGAGTCTTGAAAGTGTCGCCGATCTCTCGGGTGTCGCCGAGGCCGTGGCGCCGCAGGTTTTCTGGGCGATACCCAAGACTGACGGTCTGCCGGATGCTTGGTGGGAGGCCCACGGGATACCCGCCGCGTCCCGGTTGGCGGACGGCGACTACGATCTGGATGGCTTGAACAATGCCATGGAGTATTTCATGGCTCTGGACCCGGGAGCGGATGATGCCGCCGCGGCGGTTGCGCAGCAGGTGACCGCGGACGAGGTCGTCTTCGATTACCGCCGGAGCAAGTCCCTCAACGGGGTCAGCGGGACGGTCACGTGGACCTCCGCCTTGGGCGATGCCGCGGTGTGGTCTACCGACAGTGTGACCGATGTGCTGCTCTCCGAGGATGAGGTCCACGAATGGCGCCGCGCGTGGGTGCCTTGGCCTCAGGACCAGGGGCAATTGTTCCTGAGAATCGATCTGACGATCGAATGAGTGTCGAAGTTTCCCGCCGGCCGATGCTTGATTTACGGTAAAGGAAGACTAAGGTCGTACGACTCCCCCTATGCCGTTGCCCCATCAACCGTATGACGCGGTCTACCCGCTCAAAACTGCAGCCTTTGCCGGTTGTCTCGCGCTGGTTTTGCTTTTGATCGCGCCATCCTCCCGCGCCCAATTCACCTTCGCCAGCGACAGTGCGGACAATTACGGGGGAGCAGGTGAGCCGGGGTGGTCGAATACGGCCAATGCCGGAACCGGCTTCGCTGAGTGGTTGCTTGCCTCCGGTGGCGGAACGGGGGGCTTCGGCGGAAATTTTTTGGGTGATCCAAACGCTGCGGGCATCAGCGGCTTCGGCACTTCGACCTTCGCGCAATTCGCAAATCCAAATGGCTCGGGAGCGTTTGCCAACGCGGATCGATCGCTCTCCACAGCCATGCAGGTTGGCGACACCTTCAGCTTCCAGTGGGCGATCAACTATGACTCCGGCAGCGGCGGGAACAAGGGCTTCAATCTTTACACTGGTGGGGTAAGCGGGACGCAGCTGATCAACGTCAACAATGGCAGTTCCGCCACCATCACGATCAACGATGTCGATACGGGCTTCGCTTACGGCACGAGCGCCATGACGTGGACCTTTGCTTACACCGACGCCACCACGCTTGTGGTCACAGCCAACGACCGTGATGGCTCGGGAACGTATAGCAACAGCTTCACCGTTGCCGGAGCGGTCGATGCTTTCCGCTTCTACTCCTCGAGCATGCAGTCGGGAAACGAGGCGCAACCCTACTTCAACAACTTCTTGCTGACCAATTCCGGCCTCTACAACGTTGCTACGACGCAAACCGAAGCGCGTTTCCTCACCGGATCGGGCAATCTCGCCAAGATCGGGAACGGGACACTCACAATTTCCGGCGCGACGAACAATTTCACGGGAACAGTCGGCATCACGAACGGCGCCGTCCGTGCCACGGCGAGCAGTGCGCTGGGATCGGCGAGTGCCGTCACGGTGCAGGGCGGTGCGGCTCTTGAATATTCCGGGGGTATCACGGTCAATCGCAACCTCACGATCAACAGCACCGGCGTCTCGGGCGCCGGCGCCTTGCGCAACATCACCGGAGACAATGTCCACAGCGGTTCGCTCGCGCTGGGCAGTGCGTCGCGCATCGCCTCGGATGCCGGGACGTTGACCATTTCGGGTGCGGTGAGCGGATCGAATGTCGGGCTGACGGTCGGCGGCGCGGGGAACACCGCCATCCAAACAGCCATCGCCATCGGGACCGGACGCCTGACCAAGGAAGACGCGGGCATCCTGACTTTGAGTGGGGCCAATGCCTACACCGGGGGGACTTTGGTTAGCGGTGGCACGTTGAGCGGCGACACGCGCAGCCTGCAGGGTGTGATCACGAATAACGCCGCCGTTGTTTTCAGCCAGACGACGAATGGCAGCTACACCGGGCTGATGTCCGGAACCGGCGGCACGCTGACCAAGAGCGGTTCCGGCACGGTCGCGCTCACGGCGAACAACACCTACACGGGCACCACCACGGTGAGCGGGGGGCGCTTGGTGGTCAACGGCTCGCAGGGAAGCAGTGCGGTGACGGTGAATAGCGGTGCTTCGCTCGGCGGCACGGGAACGGTCGGTGCCCTGACCGTGAGCGGGCTCCTCGCGCCCGGCAATTCGATCGGCACGCTGTCCGCCGGGAGCACGACTTTCAACGGAGGCGGGTCCTTCGAGTTGGAGATCTTCGATTGGCTGAATGCGCCGGGCACCGGCTGGGATCTTCTCGCCATCACGGGGAATCTCACGCTCAACAACACCTCGGAAAATCAATTTGCCATCAATCTTGTCTCCCTTCAGGACAGCAGCACGCCGGGCCTATCCACCGACTGGAATCCGAACGTCAGTTTCACCAACACGTTCATCACTTATTCCGGCTCGCTGCTCGGAACGTCCTTTGCTTCGAATCTCTTTACCGTCAACACCAACAGTTTCCAAAACGCGGTCAATGGCACTTTTTCCGTCACCAATGTTTCCGGCGGCCTTGCCTTGCTTTACACAACCTCCTTTGTTCCGTCCTCCGATTACACTTGGAATGCGGGTTCCGGATTGTGGGGTTCTGCGGGTAACTGGACCAACAACGCGGCGCCGACCAACGGTGCGTCGATCATTTTCAGCGGGGCAGGGGGAGCGAGCACCAACTCGGGCACTGTAAGCTCGGTCCAAGGGATCGTTTTCAGCAACACGGCCGGGGCTTACACCGTCTCCGGAACCGCTCTGGCCGTCGGAGCCGGTGGCATCAGCAGCGCTTCTTCCTCAGCTCAGACGATCAGCAACAATCTCTCGCTCTCCGCCAATGCGGCGGTCACAGCCGCGGACGGCACAATCACGCTGGCCGGCAACCTGACCAACGCCGGTTACACGCTGACGGCCGACGGTGCGGCCAATACGACGATCGGCGGCGTGATCAGCGGAGCCGGCGCAATCTCGAAATCCGGCGCCGGTTCGCTCCATCTCACCGGAGCCAACACCTACAGCGGTGCGACCACCATCTCCGGTGGCGCCGTGGTTGCGGCAAACAATGCGGCGCTCGGCGCGACGAACGGCAGCACTACCGTGGCCACTGGAGCCGCACTCGAATTGTCGGGTGGTATCAGCACGGCGGAAAATATCACCATCAACGGCAGTGGTATCGGTGACGGTGGATCAATCCGAAGCTTGGGTGACGGCGAGAACACGATCAGCGGAAACATCACCCTCGGCGGCAACGCACGCATCCAAGCCGCCGCTACCGCGGGCTCCCTGACCACACTTGCTGTCCTCGGCACCAACAATTTCAAGGTCGAGCAAACGTTCGGAAACATCGGCCCCTCGGACTACTCGCAGACTGCAAGCACGTGGACCATGAATTACACGGTTGTCGTGGGCAACAATGAAGTGGCCAGTGGCTACTTGGCTTTCCCGTCCGGTCTGGACTTCAGCGGTTTTTCCAATCTCGGAATCGTCATGTCGCTGACCGGCACCAACAACAACCTGCCTTTCACCTTGAGCTTGTTCGACGTTAACGGGGAGACCGCGAATACCTATACGGGCTCAACGACCGGAGTCGGGTCCACATCGTCGTTGAACCCTTTGGCCTTCGAAACCGCCGGCACGGGCAACATGAATCCGATCATCGGGATGACCCTGGCGTGGGATGTGGACGGCTCGGTCAATACAACGATGGCTTCGATCGTCGGCATCCCGACCAGCGGGCTGACCATTTCCGGCAACGTCAGTGGTGGAAGTCACGTGCTCACTTTGGGCGCGGACGGGGCAGGGGCGGAGACTGCAGGCGGCGGCGTGACGGTCAGCGGCGTGATCAGCGGATCGGGGGGCTCCTACGGGGGGACCACAACCTCGTTGGTCAAAGACGGGGTCGGCACCTTGACCCTTTCCGGGAACAACTCTTTTACCGGCGACACGCGGATCCTCGAAGGAGTCTTGCGCGTTCTTTTCGGTGCCTCGACCAACTCGCTCGGTGTCGGCTCCGATCTTTTCATTTCCTCGTTCGGCTCGTTGGAGGTCGATGGAAACGTTTCCGTTTCTTCCATCCAAGGCGCGGGCGAGGGGGATGCAGGCGATGTCAGATTCTCGGGAAACTCGATTCTGACCGTTAATGGTGCCGGCAAAACAATGACCATGGCGGGCGACATCACGGGCTCCGGAGGGCTGCGGGTTGCGGGGAACAGCGCCACGGAATTGACCCTGACGGGAAACAACACTTTCAACCAGTCCACCATCATCACCGCTGGAACGGTGGTTGCCGCCGGAACCGGTGGGAACGAGGCCCTCGGTTTGACTGCCAACGTGACAATCGGTGCGAGCGGCAAGCTCCTCTTGCAGTCGAGCGACCAGGTCTTCAACGGAGCCGAGGTCACCTTGTCCGGGGGCACCATCCAGCGAGCCAGCGGGGTGAGCGAGGTGTTCAGCGATCTGTCTTTGACCACGGCGTCCTTCCTCGATTTTGGCAGCGGGGCGCCGGGGACGCTCTCTTTCGGGACCTACACTCCAAGCGCCCTTCATGCGTTGAACATTCTCAACTTTTCTCAGGGCAATACTCTGACCTTTCGCAACGACCTTACCTCTTCGATCGAGACCAGCGCCTTCGTCTTTGGCGAGGGCGGAGGCCTGGGATCTTACTCGTGGGATGGCAACACCTTCACCATCACGGCAATTCCTGAACCCTCAGCCTATGTCGCTGCGGCCGGGCTTGCGGTCATGCTGCTGTGGTCATTGCGGAGGAAGCGGCGCGGCGCGCGCGATTTGCGACCTTAGTTTTTCCTTTAACCGATTGGCAAAAAGGCGGATAGAAACGGGATGCCGAGGTGTGAGCATTGTGGGTTCGGGCACGCTTTGCCCGACCGTTGCGTGAATTGCGGAAGCACGGATCCGTATCCGCGCCGTCGAATGATCAAGCTGATCCTCATGATCCTCGGCGCCATCGCGGTGGTTGTGCTCGGGTATTATTTTTACG
>CAZJGQ010000003.1:0-41516 GCA_964545425.1 uncultured Chthoniobacter sp. | reverse complement strand
CGTTCATCCAGAAACATTTGTCGAGGTCGAAGCCGGCGCTGCGGCGGTTGATGTTCTTCAGCTCGAAAAGTTTGACGATTTCCTCGATGGGGAGGATTTCGCGGTTGTCCTTGGGCGACCAGCCGAGGAGGCAGAGGTAATTGCGCACGGCTTCGGGGGCATAGCCCTGCTCGATGTAGCCCTGCACGCTGGCGCCCTTGTCGCGCTTGCTCATCTTGGTGCCGTCCGGATTGAGAATGAGCGGGATGTGGGCGAAGCGCGGCGGTTCGACGCCGAAGGCTTTGTAGAGCTCGATGTGCTTGGGCGTGTTGGAAAGATGGTCTTCGCCGCGGATGACGTCGGTGATTTTCATCTCGATGTCGTCGACCACGTTGACGAAGTGGAAAATCCACGAGCCGTCCGGCCGGCGCACGGTCATGTCGGGGTGCGTGCCGGGGTTGGAGAGATCGAACGGGATGGAGCCGCAGACTTCGTCGTGCACGGTGACCGTTTCGCGCGGTGAGCGGAAGCGCAGAGCACCGGCGTCCTCGTAGATCATGCCTTTGTCCTCGAGAATCTTCAGGTAGCGCTCGTAGACCGGGCCGCGTTCGCTTTGGTAGTAGGGTCCGAAGTCCCCGCCCTTTTCCGCGCCCTCGTCCCAATCGAGCCCGAGCCAGCGCAGTCCCTCGTAAATGGCGCGCACGGCCTCCTCGTTGTGGCGCTCGCGGTCGGTGTCCTCGATGCGCAGGACGAAGGTGCCGCCGGTGTGGCGGGCGTGGAGCCAATTGAAAAGGGCGGTGCGGGCGCCACCGACGTGGAGGAAGCCGGTGGGCGAGGGAGCGAAGCGGACGCGGACGGGTGAGGACATGGATTGGAATTATTGTGCGCCGTCGAGTTGGCGCAGGGAAGGCAGGCGGTAGTCGCGCTTGATTCGCTCTTCTTCGGCCTTGCTGCCTTCGACGTCGAGGATGACCAAGCCCGGATCCTCGGCGAGTTTGAAGCGGTGGAATTCGTCGGAGGGGTTGTCCACCGCCTCGGCGAGATCGGCGAGACTCTTGATCGGACGACCATTGACCTCCTCGACGATTTCGTAGCTGAGATTTTCGTAGCCGAGCGTGTTGGGTCCGGGCAGCACGCCGCTGATAAAGACAACCTTGCCGCGGTCCGGGGGAAGTTCGCTCTGGAAACGGTCGAGGTAAACGAGCCGGAAGGGCGCTTCGCGCGACCAGTTCGGTCCCCACTCGCGCAGGAATTGGCGGGACAACTCGGAGAAGACAAGGCCGCCGACGATGACGAATTTGGGCGGGGCGTCGAAAAGATAGGGCTGGCTGATCATGCGCGAGCGATCGCGCGGGGAGAGGGTGATTTCGAGCTGCGTTTCCGCACCGTCGCGCCAGACAACGAGCGGCACTTTCTGTCCGGCTTCGAGCACAGTGGAGACGTAGTGGGCGAGGGAGACCTTGCCGAAGCGCGGGTCCTCGTAATTGCCATCCTGATCGATGGCTTTGCCGTCGACGCGCAGGAGGACGTCGCCGACCTTGATGCCGGCACTTTCCGCGGGCGATCCGGGCAGGACGCGCGTGATGTAGGCTCCGCCCGTCCCGTTGGGCAGCTTGGCGAAGCGGCGCAGTTGCGGGTCGCGCGTGTCGGAAAAAGTGAGCCCGGCCCGCGGGAATCCGGCGTAGGGCTCGCGTCCGGCCGCGGCGAGGAAGTGGTTGATGACCGGAGCGGGGACGACGTCGGCGGTTTGCGTGCGCGGATCGTAACGCATGACCAAGCCGACAAGCCGGTCCTCTTTGAAAACCGGAACGGTGAAGCTGTTCTCGCGCGATTGCAGCGGGGCGCTCAGCTTGAAGACGAGAAAGGCGTTTTCGTCGACCGGATAGGGACCGACCTCGATGGTGGTGACGGTGGCCGGAGTGCGGACCGGTGTGCCGTTCGCCTCGAGTTGCATGATGTCGACCCGGTCGCCGACGGCCACCGATTCGTCGAGCCGCGCGCCGCTGATGCTTTGCAAAAATTCCGCGGCGGGGGCGGCGAGCAGGGCGAGGTTGGCATCGTAGTCGACGGCCTCGACTTGGGCGGCGGCTTTGAGCGCGGTCTCGGGTTTTTCCAACTCGACGTAGGTGTGGTTGTTGATCAGTTCCGCGGTGACGAGGATGCGTCCGTCCATGAGGACCACGCCGAGGCCTTGACGGAGGACGGGTTGGTTCTTGCGCCACGGCTGGGTGAAATTGAAGGACTGGCTGGCCACGTTGACCCGGACGACCGGCGGAAGCTTTTCGCCTTCCGCGGCGGGGGCGACTTCGGGGGTGGCGGAGGCCTGCTCCGAGGGAGATTCGGCGGGCGAGGGGGTGGGCGTAGCCTCCGCGGCAGGCAGGTATTGGCGGAGTGTCTCCATGGCCGACAGCGGGGCGGACGTGGCGAGGAACGCGCCGGCGAAAATGGCGAGGATGGTGAAGGCGCGTTTCATCAGAGGTTCTTGTCGCTGGTCACGCCGTAGCGCTGGCGGATGCGCTCGTCGGCGCCGGCGAGGGCGGACCGTTCGAGCACGATGGGGCGTCCTTCGCCGAGGATTTCGATGACGTGGAATTCGCCGGGTTGCTCGAAGGCGGCGGCCACGTCGTCGAGTGACCGGATGCGCTGGCCGTTGATTTTGTCGACGATGCCGCCCTTGAACGGCGCGGCGTAGGTGTTGACCGGATCCTTGAGGATTTCGCTCAGCACGATCACTTCGGGGTATTCGCGGTAGAGGTGGTCGGTGACGTAAAAGTCGAAGAAGTAGCGGAGCCGCGTGTCGACATCCTTCTGCGAATCGAGGAAATCGCGGTTGAGAGGCTGGAAAAGCAGACCGCCGACGAGGACGAAGCGCGGACGTTTGTCATAAGCGCGCCCCTGCATGTCGAAAGGCCACGGGCGGTCCAGTTCGAGGGTGAGTTCCTGCTTTTCTCCTCCGCGCAGGATCTCCAGTTTGACCTCGTCGCCTTTGAATTTGCGTTCGAAGACTTCGGCCATCTCGGTTTTCTCGCCATCGAGGTCGATCTTGCCGTCCGAGTAGACCTTGAGGCCGTCCACTTTGAGGATGACATCGCCCGGTTGGAGTTTGCCCTGCGATGGGCCGCCGTCGAACACGCTGCCGACGAGCACGCCGGCATCCGGTTCCTCGACCCCGAGGGCTTTGCGCTTGGCCGGGTTGAGCAGCGGGAAATAGGTGGCAGCCAGGTCCATGTAGCGGTCATACGAGCCGTCCTCCACGTCCTTGAGGAAGCGCCGCACGACCGGAGTGGGGATCATGTAGCCGACATTCTGCGCCACGGCTCCGCTGAAGCCCTGGAAGGCGACGCCGACGACCTTGCCGTTCTGCATGACCGGACCGCCGCTGTTGCCGGGGTTGATCGCGGCATCGATCTGGATGGCGAGGTGACTGTCGACCTCGGAATGACTGTAGGGTTGGAAGTCGATGCGCGAGACGACGCCGGTGGTGACGGAAAGGCGGTCGCCGCCGATGGGATAGCCGTAGGCGCTGACCGTCGATTCGAGCGCGGGAATGCCGCCGAACTCGAGGGGTTTGGTGCCTTCGAAAAAGCGTTCGTCGTAGACACCGAGGATGGCCAGATCGCAATCATGCGCGATGTGCAAGACGCGCGCCTCCCATGGGGTGGGGTCGCCTTCCTTGATCACGGTGATGAAGGTCGCGTTGCTGACCACGTGGGCGTTGGTCATGATGCGCTTGCCTTCGATGACAAAGCCCGCGCCCACGCCGCTGCCGACGTTGCCGGGGTTCCACGGAACGGAGTAGTCGGGCTGCTGGGCCGTGGTGCTGATGCGCACCATGCTGGCCGCGGGGCCGGGGGCGGCCACTGCGGTCGCCGCGCCGAAGGCGGCAGCCAGCAAAATGATGATACGCGCGGGCAGAGGCATGAACGGGCAAGGTTATCGGTCCGTGTCTGTTTGGCAAATCGGGAAACTGGTCAAAACCGATCCGGTCCGTATGTTCGGGGCATATGTCCGGTGAGTCGCTGCTCTCCCCGCCCATGCTGACCGAGTTGTCCCGCCACGCGGGGACGCCGGCGCGCCCCGTGCGGGATGTCCGTATCCTGCGCGACGGGAGCGAGGCTTTTCCGGTCATGCTCGAGTTGATCCGCTCGGCCACCCGCTCGGTGTGGTTCGAGAATTTCATCTTCGCGGGCGATGAGACGGGGCAACGCTTCGCGCGGGCTCTGGGCGAGGCGGCGCGGCGCGGTGTCGAGGTGCGCGTGCTCTACGACCCGGTCGGGACCATGATGGTCAAAGGCGGGTCCATCGCCAAAGCGCTCGCCGCAGAACACGTCACGGCCCGCGCCTTCCGGCCGGTATCATTGCTCGCGCCGTGGACCTGGCCGCGTCTGCGGCACCGCGATCACCGCAAGACCATGGTGGTCGATGGCGAGACGGCGGTGGTGGGCGGACTTTGCATCAGCAACAACTGGGCCGGTCATGACGTGGGCGGCCACAACTGGCGCGACACCGCACTGCAAGTGCGCGGGCCTTTGGTCGGCGACGTCGGGATTGCTTTCGACATGATGTGGCAACGCGCCACTGGCGAGGATGTGCCGATGGCTTCGGTCCTTTCCGAGACACCGCCATCGGCACCGTGCGGTCTGGTCGCCGGCGACCGTCCGGGCGCGCACCGCGTCGGATCGCTTTACGTCTGGCTCGCGCAGCACGCGCGCGAATCGCTGCAGATCACCGATGCCTACCTCGTCACCCCGGAACCCGTGGTCGCGGCCTTCGAAGCCGCGGCACGACGGGGTGTGCGCGTCGAATTCCTCCTCCCGGGCAACAACAACCATGCCTTCGCCGCGGCCTCGGCCCGACGTCGTTACGGACGGCTCATGGCCGCCGGCGCCCGCATCTACGAGTGGCGTGGCATGATGGTCCATGCCAAGACCGCGGTGGTCGACAACGAGATCGTGCTCGTCGGTTCGAGCAACCTCGATCCGCTTTCCATGACGCGAAATTACGAATTGAACCTGCTGCTCGCGGATGCGGCGACCGGCGCGGCGATGAGCGAAATGTTCCGCCGCGATCTGGATGGCGCGCGGCAGGTGAAGCCCGAGACCTGGGCGCGGCGCCCGCTCTGGCAGAAGGTGGCGGAATCGCTGGCCGGATTGTTCGACGACAACCTCTGAGCGCTGCAGTTACTGCAGGTTGAGGATGCGGAAGACGCCTTGCTCGTCGCGCTGGAAGCCGCGGATTTTCGGCACCTGCGAGGGCAAGTCCATGATGGTCGAGACGAGCCATTGGTCGAGGCGTTCTTCCGAGCCGGATTGCAGGGTTCCATCGGGGCGGTTGATTTCCGCGAAAGGTTTGGTCATGGCCGCGTAGCGCTTGTCGTCGACGCGGGCGCGGGCCAACCGGACCGGATCGTAGACCGTGACGGCCCAGGCGCCGTGGGCGTCGGGCGAGGTGGGGGGTGTGACTTGGAAGGCGAGGTCGCCGGCGGTCTTTTTGTCGCCGCGCGGCGAGAGGGAGTAGAGGGCGGCAATCTCGCTGCGGCTGTTGAGATGTCCGGCCAGGAACTCGCGGACGATCTGGTGGTATTTGCTGCTGCGGCCTTTCGTTCCGAAGATGGCGAACTGGATGCCGACCGGATCCGACGGATCACCGAGGATGTTCAGCCGGCCGAATTTGTTCACGTTGAAGGAGAGATAGGGGATGTTGCGGAAGTCGCCGCTGGTGATGGCGGCGGAGGGAATAAGTTGCACGCGCCAGACGGCATCGTGATCGCGGAAGTCGTGCACGATGGCGGTCCAGGAGGGCAGTTTGCCGTTGCCGGTGACCTGCGAGAGGTAGATGTCGCGGTCGGCTTCCTCGCGGATGCGCAGGATGGAGTCCTTCGGGATGACCTGTTCGCCCGCCGCACTCTGGAAAAGCACGGAGTCGGCGCTGTTTTTCAGGATGAGGCCGCGCAGGTGGCGTCCGTCTTTCATTTCCAACTCGTCCGGAGTCCGCAAAGGGGTCTGGGCGAGCAGGGGAGCGGCGGAAAGCGCAGCTGCCAAGAGCAGGGTAACCGCACGTGGTAGGCGGGTTGCGGTCATGCCCGAACTAAACTAGCCTCGCGCTGCCGATGCAAGCCGCCCGCCTCTTCCTCCTGGTCTCCGCGCTGGCCGTGGCGGGCTGCGTGACGCCGCCCGGCGAATACCGGCGTCCGGAAAATGCCGTGGTGCTCAAACCGCTACCCAAGGAAAAATTCTGGTGGGGAACGTCGACGGCGAGTTTCCAGAATGAGGACCGCGGTATGGCGCCGGACGATCCGATGAACTTCCGCACCGATTGGGACGTCTACGCGATCGAGGGCGGTGCGCCGGCGCGCGGGGGCAAAGCGGTCTATTCGTGGTCGCGTTTCGATCTCGACCTCAAAGCGCTCAAGCAACTCGGCGTCTCTCACTTCCGCTTCGGGGTGGAGTGGGCGCGGGTCGAACCCAAGCCCGGGGTGATCAACGAAAAGGCACTGGCCCGCTACGTGGACATGGCGCGGCAGTTGCGGGCGGCGGGCATCGAACCCGTGGTGACCTTGTGGCACTTCACTTTCCCGGATTGGCTCTATGACACGAAGGCCAAAGGCCGTTCGAACTTCTTGCATCCGGACGCCCCGGAAGCCTGGCGCGCCTACGTCGAACGGGTGGTGCGGGCCATGGCGCCCCACGTCAGGATCTACGTTCCGCAAAACGAACCCAACGGTGCGCTCAATCTCGGGTGGATCGCCGGGCACTGGCCGCCGGGTTTGCTCCTCCGTCCGTTCGCCTACAAGAAAGCGCTCGAAGTGTCGGCGGAAATGTTCCGCGACGCGGCGGGCATCATCCGGCGCGAGCGGCCCAATGCGATCGTCATGGGCATCTACTCGATCCCCGACTGGCGGCGCAAATTCATCGGGGATCCGACCGCGCTGGTCTACAACATCGTGCAGCGGCAGAATTTCGACCACCTCGACAAAGTGGTCGATACGATGGATGTCATCGGGGTCAATTATTACTACTCGCAGGACGCCAGCTTGATGAGGTTCCTCAACCGCGGGCACGGCGAAGTTTCCTCGGACTACACGCAGCTCGGATGGGAGATCGTGCCCGAGGGCCTTTACAACGTCCTGAAAAATGTCGACCGGCGTTACGGCAAGCCCATCGTGGTGACCGAAAACGGCCTCGGCACGCAGAGCGAGCGCAAGCGCATCCGCTACATCCGCGAACACATCGCCCAGATGCGCCGGGCCATGTCCGACGGGGTGGATGTGCGGGGCTATTTCCCGTGGACCTTGGTCGACAACTACGAGTGGAAGGAAGGCTGGCACGGCCAGTTCGGCCTCTTCTCCTATGACCGGCGGACCAAGGCGCGCATCCTGGAGCCCACTGGGGAGTGGTTCGCGGCTTTCATCCGCAAGCATCGGGAGCCCTGATTTCGTCCCTCGCGGCTCTTGCTTGGACGCTTGCCGCCATGGCATCCTTCGAGGCCGTTCCAGACCGGACTCGCCCGCGCGCCGCCCAGGCCGCATTCCGGCCGAGCGGAAGTGAACCATGGAACAACAAGGAATCGCCATCATCGGAATGGCCTGCCGCTTTCCCGGCCGGATCAACAGCGTCGAGGAGTTCTGGACGTTCCTGACCGAAGGCCGCGATGCCGTGGTGGAGATTCCTCCCGACCGCTGGAACATCGAGCGCTTTTACGATGCCGAGCCGGGGCTGCCCGGCAAATCGATCGCCAAGCGCGGCGGCTTCATCGAGGGCATCGATCAATTCGATCCGCAATTTTTCGGCATTTCCCCGCGCGAAGCTCCTTACATCGATCCGCAGCAACGTCTCCTCCTCGAGACGGCATGGGAAGCGATCGAAGACGCCGGCGTCATTCTCGACCCGCAAAACGGCACCGACATCGGTGTCTTCGCCGGAATTTCCCACACCGACTACCAGCAGATCCAAGGCGGCACGGGCGACCGCACCCGCATTTCGCAGCATTCGCCCACGGGTCACGCGCACAGCATCGCGGCCAACCGTATTTCCTACTGCCTCAATCTGACCGGACCGAGCATTGCCATGGACACGGCGTGCTCGTCCGCGTTGACCGCCGTCCACGTGGCTGTCGATCACCTGCGGTCGGGCCGTTGCTCGGTGGCCCTGGCGGGCGGTGTCACCGTGATGATTTCGCCGGACGGCTTTATCGGATTTTCGCAAGCCGGCATGCTCTCGCCGGATGGCTGCTGCCGCGCGTTCGATGCGGGGGCCAATGGTTTTGTCCGCGGCGAAGGCGCGGGCATGGTGCTGCTCAAGCCGCTCGATCGCGCCTTGGCCGACGGTGACAAAATTTACGCGGTGATCCGCGCCACGTCGGCCAATCAAGACGGCCACACCAACGGGATCATGCTGCCGGGCGAGGAGGCGCAGGCGCGTCTCGTGCGGGAAGCCTGCCGCGAGGCGGGCGTCGATCCGTCGGCCGTGGGCTACGTCGAGGCGCACGGCACGGGCACCGCGGTGGGTGATCCGATCGAAGCACATGCGCTGTCCGAGGCGCTCTGCGCGGACCGTTCGCCCGACGCTCCGCTGCTCATCGGTTCGGTCAAAACGAATCTCGGTCACCTCGAAACGGCGGCGGGTATTGCCGGACTGATGAAGGCAGCCCTCGTCGTGCAACGCGGTGAGATTCCGCCCAATTTGCATTTTGAAAAGCCGAGCCCGCACATCGATTTCGCCGAGCGCAAGCTCCGCGTGCCGGTGCAGGTCGAGCCGTATCCGCAGCGCAACGGCGGGCCGCGCCTTGCTGCGGTGAATTCCTTCGGCTTCGGCGGAGCCAACGCCCACGCCATCGTGGCGGAACCGCCGCTCCGTCCGACCAAGGCCGAAGCGACGGTGGATCCGGATCGCGCCTGGCCGCTCGTTTTGTCCGCCCGCTCCGAAGAGTCCCTGCGAGCCTATGCCAAAGATCTCGCGGGTTGGTTGGAGGCCAAGCATGCGGCCAATGGCACTTCCACTTTGTTGGCCGATCTCGCCTACACCTTGGGTGCGCGGCGCAACCATCATCCTTACCGCCTGACCGCGGCCGCCGCCGACGTATCCGCGCTCGTCGCCGAACTGCGCGCGTTCGCCGAAACCGGCGAGAGCAATATCCTGCAGACAAGTTTCACCCCGCTGCCGGAGAAAGCGCCGCGGATCGGCTTTGTCATGAGCGGACAGGGTCCGCAGTGGTGGGGCATGGGACGCGAGCTGATGCGCACCGAGCCCGTCTTCCGCCGCGCGATGGAAGCATGCGCCGAAGCGATCGACCGGCACGCCAACTTTCGCTTGCTCGAAGAGCTGGCCAAAGGCGAGGACGACACGCGTCTGGGCGAAACCGAAGTCGGGCAGCCCGCCATCTTCGCCATGCAGGTCGCGCTCGCTGCTCTCTGGCAATCGTGGGGCGTCCGCCCCGACCTCATCACGGGCCATAGCGTCGGCGAAATTGCCGCCGCGCACGTCGCCGGCATTCTCACGCTGGAGCAGGCTGCGGCCATCATCACCTATCGTGCGCAAGTCATGCAGGGATGCGCCCGCGACACCGGTGCCATGCTGGCGGTGGGATTGACCGCGCCGGAGGCGGAGGAACTCATCGCCGAGCACGATCCGACGCTGAGCATCGCCGCCTTCAACGGACCACGCTCCCTGACCATCGCCGGTTTGCGCTCCTCGTTGGAGAAAGTCGCCGCCGAGCTGGAATCGCGGGAAATTTTCAACCGTTTCGTGCGGGTGGCGCACCCTTTCCATCACGCCATGATGCAGCCCGCCGCCGATGCGCTGGAAAAACATCTCGAGGGGCTGCGTCCGGCCGATGGTCATGTTCCTTTTTTCAGCACGGTGACAGGAGCGGCCTGTCCCGGCGCCGACTGCACGGCCAATTATTGGGCGCGCGGCATCCGCCAGCCGGTGCAATTTGTCTCCGCCATCGGAGCGATGGCCGAGGCCGGGGTGGACGTGTGGCTGGAGATCAGCGCGCATCCGGCCCTCGCCATTTCGATCCAAGAGTGCCTCGCGGCCGCCGGCGCCAAGGCGCCCGTGGTGTCCTCGTTGCGTCGCGAACGCGAGCAAGAGTCGGCGATGGAAGCAATCAACGCCCTGCACCGTGCGGCGGTGGATGTCGACTTCGCTGCGATCAGTCCCTCGCATCGCCTGCTCACCCTCCCGGCTTATCCGTGGAACAAAGCACGCTGGTGGCACGAGGCGCCGGAGATGCGGGAAAGCCGACTCGCCCCCGGGGGCCAGGGCTTGCTCGAGACGCGCCTGCCGCGTGCCATCCCGACTTGGGTCACGCACCTCGATGAGCGCCACATGGCTTACTTGCGCGACCATCGCGTGGACAACCGCATCGTTTTTCCCGCGGCCGGATTCATCGAGATGGCACTCGAGGCGGGCACGCAACTTTTCGAAGGGCGTCCTTTCGTCCTCGAGGACTTCGAGATCCGCAAGCCCCTCATCATTGCCGAGAACTCCGACGCCACCATGCTCGAGGTGTCCTATGACCCGCGCGAGCGCTCGATCAGCATCCAAAGCCGTCCGGAGAATGCCGCCACTTGGTCGGTGCACGCCGTCGGTTCGTTGCGCGCCGAGCGGGTCGAGTCGGATTTCGAGAACGCGCAGTGGAACGCACCCGAAGACGAGCTCGACGCGATCGATGTGGAGGAGAACTACGAGCACAAACGGGCGCGCGGTTTGCCCTACGGTCCCGAGTTCCGTTCGGCGCGGCGCATGTTCGCCCGCGACGGACGCTCGGCCGGCGAGGTTTCGCTCTCCGAGAAGGCCGCAGAAAGAGCTGCGTCCTACGCGCTCCACCCGGTGTTGCTTGATGGCTCGCTCCACGTGTTTTCCGCCGCGGCCCGAACCGTCGAAGCGCGCGGGGTGAAGTTGAAACTTCCGGTGCGCTTTTCGCGGATTCTGTTTCTGCGTGCGCCCGGTGCGGCGGTCCTCACACGGACGCAGGTGCTGCACTGCAACGAGGAAATCACCGAGGGTCGCCTCGAACTGTTCGATCGTGACGGGCGCCCTTGCGTTCTTGTCGACGGTTTCCGCGCGGTGGCCCTGAGTTCCGCGCGGCGTGCCGGTTCCTCGACCGGCGAGGGACGCGATCTCGTTTATCATGTCGACTGGGAGCGGCAGCCGACGGCCGAAGGAGGCTGGACCGAATCCGAACCCGCGCCGCTGGTGGACTTGCACGAGGCGGCGGGCAACGCTCTCGAAGCGATCCTCGATCTCCGCGGCAAGGAACGCCTGCAAGATGCCATGGCCGAGGAAGACGTTGTCGCCGCGGCGCTTATCGCGTCGGGTCTGCGGCGCATGGGAGTTGTGGAGGACGAGGTATTCTCCGCCGATTCCCTCGGCATCGCCGAGCCGATGCGCCAAATCTTCGGCCGCTTCACGGCCAACCTCACCGCACGCGGCCTGCTCTCGCGCGAAGAGGCGGGTTGGCGGGCCACTCCGTTGTTCGGGCCATGGGCCGACGCCGTCCCGCAGATGTTGCGGGATTTTGTTCTGCGGCACCCCGGTCATATCCAGGAGATCAGTCTTTGCGCAGCCAACGGCGAGGAGTTGCCCGCCATCTTGCGCGGTGAAAAGGATGCGGTGCAGGTGCTCTTCGCCGGGGCGGGCACGGAGTGGTTGGAACAATTTTACGGCGATGGCCTCCTCTCCGGCCACTGGATGGCGGCCATCGCCGCGGCGGTGCAGCAGGCTGCCGCGCGACTTCCGGAGGGCCGCGGTTTGCGCATTCTCGAGGTCGGCGCGGGCACCGGCGGACTGGCCTCGCATATCCTCCCGCTGCTGCCGCGCGGCACGCATCGCTATGTCTTCACCGATGCCTCAACGGCGTTCTTCCCCGCGGCCCAGCAGAAATTGGCCGCTTATCCCGAGGTCGAATACAAAGTCTTCGATTTGGACCGTGATGCGGAGGAGCAGGGGCTGTTTGCCGGAAACTTCGACTTCATTGTCGGGACCAATGTTCTTCACGCCGCCGCCGACCTGCGCGCGTGCTTGGGTCAGTTGCATAACTTGCTGGCCCCCGGCGGCACGCTGGCCTTCATGGACGTCGCCACGCCGCGTATCTGGACCGAATCGGTTTTCGGCGTGACCAGCGGTTGGTGGAATCTGACCGATCGCGATTTGCGTCCCGACCACCCGCTGCTCCCGCGGTTGAAGTGGGAGCAGTTGCTGCTCGAGACCGGTTTTGTCGAAACGTGCAGCCTCCCCGGGCTCCTCTCGCGGGATGGGCAAGAAGGGCAAGTCGCTCTGCTGGCCCGCAAGGCTCCGGTTGCCCAGACAACAATTGAGGAAGCACCCGAGGCGGACCAAGGACCTTGGGTCGTTTTTGCGGACGAGGGCGGGGTAGGCGACGCTTTGGCTGCGCGCCTCCGCGCGGCCGGTGCGCAGTGCACTGTGGTGCGACGCGGTCAGGCCTTGGCGGACGGTGAAGTATCGATCGACGTGGAGAGCGAAGATGACTGGGCTCGTCTCGCTGCGGATTGGAAAGCCGACAGCGCGCCGCAACGCATTGCCTTC
Source organism: uncultured Chthoniobacter sp. (assembly GCA_964545425.1). Taxonomy (GTDB): domain Bacteria; phylum Verrucomicrobiota; class Verrucomicrobiia; order Chthoniobacterales; family JACTMZ01; genus JACTMZ01. Next base: position 28,989 of record CAZJGQ010000003.1, on the reverse strand, counting down.
CTCTGGGCACTGGACCACGCGGACGCGGGGAATGTTTTTGCGGCGACCTCCGAGCTGTTGCGTTTCTCGCATGCTTTGGACGTCCTTGCCCCCGGTTCGTGCCGGCGGGTCGATGTCATCACCCGCGGCGCACAACCGGTGGGTCTGAGTCGGACACCGGCCGTCCCCGCGCAGGGCGCGTGCCTCGGACTCTTCCGTGTCATTCTGGGGGAACATCCGCAACTGACTTTCCGCGGCATCGATTTGCCCGCGGAGGAAGGTTCCTCACGCGATGAAATGCTTTGGCGCGAGCTGATGCGCACCGATGTCGAGCGCGAGGTGGCCTTGCGCGGCGAAGCCCGCTACGTGCAGCGCATCACCCGCGGGTTGGAAAACCCGCTCCTGCCCACGGCCAGCGGGCAACCTCTCCGCTTGGAGTCCCGGGAGCGCGGGGTGATCGACAGCCTGCGCTTTGTGCCGTTCGCCCTGCCGCAATGCGGCCCCGGCGAGGTCCTCATCCGCGTGCATGCCGCCGGCCTCAACTTCCGCGACGTGCTCAAGGCGCTCGGGCTCTATCCCGCCGAAACGGCCGACGCCCGCATGTATGGCGACGAGGTGGGTGGCGAGGTCGTTGCGGTCGGCGAGGGGGTCACCCATGTCAACCCGGGCGACAAAGTCTTCGGCCTCGCCGTTTTCGGCTTGGCCACGCACACGCTGGCGCGCGGGGCGGATGTGCTTCCTTTGCCGCCGGGCATCAGCTTCGAGCAGGCGGCGACCATTCCCGTCGTCTTCATGACCGCATGGCATGCGCTGAAGAACGTCGCCCGTCTGCGCGCCGGCGACAAAGTTCTCGTCCACGCCGGCGCCGGGGGCGTGGGCATGGCATCCATCCAGATCGCCAAATATTTCGGCGCGGAGGTCATTGCCTCCGCCGGAAGTCCGGCCAAGCGCGCTTTCCTCAAGACGCTCGGCGTCGACCACGTCATCGATTCGCGTCGCGGTGATTTCGCCGAGCGTGTCATGGAATTGACCGACCGCCGCGGTGTCGACGTGGTGGTCAACGCCCTCGCCGGTGAGGCCATCCCCATGGGACTTGCCTGCTTGGCCGAATTCGGACGATTCATCGAGATCGGCAAGCGGGACATCTACCAAAATTCGAAGCTGCCCATGTGGCACCTGCGCAAAAATGCGTCCTTCCACGTCGTCGCCATGGATGCGGTGTTTGCCGGCGATGAAGCCCTGACCAGAGAACTGCTCGCCGAGGTCACTACCCTCGTGGCCGAAGGCAAACTGGGTCCTTTGCCTTACCGTTCCTTCCCGGCCAACCGCGCCGATGCCGCTTTCCGCCTGATGGCCGCGGGCAAGCACACCGGCAAAGTGCTTCTCAATATGGCTGAGCCCTTCGTGCCGTCCGAAGCCGAGCCGCTGCGCACACCTTTTGCCGTCGATCCGGAAGCGACCTACCTCGTCACCGGCGGATTCGGCGGATTCGGCAAGGTGCTGGCGCGTTGGCTGGTTGATCGGGGAGCCCGCCATCTCGTGCTCACCGGGCGCCAAGGCTCCGCAGCGGCCGGAGCGGAAGACTTTATCGCCGAATTGAATGAGGCGGATGTGGCCGTCGCTGCGGTGGCCGCCGATGTCGGGACGGAGGAGGGGGTCGGCGCGATTTTCCATGCTGTCGAAACGAGCGGGCGTCCGCTCAAAGGCATCTTCCACTTGGCCATGGTCATCGATGACGCTCCTCTGGCCTCGCTCACGCCCGAAAGATTCCGTTCCGTCCTCGCACCCAAGGCCTATGGCGCGTGGCTGCTTCACGAGCGCAGCAAATCGAGCCCGCTGGATGCCTTTGTCATGTTCTCTTCGGCTTCGAGCATTTTCGGCAACCCCGGACAGGGCAACTACGCTGCGGCGAACGCCTTTCTTGATGCCCTCGCGCATCACCGCCGCGCCCTCGGTTTGCCCGGGCTCGCGGTCAACTGGGGCGTGCTCGGCGGCGAAGGCTACGTGGCCCGAAACGAAAAAGTCGCCGAGTTCCTTTCGCGTCAGGGCACCGAGGCTCTCGCGCCCTCGGAGGTCACCGCCTTGCTCGAAACCTTCCTCGACTCGGCCGCGACGCAAATGATGGCGCTGCGCGTCGATTGGAGCAAATGGCGCCAGTCGTTCCGCGGCTTGCTCGAGAATCCGCTTGTCGAGCGCGTCTTCGCCGCGGGTCTGGAGTCCGAGGAAACGCCGGGCAAAACCTCCGACTGGCGCAGTCGCATCGAAGCTGCCGCGCCGGACGACAAGGAAGCCGTCGTGGTCCAAGCCTTGCAGGAAATCATCGGCTCGGTTCTACGCGTCAATCCCGAGTCGCTGCGCCCGGACCAGCCTCTCACCGATCTCGGCCTGGACTCGCTCATGGGCGTGGAGATCGAAAACCTGATCGACAGCTCGATCGGCGTCACCCTGCCGCCGGCCAGCCTGATGCGTGCGCGCACCATCGGTCAGATCGCTACGCTGCTCAGCGAGCATCTTGGCGGCGCGAAATCCGCAGGTGCGTCCGCCTCCGTGCCGGCGGCGGTGGTCGAAGAGGTTTCGGCCGAGGAAATCAATTTCGAGGAACTGGCCGACGAAGACCTAGAGCGCCTGGTCGCGACGGACGCCAAGAGCGGGGAAGTCGTCCGGGGCGGCGTGGCGGCGGGCTGATCGAATGGCGGACGACGCGCGCGCACGCCTCAAGGAGTGGTTGGCCAGCGGGCAAGCGAGACTGGTGCCGCTCACCTTCCCGCAGCGCGAGCTATGGGAGGCCGCACCGGTCCCGCCGGGTGATGCGTCGAACAACATCTGCTCGCTGCTCGATATCCGCGGTCCCTTGACGCCTGAACTTTGCCGCGAGGCCCTCGGGATGGTCATCGCGCGGCAGGAGGCCTTGCGCACCACGGTCCTTCCCGGAAAAGAGCGGCCCGTGCAATTGGTCCGCGCCACGGCGGATGCTGTGGTCACGGTGATCGAACTGCCGCCCGGAGCCACCGGAGAAGAAGCCGCCATTGCCGCGATGACGCCGCATTTCCGCGCGCCCTTCGACCTCGTGGCCGGGCCCCTTTACCGCCTCATCATGGTGCCATGCGGTCCTGACCACTGCTTCCTCGGCACGGTCACGCATCATGCCATTTCCGACGGTTGGGCCATGACCACATTCGTCGAGGACTTCATGACGGGGTGTATCGCCGCGTGGCGCAAATCGGGCAAGGACATGACACGACTGCAGGGGCTGAGCGACACGCTTTTGCCGCCGCCGATGACTTACAGCCAATGGGGTGCGTCGGAGCGGGCACGATGGACCCCGGCCGAACTTCAGCGTGCCGCCGGACGTTGGCAGTCTCGGTTGCAAGGCGCGTCGCTTTTTTTCGACGCGGATCACCCGGTCGGCGCGGAGCCTTTGGAAAGATGGGTCACGCACATTCCGGCCGCGTCGGCCGAGGCGGTCCGGCAGCTGGCGCGGCGGTCCGGGGCAACTGCCTTCACCACATTGTCCGCCGCGTTCCGCAAAGCTCTCGCGCGTTGGAAGGCAAAGACCGATGTGGTCCTGGGCACACCCGTGGCCGGGCGGGGCCGGGCGGCGGTGCGCGAAACCATGGGGTATTTCTCCGAGGTCGTTCCCCTGCGCTGTCCGATCGACCCCGCGCTTCCCCTGGCCGAACTGGTGCCGCGCGTCCACGCCGAGGCGGTGGAAGACTTTGCCGCAGCCATACCGTTTGCCGAATTGGCCCGTATTCCGGAGGCTCCGCGCGGGCGCCATGCGGTCTACGATGTGCGCTTCGCCGTCCAGAATCATCCCTTCCCCGACATCGTCGTTCCCGGGGTCTCGAGCAAGTTCCGCAATCTGTCCAGCGGGACTTCGCGCTTCGACTTGGCTTGCGAAATCACGGGCGATAGCGGACAAATGGAAGTCGTCTGGCTCCGCCGCGAGAGTGTCGTGGGACAGTCGGAAGTCCGCCAATTGGACGCCCTGTTCCGCGAGGTTCTTTCGGAGGCCTGATTCGGGAAAATTTCGCGAACCCTGACTCCACTGCCATGCACATGATCGCCAAAGACCCTGCTGCCGCGCATGCCGAACCGTGGCCGGTCCGCACGTCCTTCAATCTTGTCGCCGCGGGCACCTACCTGACGACCGCGGTGCTCGCTTGGTGCATGTATCAGTTTGTCTCCGGACACACGGCCTACCTTCTTCTCATCGTTCCCCTGATCTTCGTCTCCAGCCATTTCATGCATGCCATGCTCATCGCCTTCCACGAGGCCGCGCACGGCAACCTGCGCAAAAACAAATGGCACAACGAATTCGACGGCCAGCTCGTCGGCATGATCACCCTCACGCCGTTCACCCTCTACCGCGCGCTTCACCAAAAGCACCACGTGAATCTGGCCACCGAAAAAGATCTCGAGCTCTGGCCCTTCGTCGATCCGAAGCAGCCGCTCTGGTGGCGTCGTGCCGCGGCCTTCATCGAGCTGAACTTCGGATTCTTCTACACCCCTTCGCTTTTCTGGCGGGCATTCCTGCAGAAGCCCTCCCTCGTCTCCAACAAAACCGTGCGCAAGCGCATCTGGCGCGAAACCATCGCCATGGTCGTTTTCTGGTCCGTGGTCCTCGGCCTCGTCGCGTGGTTCAACGTGTGGAACTGGTTCCTCGTCCTTTACTTCATCCCCGCCTTCATCGCCGGCAACATGCAGAGCTGGCGCAAATACATCGAGCATGTCGGACTGAGCGGCAACAGCGCGCGCAGCGCCACGCGCAGCGTCATCGTGGAAACTGCCGCGGGCCGTTTCGTCGCGCTCACCCTCATGCACCAGCCGCTGCACGGCGTGCACCACGCCAAAAGCTCGCTTCCCTGCGACGATTTGCCTGCGCGTCTCGATCTGATCGAACCGCAGGACGACGGCGATACGGTGCCTTTCCCGAATTACCGCTCGGCTTTCGCGGATCTTCTCCGCCGCTTGCGCGACCCGCGCGTTGGCGCGCAGTGGGCCGCGGTCGAGCAGGCGCACCATGCCGCCTAGCGACACGGCGCCCGGCGAGGTCCTTTACGAGGCGGCCGGACTGACCAAAGAATACGACGGCGGCAACGTTCCCGCCTTGCGCGGCGTCGATCTCCACATCCGCCGCGGCGAATTCGTGGCCATCGTCGGTCCGAGCGGCTGCGGAAAGACCACGCTGCTCAATATGCTCGGTCTTCTCGACCGGCCGACCGCGGGCACTCTGCGTTTCCGCGGCCGCGATCTCACGACGCTCGGTGACCCCGCCTCTTACCGCGCGCGGGACATCGGGTTCATTTTCCAGTCCTTCCATCTTCTGCCCAATTTCACCATCGAGGAAAACGTGCAGATCCCCATGTTCGGTTTGCCGGGAGCGCCCGCTGCGCGCCGCGCCCGGGCGGTCGAACTGCTCGAATCGGTCGGACTTTCCCACCGGCTCGACCATTTGCCGGTCAAACTCTCCGGCGGGGAACGCCAGCGCGCCGCCATTGCCCGCAGCCTGGCCAACCGCCCATCCATCCTTCTGGCCGACGAACCGACCGGCAACCTCGATAGCAAAAACTCCGTGCACGTCATGGATTTGCTCATGCGACTGCGGGTCGAGCACGAGGTCACGTTGATCATGGTGACGCACGACCGCGAGTTGGCCGCAAACGCCTCGCGCCTGGTCGAAATCCGCGACGGCTGTGTCGTCTCCGACGGAATGACCACATGAATTTCCTCCAAGTCATCTTCCGCGGCCTCTGGCGGCGTCCGGTCCGCACCGGTCTCACCGTGCTGGGCATTGCCATCGGCATCGCCGCCGTGGTGGCGCTGGTCGGCATGGCCTCCGGTTACGAAAAAAGCGTGGTCAACCAGCTCGACACCATCGGCATCGATGTCGTGGTCAGCAACATGCAGGGCGGAATCATGCCCAAGGCTTTCGAGGAGACCATCCGCGACAACATCGCCTCGATGCCCGGCGTGGTCGAAGCCAATGCCACGCTCATGCAAATGCTGAGCGTCGAGGACGCCCCCATGATGGTGGTCTACGGACGGGAGTGGGATTCTTTCACGTGGGATGGACTAAAGGTTCTCGATGGACGCCTCCCGCAGAACGCGGATGAACCGGCCGTGGTCCTCGGCAAACTCGCCGCCGAGGTGCTGGGCAAAAAAGTCGGCGACCCGCTGCAGATCGAAGCCGGCGAGTTCACCGTGGTCGGCATCGTCGACGGTTCCTCCGTGCTGGAAAATGGTGCGGTCAATCTGGCCCTCCCGCGTTTCCAAGAAGCTTCCGGTTACGAGGAGCGGGCCAACTTTGTGAATATCCGCGTCGAAGATGGCACCGATGTGGAAGCGCTTTGCACGGCCATCGAGGCACAACACCCCGGCCTGCGCGCCGTGGCCTCGGGCGAAGTGGTCGGCACCAGCCAAGGATTCCAAATGGCCCGCGCGATGAGTTGGAGCACGTCACTGCTCGCCATTATTGTCGGCGTGCTCGGGGTGATGAACACCATGCTGATGAGCGTCTTCGAGCGTAAACACGAGATCGGCGTGCTGCTTGCCCTCGGATGGCAGCGCGCGCGGATCATGGCGCTCATCCTTTGCGAATCGGCCGCCATGGGTCTGCTTGGAGGCATCGTCGGTGTCTTGCTCGGTGCCGCGGTGCTGGCCCTGCTTGAAACCACGCCTTACGTCCGCGGATTCCTCGAACCCGACCTCGGTTGGACGCTCGCCGTGCGTGCCGTGGTCATTGCCATGCTGGTCGGCGTGGTCAGCGGTCTTTATCCGGCATGGCGCAGCTCGCGGCTTTCGCCCAGCCTCGCGCTTCAGGGTTGACCCCCGCCTCGCACGGTCGTTCAGTGCGGAAAGCTATGCGCCATCTGCTCCTCCTCCCTGCCTTTGTTGTCCTCGCCACGTCTCCTGCCACCGCTCTCGAATGGACCGGGCCGAATCTGGCCGGTGCCATGGCCGCCGCGGTGGAGGACGGGGATGCCACGGCACGCGTGAAGATGACTTCGCCCGGCACCGGCGTTCTGCAAATCCGGATCAAGTCGCGCCGGACGGCCGGAAACGCGGCGACAGCCTACGAAATTCTTTGGCCCAACGAACGAAAGGGTGAAACCTTTGTCCTCCGGAAATCCGGCAGCGGCACTTTCAAAGCGGCTGATGGATCAAAAACACCGCTTGGTGCATCCGACATGGCAAAGCCCGTCTTCGGCACGGCGCTGGCCTACGCGGATGTCATCGAAAACTTTTTCCGCTGGAGCAATCAGACACTGGCCGGCACCGAATCGGTGGGCAAAACCGAGTGCGTTGTCCTCGACTCGCGCCCCGGCGGGAAGGATGCGAGCATTTACGGTAAAGTGCGCAGCTGGATCGACCCGCGGCGCATGGTCACCATGCGGGTGGAGAAATTCGACAAGTCCGGGCGCCTCGCGCGGCGCATCGAGACCACGCAGGTGGCCAAGGATGACACCGGAAGAAACATCCCCGCCGGAATGACCGTGACAGCCGGAGGCAAGACCACCGAGATCGATGGCGCCAACATCCGCCACGATGTGACGCACTCGGACGCGGACTTCGCGCTTTAGGCGCGCTTCTGGAAAACTTCCACGTCGAAGACGTGACCCGAATGGTGGCGTCCCGCCGGGGTGAATCCGGCCGTGGCAAGCAGGCGCTGCATTTCGGGGCGTCCGCGGTAGCGGAATTTCTTGCCGAACACTTCCATGATGCGCACCGCACTGATCAACCGGAACGTATTGGTCACGAGCGAGCCGCCGGGAGCGGTCATCGCCGCGACATTGCGCACCAGATCTTCAGCATGCGGCGGCCCCTCCGGCTCGGGATGTCCGAGATGGCGCTCCGTGGTGGTGAAGGTGTGGCCCGGAAAATATTCCAGGATCCCCATCACGGTGACGACGTCGTGCGGCTGGCCCTTGGCAGGTGCGAGCAGGTCTTCGGTCAGGGTCTGCACGCGTCCCGACTCGAGCAGCTGGCGCGTGCCTCCGAGCTTGCCGAGAAGGCGCGCCGCTTTGGCCACGTTGGGCGCTTCGCGGTCGGCGATGACGGCCGAAATGAGCGCCGGATCGTGACCCTCGCTAAGCAAACGATCGAGAACGAGCACCATGCTCAGACCAGCGCCCGCGGCCACCGCTTTGAGCCGGACCGGCTCCCCGCGCGAGAGGCGTGCGGCGGCCAGATCGCGCGTGCATCGAGTTTCCCAGACAAAGCGCAACTGCACGTCACGGGCCTGCACCGAATCGAGGATAATGTGGTCCCACAGCGCGGCCCCGCTCCGGATTTCCGGGACGAGCATCATGTAGACCGCGTTCATCGGATCGCCTCCCTCGACGAAATCCTGCGTGTCGGCCCGCGAAGGTTCGAGCAGCGTGACTGCGTAGGGATGTCCGGAGCGCTCGAGGATGCGGTTGCGGAAAAGAACAACCTCTTGGCCGTCGGGCCCGGGTCGCGTTTCCGCGCGGGTGGTTCCCTGCATCAGACGCCAGACCATGCGGGCCAGTCCGCGGCGCACGATGTTGGATGGACTTGGCGGTGCCCCTTGGAAAACGCGTTCGCTTAGGCTGGCGGTGATGGCGCGGCTGGTTTCCTCCTGTCCCTCGCCAAACAACGCGGCGATGGCTTGCATGGGGGATAGTTTTTCCTCGGCAAGGAGGCTGCTGGTGGATTTCGGGGAGCTCACAAATGTTCGACGAGGATGCGTTTGATTTCGGACATGCCGAGGGGATGCAGGTGGCTCCAGTGTCCGCTCGGAATGACGCGTTCGCTCTGTGCGCCATCCATGTGACTGCTCCAGTAGGGGACAATGCCGTCGCTGCTCTCGGGTTGCGTTTTGTCCAGAAATCCGCCCTTGCCGCGGTCGCCGATCAGCGAGTGGTAGGGGACGCCGGGCTTGGTCGGCAGGGCATTGACCCTTTCGAGAAAGAGGCTGTCGGGATCGAGCAGGTCGATGCTGTTGGGCAAGCGGTTGCGCGAATGCGAGCGGACTTCGGGCCGCGCTTGGGCGATGGCTTCGGCGTAGACGTCTTTGTCGGCCACGGGGCTTCCGACAATAGCGGCCCCCAAGCGTCCCCAAAAATCCACTGCCATGTCGCTTCCGCGATGCGAGGCGGAGACGAAGATGACCCGCGAGATATTGGGCACGGGATCAAAGAGCAGCATGCCGCCGAGCATTTGTCTGGCGTCTTCCGAGAGCGATAGTTGGTCGATGGGTTTGTCGAAATAGAGGTCCCACAAGTCCGTCCCGCTGTCGGTGATGAGCAAGCGGCTGATCATGCCGCCCATGCTGTGACCCACCACGACCGCATCGCGCATGCCGGGGTAAAGTTGGCGGGCCTGCGCGAGTTGTTTGCGCAGATAGGATGCCGCCAGCGGGTAGGGGAGTCCGGACGGGTAGGCGTAGAACCAGATCTGGTAATTTTTGCGGATGACGGGATCGCCGCGCAGAAAATCGACCAGCGGTCCATAGGTGGCCGGCGAGTTGCCGAGTCCGTGGACAAAAATAAGGGGGATCTTCCGTCGGTCGTAAGGCTGCAGGCGCGCGAGGCGGGCGCGGCCCGTGAAGTCTTGCGGCTTGAAGAGTCCGGCGATTTCCTTCTTCTCCAAATCGAGTTCGCCGAGGGCCAGAGCGAGCGGCCCTTGATAGTCGGCGGCGAGCGCGTAGTTGCGGCCGTCGAAAGCGACCTCCTCCCGCGAAAGCGGATCGAAAAGTTCGATGCTGGCGTTCCGTCCTCGGAAGTTCACCAGCGCAGTCATGCTGTAGTAGACGCTGTGGCCCTGGGCGAATTGGTCCAGTTTGACGTAGTCGAGGTCACGTCCCACCACGACGAGGGGAGCGCCCAAACCTTCCTTGAGCACGCGCTCGCCCACGCCCTTCCCGGTGAAGTCGTAACGGTCGGAGGGACGGAAATCGAAGAGGGAGGGGTGGAATTTTTTCTCCTTGGACGGCGGCCGCAGGGTCAGACGCCAGGGAGTGCCCGAGGCCGAGGGGGCGACGATGACCTTGCTCCACGGCGCGAGTTTCGCGTCGTAAACAATGTCCATGACCCGCGCCACGGCGAAGTTGTAGTCGCTTTGCCGCAGCGTGTTGTCCGGGTCGAGGGCCAGCCTGCGCCGGGCTCCGTCGGCGGCATCTAGGTAGCCGCCGAGTCGAGTGATGGGATCCTTGCTCGACTTTTCCTGTCGGAGGGCGAGCTGCTTCTGCTCGGCGGTGGAGGCGAGCGCCGCGGTGTCCTTGCGAAAGCGGACCTCGGAATATTTGACGCAGCCGCAGACAAGAGCGGAGACGATGGCGAGCAGAACCGTGCGCAGAACCATGCCCTTAACGCTAATTTTCCGGGAGAGGGAGTCAACCCTTGCTCAGTCGGGTCGCCCGAGGAGGCCGTCTTTGATCGAAGCCTGCAATGGCTGGCCGATCCATAGGCGGAGCATGAGGTGGTAAAAGTCGTCCCCGGGGATGGTGCCGACATGTTTTCCGTCCAAGCCGAGCAGGGTTCCCTGGCCCGGCACGAAGTCGATAGTGATGACGCGGCCCGGCTTGATGTCGCCGCCCTTTTCCAGATGGCCGATGTAATCGGCAAGTTCCGCGGCAAAGGTTGCTTTCTCCGCGGCGGAAAGATTTTGGTCGATGTTCTCGCGCACAGTGGCGACGAATTTTTCCTTCTCCACCGACCGGAGCATGTTCATGCGGACGCGTTTCGGTGTCCGGTCGCGGTCCATGATGGCCGCCGCATCGCCGTTGCGCTCGCCGAGGAAAAGGCCGACCTCGTAGACACGGAAGCCCCAGACGCTGCGCAGCGCGGAGCCGTTCAAAACGAGGTCCCGGCCGCCGACCGATGCGGTGGCGGGCATGGACGGCTCTTCGTCGGCCTTCGCGGGGAGGACGCCGAGAAGCGCGGCGAGCACAAGAATGACCGGCCTCATTGCCAGGGAGCCGGATCGAAATTCTCGAGCACGCGGCGCGCATTGTCATAGCCGCGTTGCACCGCCTCGTCGAATTTGTCCCACTCGAGGAGGCCGATTCCGCCGACCGGCGAGTCGAAGTAGAGGTCGGCGTCGGTCCGCCAGGCACGGCCGCTGATCCGGCTGTGCAAGATGACCGACCGCATGATGATGCCGATAGCGTTCGGACGGTCGGGCAGATTGCCGCCGGGGGCGTTGCCGCCTTGGTCGCAGGCGATGATGCGTCCGGCTCCGAAATCGCGGAGCACATCGGCCGGAAGGTTGTTGACCACACCACCGTCGACGAGCAGTTCGCCGCTGCCGGTTTTGACCGGCGGGAAGACGCCGGGGATGGAAACGGTGGCGCGCAGACTCTTTAGCAGGGAACCACTGCGATGGATGTGCGCGCGGGGATCGGTGATGTTGGCCGAAACGCAGGCGAAACCTTTCCAGCAGTCCTCGATTTCGACGTCGGGCAAAAGGTGCGGAATAAGGCGGTCGAGCTTGCGACCGGAGAGCAGAGACGTCTTGGGGATAAGAAGGTAGTCACGTTTGGTCGGGTTGGTTTTGACCATGATGCGGAACCTTCCCATCAGGTCCTCCAAATCGAGGTCCAGCGAGATGCCGGAGGCCACGATGGCGCCGAGACTTGTTCCAGCCGCCGTGTCGAGCGGCACGCCCTGCTCATGGAGCGCTTTGATCACACCGAGGTGGGCAAAAGACCGTGCGCCACCGCCGGCAAAGGCAATGCCGACCGCACGGCCGGTGAGCCAGCGTCCGAGGCGCAACCAGTCCTGACGCGAAGATTCGCGTAGATGAAAGCGCGAGTCCGCCCCGCAGGCCGCCATGGCTTGCGCCGTTCCACGGGGAGGCACCGAGCCGTCCGGATGAAGAACCAAGAGGATGCGGCGGAGACTTTTCGGCAGCAGATCCGGGGGCAGGGACGGGATTCGTCCGGGACGGACGAGGATCATGACAGCGTCCGCGCTGCGCAGGCACTGGCGGTTCCACTCTTCGTCGTGCGGATCTCCCGCCATGACCAAATGGGTGGCGGCAGCTTCCTGTTCGTTGAGCCAGATGGCCAGGCGATGGCGTCGGTCGCCCCCGCCGCCGTGCGGAGCACTCTGCGCTTTGGCAAGAATCGCGCGGTGGCCGCGTGCGGTGATTTCCGCGTGGAGTTTCTCGGCAATGGGGCCGGCGTCGCAGCCGGGATCGGCGGAGAGCACCATGATGGAGAGCCGTTGTTTTTCCAGCGACCGCGGACGGTTGGCGCGTTGGATGCGGTCGAACTGCACCTTGGCCACGTGGATCACGGTCTGGGGACAGGCACGCGAAAGCTCGTTGAAAGTGGGACGGTCGAGGCCGGCCAGCACGCAATCGCGCAAAGCGTGAACCGAAGCGGAGCGCGGATCGCCGGTAAGAAGGGCCATTTCGCCGACCGTCTCGCCGCGTCCGATGTCTCCGATGCTGCGGCTTTCGCCGTCCTCCTCGCGGGTGGCGCGGAGTCGTCCGCTGACCACGACATACATTGCGTCGCCTTCCTCGCCTTCGCGAAAGAGTGTCTCGCCGGCAGCCAGTTCTTTCCAGCGGATGGCGGGCAAAAGTTTTTCCCATACACCGGGCTCCAATTCGCCGAGTTCTTCGCGCAGCACGTCCCGCAGCAGCGCGGCGTGGGAATCTTGCAGGTTGGTCTCGTTCTCCACCGCTCTCCTTCTAAGGCGGTCGCCTCAGAGAATCAACCAAGTGGCCAAGCCGAGGAAGAGGCCCATGCTCACCACGTCGGTCGCCGTGGTCAGAAAAATGCTTGAGGCGGTGGCGGGGTCGGCGCCGAGGCGGCGGAGGATGTTGGGAATGAGGGCGCCGGCAGCACCGCTAACGATGCAGCTGCCGATCATGGCCAGAAAAACGATCCCCCCGAGTTTCCAAGGCACGGGGTTTTTCATCATGTAAGCGTAGACGACCATGCCGGCACCCGCAGTGATTCCGACCAGAGCGCCATTGGCTAGCCCGAGCAGCGCCTCCTTGGTCAGCGCTTTCCATTCCTTCCCGTCCTTGAGTTCCCCGAGGGTCATGGCGCGCAAGGTGACGGCGAGCGCCTGACACCCCGTGTTACCGGATTGTCCGGCCAAGACAGGCAGGAACACAGCGAGCAAAACGATCTGTTCAAGCGTGCTTTCGAACAGACCGACCACGGCGGCAGCGATGAACGCGGTGAGAAGGTTGAGCTGCAGCCATGGGTGGCGGAAGCGGAAGCTGGTCCACAACGGAGTGGCCAACCGTTCTTCTTTTTCCACGCCGACCATCGAACCGGCTTGTGCGGTGAGCTCGAAGGCTTGCGCCTCGGCCAGCGCTTGTCCGCGGACCAAGCCAACCAGCTTTCCGGCGTTATCGCATACGGGATACACGGGATAGTGGCGAGTCAGGGTCGACTTCATTGCCTCGAGGATGGGTGTCTCGGGGTGAAGTCTGAATGGATCGCGGAGCATCAGGTCCTCTAGACGGCGCTCTGGCGGGTTAAGTAACAGATCGCGCATGGTAACCACGCCGAGGAGTTGGTCGTGCCCACTCGTTACGAAGCAGTAGGTGACGAAGTTTTCTTTGGTCAGCTCGCGCAGTTGTTCGATGGCGGTGCTGACTGTCTCTTCGGGCCGGAAAACCGCGATCGGCGGCTCCATGAGGGCGCCGACGGCGTCATTCGGATAGTCGGGCTGCGCGACGAGAGACCTTGCTTTCACGCAGCCGGATTGCGTGAGGTTGCTATTGCCATTAGAAGCCAAATTCTCTCAGTAGGGACTCGGATACGGATAGGGAGTCGGCATGGGAGTCGGTGGCGGGGTAGGTGGCGGAGTCGGTGGCGGGGTTGCGAGCGGCATCTGCTGCACCGTGTCTTGTCGGTTCTGGATGGCGTTCGCGACCGTAGAGTTGATCAAACCAGGGTTTCCGGTCTGCTGCGCGAGGAGGTCGGGGCTCCCCTCGCTCAGTTCGCCATTGGCCAGCATCTCCTGCTGCGTCTCCACGGTTTCCATGATCAGTCCCATGCTTTCGAGGTCTCCCTCTTTGACCAGCTTGGAGGTTTTGAGGATGCGTTTGACGTCGACGGTGGCGGGGTTGGGCAACGATCGGGCATTGGCTGCAACGGCAATCATTTGTCCGGGTCCGACGAGCACGGACTCACCAAGGCGCCCGGCCAGTGATAGGCGGACCGTTCCTTCGAGGCAGATGAGCTTCACCGTCCCGGGATTGCCCGGGCTGTATTCCATCATGATTGTCGTGCCGGTGATTGCCGCAGTAACCGGTGCACTGCGGATGGTGGCGCCGCCTGCACCTTTGGGGACCTGCAACAGGATGGACCCGTTCTCGAGGTCGAGTTCCCGCGTGCCGCGCTCGAAGCTGAAAAGAGTGTTGGCGCCGAGACGGGCAAGGGTTTGGTCGGCGAAGGTGAGCTGCGCGCGGGAATTTCCACCGGTGCGCACGCCGGTTTGGCCGCGGATGGTTTTGCCGACATCGGCCGGTTGAGGCGCTGAGTTGGCGGGGATAATTTCGACTTTGTTCACTACCCGGGTGACGGTCGCTTCGTTCAGTGGCGCGGCATAAACAAAGACCGCAGCCGCAAGGAGAAGGCTGATGGTGATGACGGCGATGTTTTTCATAGGGTCAGAACTTGTAATTGGCGGAAACGCCCACGCCGGTGTTCAAGACGGAGTAGGAGTAGAAAGATTCCGTCGAGGAATTGAAACCGCCCGAGACAGAAGTGTTTATGCTGAAACGGGGATTGAGGTTGAGCGTGAAGCCGAGGCTGACCAGTTGGTTCAGGTCTTGGCGCGAACTCTCGACAAAGGGAAAGTAACCGATCTGGTAGAAGAGGTTGGCTTGCAGGAGGCGTGTGAGGTTGACCGTGTAACCGGTGAGCAGGGCGAAACGGTTGCGCAACGCGTAGCGCGGCCAACCGTCCAGGTTGAAGTCGGCAACGAGGCCGACATTGGCCGAGTGGGCGCGGCTGAAGACGAACGGTTTGTTCAACCCGAGGCGGATGGTCTGTTGATAAAAGAGTGATCCGTCGGATGAGGCGTTGGTCAGGAGGTTGTAGTTGTAACGGGCAAAAACCGAGAGGTCGTCGAGTTCGCGCAGCACGTAAATCAGGCCCGCGCCGAGATCGAGGCTGTTGAAGCTGAGTCCGCTCAAGTTGGCGTAACGGAAAAGTTGCTGCATTGCGGTGGCTTCGCCGAAAAGGTTGCCGGTGATGCGCGGAACCCATGCGGCGCCGAACTGCATCGCGGTGAACCAATCGGATTGTTCGCCGCCATTACTCAGCGCGGCGTTCGTCGTGTAGAACTCGGAAACGTTGGAGAAAAGCGTGAAGGACTTGTAGCGGTCGTCCGGCACAAGCACGCGCTGGTCACCGAGGTCGGCGTCGCCCGGACTCTCCATGATGTTGCCCGTGGCGGGACCGGAGAGCTGGGTGGTCAGGGTGGTCATCATGTCGCTGCGCTCGACGTCGGTGTTGACCTGCGTTTGGGCCCGCAGGTCAGTCGCAGCGAGAGCGATCAGCGGAATGGCGAAGAATAGATGTCGGTGCTTGGTCATGGGACGGGGCTGTTACCAACGCCAACTTTGAATCCCCAAACTGGGCTGCCAAGCCCAAATGTGCCATAAACCTGTCCTCCATGGCCTCTGTCCGCATTTCCCGGTCGCGCCGCCGGGGCCTTGTCCTCTTTTTGGTCTGCGCTTTCTGGGCGTTGCTCGGAGCCATCCTCGCGTGGCCCGTTCGCTTGGCTCCGCTCGAGTTGGCCGGCTTGTCCCTGCAGGACGCCATTGTCCGGCACGGCATGAAGACGGTCACGCCTCGGGACTTCGTCTTTCTGGCCGTGGACGAGGCTTCCCTCGACCTCAGCCAGCTCGAACCCGAGGAAATCACCGCTTCGCCCGCTCTCACTGCGATGGCGGCCGGCTTTCCCTGGTCGCGCGCGGTTTACGCCGACATCGTGGAAAAAGTTCTCGGTGCCGGAGCCAAGGTTGTCGTGCTCGATGTCCATTTTCCATTGCGCGGGCAAGGTGACGACGTGCTCCAAGCGGCGTTGGTCAAACACCGCGATCGCGTGGTCATCGCTTCGCTCTTCGACGATGCGAACGGTCCCTCGGGCCAGGTGTCATCACAATTCCAACCGCCGGTCGACAGCGTGCTTCCCCCCGGTTTGCCGCCCGGCGCCGTGTCGGGCTTCGCCAACTTCTGGCCTGACCCCGACCAGGTGGTGCGCGAGGCGCATTACCGGGTCTCCGAGGCGGACGTGCTGGGCATCGCCCAACACGAGCGTCCGCAGGCGCGCGGGCGCAAGAGCGGGCACGTCGGCGAAAAGCTCGACTCGCTCGGCACGGTGGCCTTGCGCAAAGCGGGGACCAGAGGCGTGTCCACGGATACCGGGCTGATGCGCTTCTGCGAGCCGGGCACGTTTCCGGTCATTCCACTGTGGTCTATTTTTGTCCCCGATCTTTGGGAAGCGAACTTGGACAACGGAGCGGTCTTTCGCGATAAAATCGTCATGCTCGGCCCGTTGGCGGCGCGTTTTCGCGATTTTTTCCGCACGCCGGTCGGGACCTTGCCTGGCCCGGAGATTCACCTGCATGCCATGGCCACGGCACAGGCGGACGCCTTCTACCGTCGCGCGGCGCCGTGGCTGGTGGCTCTGACCTGCTTGGGCGCCGGGCTCCTTGCTTATGCCGCGAGCATGCTCGTCCGCCGTCCGCTCGGCGCGCTCGGGCTTCTCGCACTCATGCTGGCCGCGTATGCGGCGGGTGCCTTGTTCGTCTACAACACTTTCGATTTTCTGCCCGGAATCCTGCTCCCTGCGCTCACGCTTATCGCCGCGGGACTGACCTCGTTCGGCTATGACTTCTCCCTCGAGCGGCGCGAGAAAGCCCGCGTCCGCCGGAGTTTGGAGCGCTACGTCTCACGCGATGTGGTCAAGGAGTTGCTCGACAGCGAGAGCGATGTGCTCTCGCAGCTGGGCGGGACGCGCAAGGACGTTGCCGTATTGTTCTCCGACCTGCGCGGATTCACCGCGCTTTCCGAACATGCCGATCCCGGCGAGTTGGTCTCCAACCTCAACGAGTATTTGGCCGGCATGGTCGAGATCGTCTTCCGCCACCGCGGCACGCTCGACAAATTCATCGGGGACGCCGTCATGGCGGTGTGGGGCACGGTCAACTCCGCCGGCATTCGCGAGGCCGCCATCCGCTCCGTGCAAACCGCGCTCGACATGTTGTCGGAGGTGGCGCGACTGCGCGCCGAATGGATTGCCCGGGGCGCACCGGAGCTGCGGCTGGGCATCGGCGTGCATTGCGGGCCGGTCATCTTCGGCAATATCGGGTCCGAGCTCAAAATGGAGCCCACGGTCATCGGCGATACGGTCAATCTGGCCTCGCGCCTGGAGAGTCTGACCAAACGCTACGGTGTCGAGCTTTTGGTCAGCGGCGCGGTGGTTGAGGCGGTGGGTGACACCTTCTCCTTCCGCACCATCGACACCGTGCGCGTCGTCGGGCGCGGCAAGCCAGTGACCATCTACACGGTTGCCGATGCCAAAACCGCCAGCTGGCTGGATCGCCACGAAGCCGGCTGGAAACACTACCGGGCGCGCGAGTTCCGCCAGGCTTTGGAAAGTTTCGAGGCCTGCGCCGCCGCGGGGCTCGATGATGCTTGCCTGCGTCTCATGCTCGAGCGGTGCCGCAAACTCGACGCGAATCCGCCGGATGACCGCTGGGAGCCGGTCACCCAAATGGACGGCAAATAGCCGTTTAAACCTGACGGAGACCGGAAGTGGTGGTTGTTTTGCTTCCTTCTGATCGCAGCAGGGGATTTGCGTTTTGATGGCGTGGTTTGTTTCTCCGGGATATGTGCATCATGCCCCGTATGCTGGTGCGAGCGGTCTTGGGGACTTAGGGCTTTTTCGGGCTTGTGACTGACGTTGATGGCATCCTCGTCCGGCACGACAAGTCGCTGAGCGACTACCAAGGCCTTGTGGCTCCTGCCCGGGACGCCATGACGGCGGTCTTCGGAGGTGTGTGCAGTTGCCCTCTCCTGCTAAGCCGAAGGACCATTTCCTTGGAGAACCCGATCCCCTTTAAGGATCTATTAAAGCATCTTTTCTGACATTTTAATCGACAAAAAGCGCAAAAAGAAGCATATAAGATGCGTTGTGAAAATAACGGGAACGCTAACAGACCAAGCGATTCTGCATGAATTGGGGCGCCGCTTGGCAACCTATCGTTTAGAGAAGAACCTGACGCAGGTTCAATTGGCAGAGGAGGCGGGCGTGTCCAAGAGTACGCTCCAGCGCTTGGAGGCGGGGGAGGTGGCGACACAACTGTCGGGGCTCCTGCGAGTTTGCCGCGTGCTGGATTTGCTGGAAAGTTTCGATGCGCTTTTGCCCGAGGCTGTGCCCGGACCGATGGCGCGGTTGAAGCGAGGAGGTCGAGAAAAGCAACGCGCAACCCGCAAGAAGGTTGCTGTCGCTGCGAAGAAATGGACCTGGGGTGAGCCATCGTGATCGCGAAAGTCGAACTCTGGGGTCGGACGATCGGGGCGGTCTCGCTCGACGAAGGCAGGGAGGTGGCGGCTTTCCAATACGACGCGGATTTCGCGCGAAGCGGCATCGAAGTTTCGCCACTGGTGATGCCTCTGAGCGAGCGCGTCTACGAGTTTCCCGCCCTGTCGCGTGCGGCCTTTCACGGATTGCCCGGGCTGCTGGCGGACTCTTTGCCCGACAAGTTCGGCAATGCTTTGATCGACGCGTGGCTGGCGACGCAGGGTCGCACACCGGAAAGTTTCAGCGCGGTGGAGCGCCTTTGCTACACTGGGAGCCGCGGGATGGGGGCACTGGAGTTCGCTCCAGCGCTTGGACCGAAGCCGCGCAAGGCATCGAAGATTCAAGTCGATGCACTCGTGAGCTTGGCGAGTGAGGTTTTGACGCACCGGAGCGATTTGATGGGACACTTCCACGACGCGGGGAAAGAGAGGGCGTTGCGCGATATTTTGCGTGTAGGCACTTCGGCAGGCGGAGCGCGGGCCAAAGCCGTAATCGCTTGGAACCGCGAGACAAACGAGGTTCGATCCGGGCAGATCACGGCCGGCGACGGATTCGACTACTGGCTGCTCAAGTTTGACGGAGTGGCGGGCAACAAAGACAAGGAACAAGAAGATCCCAAGGGCTACGGGGCGATTGAGTTCGCCTACTACCTCATGGCGAAGGCAGCGGGCATAACCATGAGCGAGTGCCGACTTTTGGAGGAGAACAACAGACGGCATTTCATGACACGACGTTTCGATCGCCTGTCGGGAGGGGGCAAGCTGCACATGCAGTCGCTAGCCGCGCTGGCGCACTACGATTTCAACCAAGCGGGTGCTTACGCGTACGAGCAGGCTTTACTGGCGATCCGACGACTCGAATTGCCGATGGCGGCGGTGGAGCAGCAGTTCCAGCGCATGGTCTTCAATATCGTCGCGCGCAATCAGGACGATCATGTGAAAAATATCGCGTTCCTCATGAATCAACAGGGCGAGTGGTCACTCGCGCCGGCGTTTGATGTGACCTACAGCTACAACCCGGCGGGCGCGTGGACAGGAATGCACCAAATGACGCTAAACGGCAAACGGGATGGTTTCAGCCTGGCGGATTTCGACGCCTGCGCGAGAACCGCGATGATGAAGCGGGGGCGCGCCAAGGCGATTCTCGCCGAAGTGAAAGCGGCGGTGGAGCGGTGGTCAGAGTTTGCTGCCGAGGCGAAGCTGACGGATGAAGTGTGCGGAAAGATCCGGCGCGCTCACCGACTGGACTTTCCGGCGAGATAGAAGCCGGACGGTGCGGTGCGGCGGCCGAGGACGGCCACCCTTGAAGTAAACAGTAAGTGGGTAGGAGTGGATGGGTAGCCGTAGGACCAGGGCGAAGAATGGCTTCAGCGAAGGCATCCAAGCGCTCCGCGGTGAGTGGCCCTTGCATCGCGGCGCCGCAACGTTTGGAATGTCTGCCGTGTGAAAATCCGCCGGCTACTCCTGACGCTGGCCGCCGTGCTGGCGGTGCTGTGCGCCGCGGGATACGTGGCGGCACGGCACTATCTGCCGGGCTTGCTCGCCAGTTGGGTAGCCGGACCGGAATTCAATCGCATGATCTCCTCGGCCGTTAGTCGGGCGCTGAAGGTCGACGGGCAATTTGGACCCCTGACACTGGACGCGGACCTTTCCGTCACCGCGGAAAAATTCAGCAGCAAAGGTTGGCCTGGACAGGCCATCGGCGGACTCGATACGGGGCGGGCACGGGGATGGTTCGATCCGTGGGCGGTCTTCCGCGGGCAATGGAGCGTGCCGCGCGTCGAGATCGAACACGCAACCTTCCGGATTGTCGCTCCCGACCAAAAGCTCAAGAGACTCGATCCGGTCCCTCCGCCCAAACCCTGGCACGCCTTCCTCCTGCCCTCCGAGTTCCACTGCGGATGGATCGGATGCCCCGACATGACGATCGAGCTTCCCGTCGGGCAGGCCGTCGTGCGCGGCTCCAACCTGCGCGTCGGCGCTATGATGGTCGGTAAGAATTTCAAATACTTCGGACGCGACGGCATGCTCCTTTTTCCCGGCTATCCCGGCATGGCGATCGATGCGCTTGAGGTTTACGTGACCCGCGAGTTTATCGATATCGGCCACATCTACCTGCGCGAGCCGCCCAGCGCGCGCGGCAATTTGTTTGTTTCCGCACGCCTCGGACAGCAGGCCGACAAAAGCATTCGGGCCGAAGCGGAGATCACCTCCCTCGATCTGCGCCCGTTCCTCCCTTCGGATATTGCCCGCATCCTTAGCGGCAGACTTTCCGGAAATCTCACCTACCAGACCGACACGAGTGGCGGAAACGCCACGGGCGGTGGATCGCTGCGCGTTGACGATGCCCTTCTTGCCGGCTGGGACTACCTGGACGACCTCGCCGCGCGGTCGAACAATCCCGCTCTGCGCCGTCTGGCCTTCCGCCGCGTGTCGCTCGACTACGCGCTGGCCGGCGATGTTTTCAGCGTGACTAACCTCAAGTTGAATGGACGCGAACAGATCGACCTGACCGGAGGCGGGTCATGGAATATGGCAACAGACACCGCCAGCGTGGCGCTCGCCGCCTCGCGCATCCCGCTCAAAGCCTACCTGCCCGCCGACATTGCGGACGGTCTGAGCGGCGAACTCTCCGGTCGTGTCAAATGGTCGTGGCGCGGCACTAAACTTGTCAACGGACGCGGCGGTGGCTCCTTGCAACTCACCGGCGCGGCGCTGAAGGATTTCAACTTCCAGAAGTTCCTCTCCCGCTTCCTCAAAGACGAACGCTACAACGACCTCAAAGTCACGCGTGCGAAATTGGATTGGCAGCAGGACGCCAAAGGCCTGCGGATCGACAATCTCGACGTGGCAACCGGCGAACTGGCCGGCCTGCGCGGATCGGTCCGGGTGAGCAACACCGGCGCTGTGTCGGGCACGGTCCAAGCCGGACTTCCCGAGTCATCCCTACGTTGGCTTCCGGACGCCACCAAAACCGTCTTCGCCGAAAAAAAGAACGGTTTGTATTGGTGCAATATCAAAATCTGGGGCACCGAAAAGAATCCCGAGAACGACTTCGTAGCCCAAATCACGAAACAGCTGGATAAACATCCGCTGGCGTGGGCCGATCTCGCCCTGCGCGGTTTGAGTTGGTTGCTAGGCGACGCGCTCGGCACAGGAGGCGACGGCTAAGACCTGTCACGGAAGCGCTCTGGACATCCCGGCGCGATATTCCACGCGGGTCATCGCGACCGATCTACACCCAAGGTCTTAAGCCTACTCGTCGCGCTGCGGAATGACCGGAAGCTCCAGCCGCGAAGGGTAAGGTCCGCCGTGATAGATCGCCTGCTTGGCGATGGCCACGTTGGCCGTTGTTCCCGGCGCGTCGGCCACGTTCTGGTTGCGCGCGTAGCGGTCCATGTCGCTCGACGTCACTTCGATACGGATGCGGTGGCCTTTCTGGAAGGAGTTGCTGATTGGGCGGAGCTTGAAGTTGTATTCGTAGATCTTGTCGGGCTCGATCAGTTTGCGTTCACTTGTGCCCTCGCGGTAACTGGCCCGCACGATTCCGTTGCAGAGGTATTGGGTATGACCGTCGGGGTAGACGTCAATGAGGTTCACGACAAAGTCGGTATCCGGCGCGCTGGATGAAGCATAAAGCGTGGCCTCGATGACGCCGGTAACCTCCACCGGTTCCTCGAGGACGGGAGTGGTGTAGACAAGGACGTCGCCGCGTTTCTGCACTTCGGACCGGTCGGTCATCCCGGCCAGCATAAACCACACTTCCTTCCCCTTGGCCGTCCTCACCGGATCCAGCGGGTTGTAGTCGTAGCGATCCGGCGGCTGCTCGTCCTTGGGCGCGGTCCAGGTCAGAGCGCCGTCGCCGGAGGCGGTCTGCGCTTTGCCCTCGCTGCTGAGGTAAATGGGCGTTTTCACCGCGCGCTTGAGGGGCCACTCGTTTTCGTAGCGCCACTCATTCGAGCCCATCACGTAGATGAGCACGCGGCCGGGCGGATTCCAGCTGGTCTCATCGCCCTTGAGATAACGTCCGAAGAATCGCTCCATCTCGTGGTAAAAAGGAGCGACGTGCGATTTTCCGGCGGACACGGTGCCGATCTTGTCTGGCGCGGGGTAAGCGGTGTTGACATTGTGGTGCCAAGGTCCGACGACGAGCCGCAAATCCTTGGAGTGCTTGGCTTGGCGGACGTAGTTCTCCATCATCCCTTCGTTAAGTTCGTCATACCAGCCCGCCACGACGTAGGTCGGCACGGTGATCTTCGCAAGCCGCTCGTCGATCTGGGCGGGCGTCAGCGCTCCGGGCACCTCGAGATGTTTCTCCGTGACCATCGCGTCGAAGCCGGCCGCGGGCAGTTCCGCCTCGTCGTCGATGCGGTTGAGTGGCAGATGCATCCAGTCGATCCGTCGGGCGACGGCCGTCGCGTCAGTCCCCGGACGCCCCGCCCAAATCAGCCAACCGGCCATGGATCCCAGCTGGGGGACACCGTGGGTGTTCTCGAGGCCGTAGTTGATGGCCGTGGGCATGATGGCTATCAGACCGGGCGGATTGGCGATGCCGGCGCAATACGAAGTCCATCCGAGATACGAAATGCCGGTCATGCCGACCTTGCCGTTGGACCATGGCTGCTTGGTGGCCCAGACGACTGTGTCGTAAGCGTTGTCGATCTCGTCGATCAACGGACGGAACTCGCCTTCCGAGCCGTAGCGGCCCCGCACATCGACGGCCAACACCGCGTAACCGCGGCGGGCGAGGTTGCGGAAGATGGCCGGCATCTCGTCGAGATTCTTCTCCATGTCATAAGGACCCATCTCGATGATGACCGGATACTTGCCGTCCTCCTTCGGCCTGTAGACGCTGCCTCGCAGCGTGATTCCATCGCGCATCGGGACACGGACCGGCACGATCTCGATGTCCGGATGGGTGACAGGCGACTCGAACGGGTGCTCGAGAGTCGGAAGAATGGTCGTGCGGGTCTCCTTTTCCTTGGCATTGGCAATGGCCTCTTCCTTGTCGGCAGCGGCGTTGAAGGCGGCCCGCTCCTCCGGCGTCTTCGGCACGAAAACGATTTCGCTCGAAGCAGGAGCGACGGCGTCGGCCGACTCCCGGGCGACAACCTGCGATACCGGCGCGAGGACGGCAAAAGCGAGGACCAGGGTGCGGATCTTGCGGATGTTACCGTCGGCAAAGCGACGGCATGGGGCGATGGTGGATGTGTTCATGGGTGGTTAAATCAGTTAGCGCGCGAAGAACTTGGCCAGCGCCTGCTGCACGGCGGAATTGGCGCGGGCTTGGAGTTGGGCGTCGCTGAGTTCGCCGGTCACATCGCGTGTGGCATAGTCGCGGTAGACGAGCTTGCCGGTTTTGTTGTCGATGATGTCAATGACGACGGTGCCCGCCTGGTAGTAGTCGGCGCGGTTGTTGCGGATGACACCGCGCTCATGCGCGATCTCGGCGATCTGCATGGAGGAGCGGCCGAAGCCGAAGTAATCGTCGATCAACTGCGTGGTGGCGTTGTCCTGCACCACGACGAGATACCCGACGGTGAGGTCGGCGTTGTTTGGGTCCACCGCAATGCCGTTGGTGCGGAAGGTGGAGGCGAGGGCCGATTGGATGGCGCGGTTGGCGCGGTCATCCCGGCTGGCAAAGGTCGCCTTGGTGGTCGGACGGACGAGGCGGGCGGATTTGTAGCCGTGGGCTGTGCTCTTGGGTTGCTCGACGGTCTGGCAGGCCGGAAGAAGGGCGACGATCGCAGCGAGAAGAAAGGGGAGCGGACGAATTTTCATGAGGCGGGAGCATTCCAAACCTCCTCCACAGCGTCAAGATTCGCTCGGCCGCGGGCAGCTACAGCAAACCGGACAAGCCCGGCTTACCGGCCGTGTTTGTGGCCGTTCGGTTCGTCGGGATTATAGGGACAGACGGGACACATGGTGACGGATTCCTCGTTTAACTTGTCCATGTCGGTGAGGTTGGCATCGCCGATATCATAAGCCACATCGTGCACTAGGCGGCCTCCGGCCATGGTGGCCAGCACTTTGGTGGCGGGGATCGCCTCGGGGTCAATCTCGAAGAGGTTTTGGCTCAGCAAGACCAAGTCGGCTTTCTTGCCCGTTTCGATCGAGCCGAACTCCTTCTCTCTGCCCATCTGGCGGGCTCCATTGATGGTGTAAGCCTCGATCGCTTCCTTGAGGGTGAGGACCTCCTCCTTCGGCGGCAGCGCTTCATCGACCGAACCGAATTCGGCGATGAGATGCTTGGGCGGTTTGCGGTGCATGGCCGTGTAGATGTTGTTGAACGGATTCACCCCGTGCTCGAAGCCGCCCAGCGTGGCGGGCCAATCGGCTCCCAATGCGACTGTTCCGCCGCTGTCCACGATACTGCGCAGCGGAAACTGCAGCGTGTCATTGCGGCGCTGACCGAGGAAGGAGACGTAGCTGGGCTGGATGTTCATCCATACGCCGGTGGTCTGCACGATGACATCGTTGGCCGCAAAGCGCTTGCGATCGCTCGTATCCACCAATTGTGCGTGGGTGATGATCAGTCGGGTTTTGTCGTCGCCGGCCGCGCGAAAATCCTGACACGCATCGAGCGCGGTGCGGACGGCGCGGTCGCCGATGGCGTGGATGGCCGTGCCCTGTCCGCCCTCGGCCACTCCCTGCATCATACCGAGCATGGTCTCTTTGTCGAAATAGAGCGCCCCGCGATTGGTCGTCTCGATGGTGCCTTCCTTCAGGTAGGGTTCCTCGAGGGCCGCCTTCTGGTTTTCCAGCACGCTATCACCAAGGAACTTGAGCGTGTCGACCCACACATTGGGCGACTGCACCTGTTTGGCGAAGTTGATGGAATCGGCCACCGCGGTCTTGGCGAGGGCCGGCGTGTTGACGAAATGCATCAGACTGACGCGGAGCGGGAGCTTGCCCTCCTGATCCAGCTTCACCAACGCAGCGGCAGCCTCTTGCGTGGCGACGGGGTTGCCGAAATCCATCGCCGCGGTGAAGCCATACTCCGACAAACCGGAGAGAATATCGGGCAGGACGCGCTCGATATCGGCCACGGTGATGACTTTGGTGGCGCGAACGACCGGAAGGCTGGCCGGGCTGCCCTTCATCGTGCCCGTGGGATTGCCGTCGCTGTCGCGGACGTATTCCCCGCCGGGAGGGTTCGGCGTGTCTTTGTCGATGCCCGCCATTTCAAGAGCTTTGCTGTTGGCCCACATGGTGTGGATGGTGTGATCCCCGAGGATCACCGGGCGGTCGGGCACCACGGCGTCGAGCCACTCCTTCTTGGGGCCGTCGTCGCCGAAAATGAGGCCGCTGTAGGCCGAGCCGAAGATTGCCGGCTTTGTCGGGTTGGCCTCGGCGTATTCCTTGACCTTGCGTTGGATGTCCTCAAGCGAGTCGGTCATGGTGAGGGTCACGCCGCTGGTGGTGGCTGCACCCATCAGCACGTGAATGTGGGATTCGACGAAACCGGGCAGCAGCAGCTTGCTCTTGAGGTCGATGGCGCGGCTGTCTTTGCCGACGAATTCGCGCGCGCCTTGGTTGTCACCCACGTAGACGATCTCGTCACCGCGAACGGCCACCGCCTCGGCCCACGGCTGCTCGGGATTGACGGTGTAGACTTTGCCATGCAGGAGGACGTAGTCGGCCGGTTGTTTGCTCTCGCTTGCCTGCGCCGTGAGGAGACCGGCAACGAGCGAGGTGACCGTGAGCAGCAGCGGTTTACGGGGGGGCGCTGGGATTTTCATATTGATTGGGAAAACTCTGGGCGTGCTATTAATCCTTTTCAAGAAATTCATCCCCGGAGCGACCATGACAATCCAAAATCCCTTGCCTGAACGTGCGTGTCTCAACAACCCCCTGCGATTGCGGTGGTTCAGCATCAAGAGGTTGTCCGTCGTGGGTGCGCTCCTGCATGTCGCCATCCTCGGCACCGCGTCTGCCGAGTTATCCGCGGAAGAAGCTGAAGCGATGCGCAAGGCGCAGGATCCGCTGGCAGATGTGCGGGCAATCATGACCGACAACACCATCGGTTACGAAAGTGCGAGCGGTCAGCCGCTCTACAACTTCCAGGCCCAGCCCGTTTATTCGTTCAACACCAAGCACGGATTCAACTTCATCGCCCGTGGCATGATCCCCTTCATCGGTAACCCGGCAGGCGCGGGGCCGGTCGGATTGCCCCAGCAGTTCACCGGAGGCGGGGGCAACAGTCTGGCCTGGGGCCTGAGCGACATCATCCTGCAGGGCTTCATCGTTCCGGAGACCGGGGGAAGCATCAAATACGGCTTCGGGCCGCAGGTTTCGCTGCGCACGCGGACGGACAATGCCGTGGCCGGCCCCGGATGGGGCGGCGGTCTCGCCGCGTGTGTGTTCAGCTCCGCCGGTCCTCTTTCCTACGGCGGGCTGGCCGCTCAGCATTGGGGACAGGACGACTTCACGCGCTCCTCCTTGCAGCCGATCGTCCTTTACAACACAGATCTCTTCGGAGGTGCCTACTTCGGCTACAACAATTCGGTCGTGTATGATTGGTCGGCCGGGAGCGATGAAGCGTGGCTCGTGCCCGCCGGTCTCACCGCGGGGAAGACGTTCGTCCTCGATTCCGGCTACATGGTAGACGTCAGTATCGGCGCTTATTACCTCGCGGTCGCTCCGGGCGGACAGCCCGACATGCAATTCAAGTTCGGCGTGTCGCTCTTCTTCCTGTGACCTGCAGTCGGCATCGGACATGGCGCGCACGTTTCATCCCAAGCTTTCGCTCGCCATTCTCGCGCTTTCCGCGCTGAGCCTTCACGCCCAGACAAACGCCATCGACATCGCACCCGTGGAGGCGAAGCCGGTGACGACTTTACCGCCCGCCATGACCGGCGATTGGGGCGGTTGGCGGACCAAGCTCGCCGACTATGGCTTCAATTTGCAGGTCTTCCTCACCGGCATGCTGCAAGGCCAAGCGGGCGGCACCGACGACTCGGATGACATCAACCAACTGACCGAGCGCGGCACCGGGCCCGGGCCCTTTGTGGCGGGGCGTGTCGATGCGTTGTTCGAGTTGGATACCGCGAAGATGGGTTTGTGGCCGGGAGGTTCCGTGCACGGACACGCCGAGATCGAATTCGGTGAAGTGCCCGGGTGGAGCGGCGGTGCGCTCTGGCCGGTCAACACCGCAGCCATCACGCCGCAGGTCGATCCGGGGCAGGTCGCGCTGACCTCGCTGTTTTACCGTCAGCGTGTCAGCGACACGACCTTGATGGCCGGCAAGATCAACGCTCTCGATCTTTTGGCGCGCGATCCTTTCTTCGGCGGGTGGGGTATCGAACGCTTCCAGAACCTCGCCTTGGTCGCCAACCCGAACGGCATCACACAACTCGTCATGCTCGGCGGATCGATCGACCAGAAAATCGGCGACTTCAATCTGACCGCGCTCGCCTTCGACCCGAACAACCGCACCGAGAGCACGTTCGACCGGGTTTTTCAGGACGGGGTGAATTTCAACTTCAGCGCGCAGTGGAATGGCAAAGTCTGGGACCGCCCCTCGAATTTCGGAGTGTCCTACAGTTTCAGCACCGAGCAGTCGGTCAACCTCGAGGACATTTACCTCGCCTCGACAGGCGTCGTGACTTCGCGCAACTCGCCCGACAGCTTCGGTCTTCGCTTCGGCCATCAACTCTGGTCCAGCCCGGTGCGCCCCGGCAAAGGCATCGGACTCTACGGACGCGCCGCAGCGACACAAGGAAGCCCGAACCCCATCCAGTGGTCCATTGCCGGAGGCATTACCGGCGAGGGTATGTGGGCTTCGCGGCCGTGGGACAGCTTCGGCGTGGGAATCTACCACTACGGATGGTCGCAGGGCCTCTCCACCGCACTGCTCACGGATGTCGGACCCGAGACGGGTTTCGAGGTTTTCTACAATGTCGCCGTGACGCCGTGGCTTATCGTCACTCCGGACATTCAGGTGATTGCCCCCGCGACTGCAGAGGCAGACGTTTTCGCCGTCCTCGGCCTGCGCACGGTGGTCAAATTCTGAAGAGTCGAACCACCGTCGTGCGGCGACTTGGCTTAGTGGCACTCCGGTTCGAGCGGCGTTTTCGTCCGCTGGAGGGAAAATAAGCAGGAGTGGATCAATCGCCGCTTGGCGATCTTTCCATGCTGCGCGCTGAAGCGCGCGAAGAATGGGCAGGACTGGATTCGAACCAGTGAAGGCATAAGCCAGCAGATTTACAGTCTGCCCCGTTTGGCCACTCCGGAACCTACCCTAAAATGTCATGACGCGGGCGGCTCAGCGCCGGCGCGAGGCTCAAGGACTATGCGTTTGATGACGACTTTTTCCAAGGGAAAGTTGTTGCGATCGGTTCGTTGACGGCTGATTTCCTCGAGGTGCTCGAGGCCTTCGAGCACGCGGCCGAAGACGGTGTATTGTCCGTTCAGCGCGGGCATTGGCTTGAGGGTGACGTAAAACTGGCTGCCGTTGGAGACGCGGGCGGGATTGATTT
>CAZJGQ010000002.1:0-50198 GCA_964545425.1 uncultured Chthoniobacter sp. | reverse complement strand
CGGCACCGGCCTCGGCACCTGCAGCGACCGAGGAAGCAGCACCGGAAGCAACGCCCCCGCCCGTCTCGACCTCGACCTGACGCCGCGTTACTGCAGCGCTTTTTTGACGAAGGCTTCCTCTTCCTCGACCAGACGCGTCCACTTGGCCCGGTATTCAGGGTCGTAGCGTTGGTCCATCAGTTCGGCCATCGCCGTGCGGCGCAAAATCAGCTCGGCAAGGACGGGACGAAGTTCGTCATAAGACTCCCGCAGGATGCGCAGGGCCGAGGGTTCGCGGTCCCACAGGCCGCCGAAGGACCCATCGAATTCCGCTGCCGATTGCGGTTCGTCGCGCTCGCTCGGGTGGTAGATGTCCTCCGGCGGCGGACGTTCCCCGAGCAACCGTGGAGCGATGTAGATGTTGGCCAGCATTCCCTCGCGGTATTTGCGCCGCGCACCTTGGTCGTCGCCTTCGAGGCAGAGGGAGAGTCCCCAAGCGAAGGCCAGCCATGCGTTG
The DNA here is from genome assembly GCA_964545425.1 of uncultured Chthoniobacter sp. Lineage (GTDB taxonomy): Bacteria > Verrucomicrobiota > Verrucomicrobiia > Chthoniobacterales > JACTMZ01 > JACTMZ01. The sequence goes on along the minus strand of CAZJGQ010000002.1, from coordinate 49,702 downwards.
GGCATGTCGCCCGGATAGCGCGATTCGTAATGACGGAAAAAAAGCGACGCCTCCTCGTGCTCGCCGGCGAGGAGCAGGAAAAGCGGAACGTAAAAACGCGCGCCGAGATGGTCCGACGGGTCGGTCTCGAGCAAATCCTGTCCGAGGTCCGCCGCATCGCCGGCGCGCCCGAGATGCCATTGGCAGAGCATCTGACCGAAGATAGCCCGCAGCAACGGTCGGGTCGTGCGGTCAGTCCACCACTGCACACCGCGTTTGCGCAGGAGCGGTCCGTCGACGTCCGCCACGCGCGCGGCCAGGTCGAGACTGCGCTCGTAGCGGCCCGCGTGAAATTCCGTTTCGGCCAACTCGACCCACGCCGCGGTGCACGACGGATCGATCTCCACCGCTTTTTCCAACGTAGCCCGGCGTTTTTGCGGCGACCGCAGACGCGAAAGGTTGCGCACCAGACCTGCGGCGACCGACGATTTGGGCAACGAGGGCGCACGCCCGGCGGAACGGTAGCCCTGCACGGCCAACTCCGATTGCATCTTCGTCTCATGCGGCGGCGGATTGACCATCTTTACCTTCGTCTTCCAGTCGCGACCGAAATATTTCCAATCCTCCGGCACCCACTCCGGCGCTTTCCACACCTGCAACACATCCGGCGCCCCGAGTTCGTCGAAATGCCGCGCCACCCAATCCTCCGCGCGGATCTGGTCCAGCTCCGGAAAAATCTCCGGCGCGGCCAGCGGATCGAAGGATGGCCCGACGAGCAGCAGAATGACCGGAAGAAAAAAATCGTCCTCGATGGCCAGCGGCTCGGGCACGTCGACCCAGCAGAGCGACCAGACGGACGGTTCGTTGCGCAGCGGTTGGATCATGCCGCCGCGCGCTCCCGCGCGGGTTCGCCCCATGCGACCGGCACGCGTTGCTTGCGTCCGAGGCGATCGTGATAAAACACCTCGCCGTGCGCCATGCCATGTTCGTGCACCAGACGCGTCACCTTCACGTCGAAACAACAATAGCGCGCCACATCGAGCTTGCGTCCCTGTCGCCACCACTTGATCGCATCGAGTCCGTCCGCCGTCTTGCCGCAACCGAGCGTCGACTGCGCCACGGCATCGAGACCGATGCGGTGTCCGATTTTCTCCTCGAGCGAAACCATGAGGTCGAGTGTCGGCACACTGTGGGCCAGATCGATCACCGTGTAACCCATGAGCACCTCGTAATCGAAATTGATCACATTGAAGCCCACGACCAGATCGGCGCGCTGCAGCTGCTCGACAAGATCATGCACCCGCTCCTCGCCATAGACCGCGTATTGTCCCGTTTTCGTGCTGTAGGTCGCCCCCACCGTCATCCCCATGGCCGCCTTTTTGTCCCATCCCCCCGCATCATTGGCCGTCCGCTGAGTTTCCAGGTCGAAATAAACAATATCCATCGCGTTGACCGCCTTTTCTATCCGCCCGGACTCACCCGCACAAGACCCGCACCACGGGCGCGGCAACGCGGCAATATGCGCCCGGCGGGAGTCGAACCCACAACCTTCGGCTTCGGAGGCCGACACTCTATCCGGTTGAGCTACGGGCGCGTGAAGAATGGACACTAAACCCCAGCGCGACCCGCATCTCAAGCGGTAAGGCCGATCCCTCCGACCGGGAGAGGATTTTTTCCCCCTCGGACAGCGGATGTCTTACCCCCTGTGTTGCAGTGGGAGCGTGCAAAATAAAAATCCCAATCCCAACCACAACATCTGGAACAACAACGGCACCTGGTGGTGCCACTACACGGTCCACGAAGACGACTACACCAAGAAACGGGTTCGCGTCTCGTTGGGAACCGACGACGTCGCAATCGCCCGCGCTCTGAGGGACTTCCTCATGCAGGCGACTCCGAAAATCGCCAGCAATATCCCCCGCATGCGCGGTCAGGCCATGCCCGATGTCTCACCGGATCTTCGTTGCCAGCCGGGCACCGTCTCTGGCTCTTGGATGTCTGCTCCCTGCTGCAAGCCCCATGAATACAGGGCAGGAGCTATGACGCACTAGCCCTTCTGCGACTCCCTCGCAACCGGACTCCGGCTCTGGCTTCCGGCCTCCGTCACCTGACACCTGCCGCCTGCCAGCTGCCAGCCGAGTCTTCGAGACAGGTCGCCGCGGCGACCAACTGATACTCCCTCCAGCTCTTCGTCTCTTGGGCTGCCCGCTGCGGCGGACTACGACTTGAGGATCGGGCCAAGTGGTAGCAGTGTTAACTCCATGCAGCCCAGATGGTTCGCCGTATTCTTTGCCGTCACGCTCGCTTGGACTCAGTTCGCCAGTGCGGTGGTGATCAACTCCGCCACGGGCACCGGCAACACCAATGCCCCGGGTGATGATCCGGGTTGGCTGAACATCGGTGTGCTCGGCGTTGGCACCGGCATTTATCTCGGCGAGGGATGGGTGCTCACCGCCTCCCATGTCGGGGCTGGCACGATCTCCCTGGCCGGCATGTCATACGCACCACTCGCCGGCACAACCGTCCAGCTGACCAACAACTCCCCGGGAAAAACGGCCTTCACCGATTTGATCATGTTCCGCTTGGCCTCCACGCCCGCGGGCCTCGGGACGCTCACCCTGGCCTCGTCGGCACCGACCTTGGGCGCGCCTGTCACCATGATCGGCGCGGGTCGCGACCGCGGCGCCTTCACGGAATGGAATGTCGTAACGAACACCACACCGTGGACGTGGACCGAGGTCCCTTCCGGCGGCAACGCGGCCGGTTATAAGACGCTCTCCACCCGCGCCATGCGTTGGGGCACCAACACCATCGAGTCGCACGACCTGTGGATCAACGTTCCCGGCAGCAGCAACATTCCCGTCGACGTGAAAACCTTCACCACCACCTTCACGGATCTCGTCGCCCCCGATGACGAAGCCCAGGCTGTGTTCGGTGATTCCGGAGGTGCGGTGTTCGCCAAAAACGGATCCTCGTGGGAGTTGGGCGGCGTGATGATCGCCGTCGGCGGCTTCAGCGGACAACCCACAGCGGGCGAGACAGCTGTTTACGGCAACGTCACTTACTCGGCGGACATTTCGTCCTACGCGTCGCAGATCATGAGCATCATCCCCGAGCCATCGACCTACGCACTGCTCGGCTTCTCCGCCGCCGCCCTGATCTTCGTCTGCCGCCGAGTTCGGCGATGAAGCCGGCGGCCTTTGGGCGGTCGAGATCTTTCCGAGAACAACCCGTGACCGCAGTGCTTCTCTGACCTACGGTCTGGTGATGGATAGACCAACATTCGCCAGCCTCGGCCTTTCGCCGGAGATTCTCAAAGCGGTCGACAAGCTCGGCTTCGAGGAAGCATCGCCGATCCAAGCGGCGGCCATTCCGGTCCTGCTGGCCGGGCAGGATGTGGTCGGGCAATCGCAGACCGGCTCCGGCAAAACGGCGGCCTTTGCCATTCCCGCCATCGAGAAGACCGACCCGGCACTGCACGCGGTGCAGGTCCTCGTGCTGTGTCCGACCCGCGAACTGGCCACCCAAGTGGCCGGCGAGGTGCACAAGCTCTCCGCGGGCAAACGCGGCGTCCATGCCGTGCCGGTCTACGGCGGATCGTCCTTCGAGCGTCAGGCGCAGGAACTCAAACGCGGCGCCCAGATCGTGCTCGGCACACCGGGGCGCATCATCGACCACCTCGAGCGCGGCACGCTGAAGCTCGACCGTCTGCGCTTCATCGTCCTCGACGAAGCCGACCGCATGCTCGACATGGGTTTTCGCGACGACATCAAGAAGATCCTCGATGCCATGCCGACGGACCGGCAGACCGCATTTTTCTCGGCGACCGTTTCGCCCGCCATCCGCAAGCTCATCGACCGTTACGCCCGCGATCCGGTCACACTGAAGATCGATCAGCGGAAGGTCGACGCCCCCGACATCGCCCAGTGGTATTACGAAACCCCGCCGCGCATGAAATTCGACGCGCTCCTCCGGCTCATCGATTTCCACTCCTACCGTTCCGGCATCATCTTCTGCAACACGCAGCGCACCGTCGACGAACTGGCCGACGATTTGCAGGCCCAGGGCATACCGTCCGATCGTTTGCACGGCGGCATTGCCCAGGCCCAGCGCACGCGCGTGATGAACAAATTCAAAGCCGGCGGGTTCGATTTCCTTGTCGCCACCGACGTGGCCGGCCGCGGTATCGACGTGGACGACCTCGAGTTGGTCGTGAATTTCGACCTGCCCTACGATCCCGAAGATTACGTGCACCGCATCGGGCGAACCGGGCGGGCCGGCAAGCAGGGCGTGGCCATCTCGCTGGTCACAGGCCGCGACCTGCACAAGATCAAGTTCCTCGAAAGATTCACCCACGCCACCATCCGGCGCGGCAAATTGCCCACCGCCGGTGAAATCGGCGAGAAGCGCACCGACGCTTTGCTCGAGCGCGTGCGCCAGACCATCGAATCCGGCAGCGCCCAGGCCCAGATGGTCCATGTCGACCGTTTGCTCGAAGAGGGCGCGGATTCGACCGAGGTGGCCGCGGCCTTGCTCTATATTGTGAGCGGTGGAGAAACCGCTGCACCTGCCTCGCCCGCGGCGGAGCAAGCCAAGCCCCTCGCCAAACGCGCGCCCGTTGTCGAAGACGATGCATCTGCCGCGGATGAGCCTCCCCGCAAACCGAAACCGGGCAAGGCATGGTTGCGTGTCGGACTCGGCCGCGATGCGGTCAAAAATCCGCGCGACATTGTCGACTTGCTGGTCGAAGCAGCCGGTCTTCCTTCCCGCGAAGTGGGCTTCATCGCGCTGGGCCACGATTCATCCTACGCCGAGGTGCCCGCCGGCTTTTGTCAGGGACTTTCCCCTTCGGGCAACGTGCTCCAGGGCACGCGCGGCGACGTCACCATCTGGCCGGTGCCGACTCTCGCGAGAAAAAAGCGGCGCTGATCCGCAAGGTCGAGGCATCACGGACCGGACGCCGGCTATATCAGCTACCGTCCGGCGAAAGGGTTGATGACATGAAGTCCCTCGATGCCCCTAAAATCCTGCTCGTTGCGCGTGACCAGTTCCCTGTCCGTTTCCAAGGCGGTGGCCGCGATGATTGCATCGCCAAGCTTCAGCTTGCGCATGCGGCGCAGGACGGCAGCCCGCCGCAAAATCGCCTCGCTCACGGGTTGCATGACTAGTTGTGCGAACATGGCTTCGAACAAATCCTCATCACCGGAAGTGAGCTCTTCGTAACCGAGAACCTCGGTAATACTGATGGCGGAAAGCATCGTGCCCGGAGCCTCGAGCCATTCATCGAGGAAGGCGTGTTCCGGTTGGGTCGCGTAGATCAGGATATTGCTGTCCAGCGGTCGGGCCATGTCTCAATCCCGTCCCGGCAGGCGCACGTCTTCACGCGCCTCACGCTGCCATGCCACGGGATCGCTGACGCCACGGAATGGATTGCGGTCGCGGAGCTTCCGCATAATGGCGCGCAGCTCGACGGGGCTCTTTATTACAGATGGAGCCGCTTCCAGCTTCGCCTCGACCCGCACGCGGACGCCGCGCAAGTCTGGCGGCAACGGCAGATGCAGCGTCCCGTCGGGGCAGGCGTCCAAGACGGCTGTGATCGTGCTCATGGGCGGATATTAACCCGCGAGATCGGATCTCGCAAATGCGTATTCAGTCTTCTGCTGTCTGACAACTGAAGTCTGTCTACTCGCCACACGCCACGTTTCACACGTCACGGCTCGCCGCGGCGAGCTTATGACGCACAAAGACCTTCCGACTGACTACTGAACACTGGAGACTGACCTGCGCCCGCTTGCGGGCTGTCTATGACTCTTGAACAATTCCGAAAGCTCGCCGTCGGCGATTCGCCTGTCGTTCTTCTCGAGGGACGTCGGGCGATCTCGGAACGGGACGCTTCCTTGGCGCGTGGGTTTGCCAACCGTTTGTCTCGGGAATTCGTCTGCTTGCGATTCCGGTCCGGCAATGCCGAGGGCAGTGATGAGGCATTTGCCGCAGGGGTGGCCGAGGTCGACGCCTCTCGTTTGCAGGTCATCGCACCTTACGCCTCGCATCGCATGAAGGTGCGGTATGCCGATGCACTCTATTCTTCACCCGAATCTCTATCCAAGGTTAAGGAAGCGGCCATCACCGAAGCCACGGTGGCTGCGACTCCACGCAACGCCAATGTGGTCTACAAGCGCACCGGTTCACCCAAGCTGGCGGCCAAAGCCTCCTATCTCATCCGCGATACCATGAAGGTGATCGGCTACTCCGAGGAGTTCGGTCCGCCCGTGTGCGGTTTGTTCTACGTTGACCTCTCCGATCCCGAAGCCGGCGGCACGGGACATACCATCCGTGTCTGTCGGCAGCAGGGTCTTCCGGTCGCGTTCCAGGATTCTTGGATGAACTGGTTCTTTTGAGTCCATGAGCAGCTATTCGACAGGTCAGCGCGTTCTCTGCATCGATGGCAAGACCGACCTCGTGCTTCATTTTGGAGATCCTCACGTAACTTCCGACCCACCTGCTAGGCGGGAGCACCGGAGCGCATGTGCGCTCGGGGCAGATCCCGCGCACGCGGGACCCGCAAGGGCGAGACGAGCGCTAGCGAACGAGTCAACTCGTCAACGAAGTCCCCCTCGACGGACAGATTTACACGATCCGTGAAATCCGCTTCCGCACGCGCCACCAGATCACGGGAGCGATCGGCCCGGGCCTTGCCCTCATGGAAATTCCCGGTCGTTTACCCGGATCCTCCAAAGAAATCAGTTGGGATATCGCCCGTTTCAAACCGCTCGAGGAGCACGACACGGCGACTGCCCGAGAACGGTCGCGCGGGCGGCGCAGCGGGACCATGCCCACGCGTCCGCGAAGGTTGCGTCCCGTAACCGCCTGATAGCGAGGCGTGTGGTTTAGCGACGGCGCCGAGGCGCGCGGAAAAGCGCGTTTATGACACCCTGTTGGCTCGGAATGGGTCTAAGAAACGGCTATGCTGTCCGTCTCAATCAAAGACCTCTTATGCTTAGCCATCCTTATCCCATCGGCCTGAAAGTCCGCCTCCGCAAGGACCATCAGGAGAACGGTTACGACCACTCCACCACCTACACCATCGGCCAGGTGGACTGCTCGGACTCGACCTACCGTGTCCGTGGTCCCGACGGCGCCCTCAAGGGCTGGATCTCCTTCACGGCCATGCAGCCGGCCACGGCCATCGGCTGGGAGTTCCTCAAGGACGCCCTGCCCGGCGAGGCCCTCGATCTGCTCGCGGCCTTCAAGGGTCTGGACTCCCTGGAACTCGACGATCAGGTGGTCCATCACATCCTCTCCAACCTGCCCGACCTGCAGGAGCGCATCCTCTCGGCGGTGCACAACCTCGAAGCCGAAACCGCCGTCAAAAAAGCCGCCTGAACGTGAAAGCACCCGATCTCTTCGCCACCGACGCCCCGCCTGCGTCCGCCCGCCCCCGCGAGGCGGTCGTGCTGACCCATATGGCGGAGGAGGAAAAAGCCGAGGCCTCCGCATGGTTGCGCGAGCGCGGTTACCGCATCGTCTCCTCGACCCGCGTGGCCAATCTGGCCTTGGTCGGCGAAGGCGTGGCCAAAAACGAATTGCGCCAGATCAGCGCGATGACCGGCAAGGCCATGACCTTGCGCGAGCTGAAAGCCTCGCGTCCGTCCGAAACCGCAGCCGTCACCGTTGTCGCGCCCCCGGTGCGCGAACCCGATCCCGAGCCGCTCTTCGTCGAGGACGATGACAGCGTGACCTTGGCCGGACTCGTCCTGCCGAAAAACAAACACGCGTCATCGCTTGTCCCCCCCGCCGCGCAATTCGCCCACTTAGTCATCGACCAACCCTTGGCCGAAACCATGCGCGCCATCGCCGTCGGCGTGGTGCACGGGCGTCCTGTCGCGCTGGAAGGCGAGACCGCCGCAGCCAAAACCACCGCCGTTCTCTACCTCGCGCATCTCCTGCGCCAAGGCGTGCGCCGCCTCAATCTCAACGGCGCGACCGATGCGGGGGAATTGGTCGGACGCTTCGCACCCGCACCCGAAGGCGGATTCCGTTTTGTCGAGAGCGTGTTGCCCCAAGCCATGCGCCACGGCGAATGGGTCCTCCTCGATGAAATCAATCTTGCCGAACCGCAGTGCGTCGAGCGCCTCAATCCCGTCCTCGAGCACCCGCCCACGCTCATTCTCTCCGAGAACGACGGCACGGTCTTCGGCGGACACGGCGGCGTGACGATCCACGACAACTTCCGCGTTATCGCGACTTACAATCCTGCGGCCTACACGGGTCGCAATGCCTTGAGCCCCGCCTTGCGTTCACGTTTCCACGTGCACTGCGCCAAAGCCCCCGGGCTGCAACAAGATCTCGATCTTTTGCGCCGTCTGGTTCACGGCACACAGCCCGTGGTCACCTTGGCCGGTCGCCGCTGGCAGGCGGACAACGCTCAGCCCGTGCACGCTTCGATCGCGCAATGGCCCGATGCCGACACCTTCCTCGCCGCGTTGGCCAAGTTCCACAACCACGTGGCCAAGGCCGCGGGCCAAGGCGGAGGCGAAGCCAGCCTCGGACGCGATCGCTCGGAGCGTTACTGCTTCAACCGCCGCAGTCTTCTCTTCCTCGTCTCCATGCTTGATCGCGCCCTGCGCGCCGGCACCGATCCCGACACCGCGCTGCGCACCGCGATCGGCGATGTCTACCTTGGACAACTCGACGATGCCTCCGACGAACGCGCGGTTATCCGCATGGCCGAAGCCTGCGGTCTCATCCGCCAATGGAAGGACGCAGCATGAAAAATCGCGAAGCGCACCTTCGCGAAGAAGTGCGGGCCGGGCTGGAAAGCCTGGCCCGTCTGGCCTCGTTGCGCGCCGATGTCACCGTGCGCATTGGACGCCCCGGCTCGGGTTGGTCGATCAGCATGCGCGACGGGACGATCAATGTGGACGAGCGCGACTTGCTCGGACGCAGTCCGGAATTCCTCTCGGCCATCATGTTGCACGAGTGTGCGCATTCCACCCTGACCCGTCTGCACCGCATTGCCCCCGACCAGATCCACGACAATCCCGTCGAGTTCAGCCTGATCAACGCGATCGAGGACGGCCGCATCGAGACATGGTTGTCCGACTGGTTACCCGGTTGCGCCCCGTGGCTGGCCACCACGCAGAACACCCTCGTGTGTGAGTTGCATCGCTCCCATCCCGATGTGATGGGGAAAAATCCCGCCGCCGATTTCTGCATGGGTCTGCTCCTCATGCGTCATGGACTGGCCACTCCCGCGCCATTGCATCCTGCGGCCTGCGAAGCACTCGCCCAAAGCGCGCCCGACATCGAAGCCTACTTCGATTCTTTTCCCCGTTTCGATCTGCTCGAGGGACACGGGGCGGAGATCGCCGCCGAATACGCGGCCAGTCCCTTGCCTCCGTGCTTCGCCGCGCATGACGGGCCGATCCGTCCCGACGCGGTGGAAATGTCGGTGCGCCTCGCCCAATACCGCGCCTGGCGCATCTTGCACGACAAGATTCGTCCCGTTTTCCTGCGCTTGGTTTCCATGGACCTCGGAACACGCAGCACGCTGCGGTTCCATCAATTCATGCACCGCCTCATGTGGGATCGCGGACCCGAGCCATCGAACAGCAACGAGCGCGAGGCCGTGCGTGACTTCCGCGCCATGCAGCGTCGCATCGAGCAACGCCGCAGCGCCCGCCGCCGTGCTGCAGGTCAGGTCGGCGGTAGCGACGGAAGTCCGGGATCGGGTGAAGCTTACCGTGAAGCCCGCAGCAAACATGCGGTGGTCATCAACCACCTGAGCGATGCTCTCCTCGATCTGCAGCGCTCGCACGGACGCCTCAAGTGGTCGACCGGTTACGCCCATGGACACGAACCCGATTTGCGCGTGGCCATGGAGTTTGCCGCCACGGGTCGCAACCACGATCGCATGTGGCGCCGCCGCCAGTTACCCCATCGCATCGCCCCAGCTCTTGTGCTTATCGCCGATCGTTCCAGCTCGATGGAAGGCGCGCGCGCCAAAGCTTCCTTCGCGGCGGCGGTTATCCTCAACGAAGTCTGCCGCCGCGTCGGCCTTCCCCTGGCTGTGCTCTGTTACAACCGTCGCGCCACGGTTCTGCTCGAGTTCGACGGCGACGGTTCGAGTCGGGCCGCGGCCCGCCGACTGGAGACCATCCTGCAAGCCGACGGAGGCACACGCATCGTCCCCGCCCTGGAGAAAGCGGACGAAGTCATCCAGCGCAGCCCGCGCCGCGAACATCTGGTCATCGTGACGGCCGACGGGGATTTCCCTCGCGATGAGCGCGAGGGCTTCGATCGCATCGTGGCACGCTGGCATCGCAGTTCGGTCCGCGCCACCGGACTCGGACTCGGTCCGCAGACCGAAGGCATTACCGAATGGTTCCCCTGCGGACGTGGCGGGCTCGACCCTTCCGATCTCTGCGCTGAAGTCACCCGCATCCTTTCCTCCTTCATGTCCGACCTCTACGGCCTGCGTGCTGCCGCTTGAACTTTATGAACGCTCCCGAAATCCACCGTCACATCAATCTCGGCGATCCATCGCCCTACGGGCAGGACGGTTGCTCGACCAAGGTGCCCCCGCACGACGTCATCTGCGCCTACGGCACCGAGCCGTTCCACACCGTCTCGCGCGACGGTGACTGGCAGACCGGCCGCGCCGTGCGTGAATTGAACGCCCATCTTCTCCGCAGCGAGCAGAGCATCGACAAAACGCGCGACTGGGAGAAGTGGACCAATGCCGTCTTCCGCTTCGGCACGCATGAGTTCGTCCATATCTGCCGCCGCAGCCTGATCGTCTACGCACCGACTCTGACGGCGGCCGAGGACAGACTGCGTTCTTTCGCCGCGCAGTATCTCTCCGCACCCGGCGAAGTTGTCCCGACCTTCCACATCATCAACAGCTCCTACGGCATGCTTCGCGCCGAACGCGTCGAGATCGCGACCGACGGACTGCCGGCCGAAGGGAATCTCGATTTGTTCTACGGCGAGGGCTTCCCCGCGTGGCACAACAACTTCATCGACACCATCGTCGGGAAAAAGTCCGGCCTCTCACTCATCGAGGGCCCTCCGGGCACGGGCAAAACGACCTATCTACGTCTGCTCATGGCCAAGCTGAAAGATACCCATCGTTTCTACTACCTACCGCCGAGTTCCCTCAGCTGCCTCGTCCAAACCGAACTCGTCGACTTCTGGGTCGACGAGAATGAGCGTCACGGACGCAAGAAACGCTTTGTCGTCATCCTCGAAGATTGCGAAGCCGCACTGATGACCCGCGCCAACGACAACCGCTCGCAGGTCAGCGCCATCCTCAACATTACCGACGGCATGTTCGCCGATTTCCTGCGCACGCATGTCATCTGCACGATCAACTGTCCTTCGTCGCGCTTGGATCCCGCCTTGTTGCGTCCGGGTCGCCTCGTCGCCCACCGCAACTTCGGGCGCCTCTCCGCCGCGCAAGCCGACCGCCTGGCCGCCCATCTGGGCAAAAGTCTGGAGCCCGCTGACGACTACTCTCTGGCCGAGGTCTTCGCCGGTGCCGGGGTTCATGAAGAAACTCCGCGCTTGGTCGGCTTCGCCGCGTGATCGGAATCGGCAACCGGGCTTCGGTCGAATTTTTGACATTTTGTGCAATTTGTCGTAAGGTCATTCGTATGAAAGCCATGACCGCCTCTGAAGCCCGGCAAAATTTCGGTCAATTCCTCGATTACGGCATCCAAGAGCCCGTCGTCATCAGGCGCCATCAGCGCGACCTCGGAGTCTTCTTGCCTATGGCTCTCTACCGCAATCTGGTCTCAGCGCAGAATCGCAAAGTCACGCGGTCCATGGACAAGCTCCAAGCCGAGGCGCGTAAGAACGGTCTGACTGCCGCAACGCTGGATCGCCTGCTTGCCGCCGAGAATCCCGGCTGACCGGTGGTCATCTTCGATACCAACATTCTCGTCAGCGCTACATTGCTCTCGGGAAGCCGGGCTGACTTGTGTGTCCGCGCGGTGCTTGCGCGCAATATCCCGCTCATCTTCTCCGCGGCCACCTATGACGAATTGGCCGACGTGCTCATGCGACCCAAGTTGGATCGATACGTATCCCGGCGGACTCGCGAGGGCCTCCTGCGGACCTGGCGCAAAGCCGCAGTGCTGTTTCCGGCAGCAGCTCTGCGTGAAGAGGTGCGTGACTGCCGCGATCCCGACGACGATAAATTCCTTGAACTGGCCCTGGCCAGCGGTGCTCGCGCCATTGTCACCGGCGATGAGGACCTTCTTGTGCTCGATCCGTGGCGCGGCATCCGTATCGTCAAACTTGCCGACTTCGAAAAGGTCGTCCTGCCGCTGATCGAGGTTGAGTGAGGCGCTGCTTTTTCGCCGCACGCCGCTCCTTGCCTACGCCCGACTTCAAACTGTCGACTGCCCGCTATCTGCTTATGACACCCTGCCGCCTCGCCGCACGATCGGCTTCCGGCTACTATTTCCTGCCAGCCTGACCACTACCGACGTGACCATTTCACATTCCCACTTTTTACCTTCTTACCTTCAACCCATCTCCATCTCTTACCAACCTGACCCCTGCCAACCGGGCCCTTTTACGTTCCCACTTTTCACCTTTAACCAGCCACCCGCCACCTCCTCACCCATGCCCTCCCCATCCTCCATGCGCCTGACGCTCTACAAAGACCACGGGGTCTGGATGTTCGACGATGCCGCGCACGGCATCGAGCGCGAGCCGTTCGTCGACGGTTCGACCGAATTGATCGACTTTATCCTCGAGGAGTTCGGGTTCCCGACGGCGGGGAAACCTGTCGTGGTGGAATTCGGACTCCAGCGCACCCATCCCGACATGGTCGAGATCTGCAAAGTCGAGGACACGGGCGACGACTGGGCTCTTTACCGATACAAAGACCGCCAAGGCGCCCTCTGTCCCGTTACTCTTGTTTATCTCGGCTCGCACCCGGACCGCTTTTATGCGAGACCCGTTCGCGACGCCGGGCGCGCAAGCGCCTCCACTCGGCTCTGAAAGCCCAAGCTCCGATGGCGGCAGATCCCCAAGCCCACACCGGTTGGGGACAACCGTGGTAGATCTCCAGGTATTTCCCGAAGAGCACACCGTTGGCGGCGATCAAGCCGCCGCGGATCCAAGCCACAAGAATGGTAACGAAAAGGTCCATGACAGGCTCATGCCGCCTCGGCAAAGTGCATGCGGCTCATCTCGGGCGAGGGCAGGTTCACCACCACCGGGAAGACGGCTCCCGGGGTGGACTTCATGATGTGGTCGCGGCGGCGACGGGCCTCGGCCAAGTCCCGCGTGTGCAACGACTTGGCCACGCGGCCCTTGGTGTAGTCCGGGTAGTGGACGGTGAAGCGGCACCAGTAAGTGCCATTATTGTCCCACAGATTGTGGTCAGGATTGGATGTCTTCATAAATCAGGGTCATTTGGACCCTTCTTATGAAGACCGCCCCGCGGCCGGGGCAGAGGAGTTGCTGAATCATGCGAAAGAGGGTGTCAGGAATACCCGGTAAAGTCGAGCAAATTCGGCCCTCCCGCGTGTCATAAACCGCGAAATTCCCATCAAAATCACCGTTCGATCCTCTGCCGTCTCCGATTGTCTAGCGAGCGTTAGGGAATCAGCAGCACAGACTCACCGGCATCAGCCCCGAATTCCTCGACCGTTGCCCGATAGTTCCGCAAGCACTCGAAGATTTCCCGCGTGGTGCAGTTGCCCGACCGCAACCAGATGACTTTCGGCGGGTGACCGTGAAGCACGCTCAAGTCGTAGTAGTCGGAGTCCTTTGAGACGATGCAGAATCCGTTGTCCTTGGCATGTTTCCAGACTTGGCGATCGTCTGCCCGACCCAAGCCCAGATCATCCACGTGGGCGGATCCGCGGTATGAGTCTGCCAACTGCGCAACGAGCGCTGGGGAAAGATTCTCGTCGTAGAGCAGTTTCACGCAGCGACGGCGTGGGCCGTGCGGCGCCCGGCGTCGGCGGCGTAAGCGAGGCAAGCCCGGATGTCTTCCTCTGTCAGATAGGGGAAGTCGCGGAGGATATCCTCGTGCGACATGCCCGAAGCGAGATACTCGAGCACATCATGCACGGTAATGCGCAAACCGCGGATGCACGGTTTGCCCGAGCGCTTCCCAGGCTCGATCGTGATGATTTTCGAGTAGTCCATCGGCTTATCCGCAACGTTAGCGCGTCCGAATCTTATTCGCAAACCGGATTCCGCCCTCTGGCCACTGGCCACCTTTTACCCGCCACGGCGGCCTCGCCGCCCTCCGCTCCTTGCTCCCCGCTCCTTGCTCAATTATACCCGCCGCTGTGCCGTCCGATTTGAAATACCTCGACGAAGCGCTGCCGGGATTCGTCGAGGCGCGCAAAGTCATCAAGAAGAACGGCGACTCGCTCGCACCGCTCGGGTTCAAGGGGGAGAAATTCGAGTTCTACCGTTTCGCCCACCGCTACCGCATGGCGCTCCGCTTCCGCAACGTCGACCTGGAAGGTTTCGGCGCCGAGACGAGAAAGGGCTACAGCGGACTGACCCGCATCTTCCTGGCTTGGTCGGTTTTCGAGCGCTACCTGGCTCTGGCCCGCATCCACCATCCCTACCGCGAGTTCTTCGAGCACGTGCCGAAAAACGAGGTCTCCATGCTGGGACAGACGATCAAGCGCCGCGATCCCGACCGTAAGCTCTACAAATTCCTCCGGGCTTTCCTTATCGAGGAGAAACACAAAAACGCGCTGGACCGCTTCCAAGAGGGCAACGTCTGGAAAGTGATCTACTACGCTTCCGCCCTGCGGCACGCCTACGTGCACTGCCACTTGACGGCGTTCGCGCAGGGAATCGCTGCGGAGGATGTCGCCATGATCTGCAACGAATCCTCGGTCCGCATCCTGCATTGGATCAAAGCCGACTTCGCCAGGCGCCTCGAACTGGCGCGGATGGTCTGACGCCCGGGCGTCAGGCCGAGACAGCGCGGTCGAGCGCGGATGACAACAACGTTATCCGCTTGGCCGGTGTTTCCACCGCTTTCTTCACCGCATCCATCGTGCCGGCGACGTAAACGCGTTTCTTTGCCCGGGTGATCGCCGTGTAGAGAAGTTCGCGCGTGGCCAGCGGGCTTTCCTCGCGCGGGAGAATGACGAGCACATCGTCATATTCGCTGCCTTGCGAGCGGTGGATGGTGATGGCCCATGCCGGGCTGTGCTCGGGCAACTGTGCCAACGCGTAGGATCTGGTTTCCCCGGCCGCGGAGCGGCTGTGAAAACGCCGGGATCCGTCGGGTTCGCGCCGGATGACGCCCACCGCCCCGTTGCGCAGTCCGGTGCCGCGATCGTTCACGTCGATGATCACCGCTTGGTTCACGATCTCCCCGCGACGGCGCAGCCAACGTTCGATTTTCTCTCCTGTGGCGCGCGCACCGACAAAGAAACGTCTTTGCGCGGTGAGCACACAGACCTCTTGCAACATGTCGAGAGCCTGCTCAGCGGTGCCGGCACCGGCGACCGCGGCCAAGGCATCCTTGACCTTTCCGGGGAAATTTCCCGCCTCGAGTTCGCCGTTTCCCGAGTCGAGCCATGAAACACCCGTGGAACCGTCCGCTCCCTTGCATCGGGAGAGCAAAGCGGCTGCCGCACCGGCATCGTTGTCGCGGATCGCCGCGGCCAGTTCCGCGATGTCCGGGCAGTCTTTGAAACGGCGGGCCTCGGTCAGTTGCACAGCGGCGCCGGAAAGCGGGCTGTCCGCGGCAAGAGACAAGCGCACCAGTTCCGTGAAAACGTTTCCGGTTCCCACACTCTCCAATTGGTCCGGGTCGCCGACGAGGATGACTTTCGCATCGTCCGGCAGAGCTTCGACCACGGCACGCCAGAGATGGACGTCGACCATCGAACATTCGTCGATGACGAAAACGCGGCACGGCAGGCGGTTGTCCCCGTTGAATTCGCATGTCCCCTTGCCCGGATGATGTCCGAGCAGAGAATGCAGCGTGCGGCTCGAGGCAGCGATTTTGGCCAAGCTCTCACCGGCAACGGGAAAATTCTTCGGTAACGTGTCCAGCGATGCGGTCACGGCGGCGCGCATGCGATCGGCGGCTTTGCCCGTCGGTGCAGAGAGCGCGATATCGGCGGGATCAATGCCGCGGGCGACGAGCAGGGCGAGGATGCGCGCGATGGTATAAGTTTTGCCCGTGCCGGGTCCTCCGGTGATGACGGTCAGACGCCGGCGCAGGGCGGATGCTGCCGCAAGCATTTGCCGGTCGCCGGCTGCGGCGCCGGGAAAAACACAGGCCAGTTCCTTTTCGTCGCAGGGCTCGTCTTTCTCCGCAGCCAGAGTTGCGAGCTTTCCCGCGATGGCTTGTTCCGCCGCGAAAAGCCGGCGGGATTGCAGATACTCGCGACCGTCCTGCTTGACCAACACCAAAGGCGTCGGCGCGTTGTCATCCGGCCGCGATGCGGCGGTGCCGAAGTCGACACGTTCCTCGAGAGGACACGCCGTGCTCCCTAGCGCCTCGGCTTCGAGCAATTTCTCGACGAGCGGAGCAGCCGTCTTCGGCAAGCTCCAGTTGTCTTCGAGCCATTGGAGTTCCGGGCGCTTCATGATGTTCGGACGATGCGGAAAAGATTCCCGAGGTCGCGGAGCAGCTCCTCCGAGGGCTTGATGTGCAGGATACCGTCGGCGGTTCCGTCGCGCACGCCGCGCAGAAAAACGAGCCACGCGTCGTCGGGTGCGGCCGCCGGTCCGAGAAACCTGCGCAGGGCCACCAGATAAAGATGCATCTGCAGGAAGTAATGGCTGCGTTTCGCGCAACGCAGCAGCGAAGATTGTTTCCGGTGGGCGGCGGCGCTTGTCCCCAGTTTGT
This sequence comes from uncultured Chthoniobacter sp., assembly GCA_964545425.1. Lineage (GTDB taxonomy): Bacteria > Verrucomicrobiota > Verrucomicrobiia > Chthoniobacterales > JACTMZ01 > JACTMZ01. The sequence continues at coordinate 32,868 of CAZJGQ010000002.1, read as the reverse complement.
TTGTCTTCCAGTCGATCACACCCCACTTCTGTGTCTGCGGATCCACGGCCATGCGGTCGATGAATCCGTGGAGGTAACCTTCCAGTTCCGCTTCGGGCAAAGTCTCGAGGAGAGCGGCATAATCTTCTTCCCCGTGCCGCGCGAAAATGTCGGCGAGTTTCTTCGGGCTGATTCTTGTCTCGAGCGGAAGTTGGAAATGCCATTCGGATGCGCCGGGCTCGGCGCACGCTTCGGCCATGATGCAATCGAAGCCCGGCAGTCTGGATCCGCGCAAATCGCCCAGCATGGAAACCACCCGCTCCGGCCACGATGCGCCTTCTTTCGGAGCGGCAAGCGCGTAATGCCGCAGGTGTTCTTTCACCGCAGCCGCCCGGGGCGCCGAGAAATCCCAAGTCTCCATCCAATCGTGGATGGCCGTGCCCACCAAGGCGCCGGCCGGAGCATCGAGGAAGGCGTTGGCCGGCGCGGTCGCGGTTGGTTCGGTCTCGTCGCCCCCGAGCTGCGGCGGTGCATCGTCTCCCTTCGGGTTTTTTTCCCTCGTGAGCGAGGAAAACGATGTCATAGCCCACGTTTCGGGTATCACCGGCGCCGGCTCGGCATCGGCCAATGGCCCCGCATGGTCCGCGCCGCCACCCCAAACGGCATGTTGCAACGAAGGGGCGCCCGTATCGGCAAGGACGTCGGCAGCACCACCGGTTCCGATCAAACTCGCCAATCCCGTTTTCTGCCTTTGGTCGCGGCCGGCAGCTTTGTCTTCCGCGCTCACGTCCTCGAGGGATGTTTCACCGTCACGACGCAGGAGCCAATCGAGAGCTGTTGCTGTTTTTGGTCCCGTCTCCCCGGCCGCACCGGCATGAATCCACAACTTCACCCGGGCGCGTGTCATGGCCACGTAAGCGAGGCGAAGCCGCTCTTCGAACCGTGCTTTGTCCATCGCGACCTCGGTCGCGGGATCGCACTTGTCCAGATTGACCAGCTTCACCACACCCGGCTCCGGCATGAATTTTCGGAAACGCTCGCCGCGCGCGCCCGCGCCGCGGTTCCAGAGAAACGGACAAAACACCAGCGGGAACTCCAATCCTTTGGCCGAATGCATGGTTGCGATTTTCACCGCGCGCGCATCGCTCTCCAGTTGCTGCTGTCTCTCCTCCACCCCGGTGCGCGAGTGTTCGGTCGCATCCTCTTTCTCCTTCGCGGCCCAGCGCAGCATGCGCGCGGCATGTTTGCCGTGCAGTTCATACTCGCGCTGCAGCAGGTCGGTCAGTTGCCTCAGGTTGGTCAGGCGACGCTCGCCCCCGTCCGTCGCGGCCAATCTTTCGCTCACACGTTCGTCCGCGTCGATCGCGGCGACCGCGGCCGCCACGCCTTCGTTCGCGAGAATTTTGCTCCAGCGGTCGAAGACCCCGAGCATGGCGTCTTCGGTCCGTCCGATTTCGCGCAACTGCGACGCCGTGCGTCCGAGCAGACGCGTGGCCAGTGCGCCAAAGCGGAGTTTCCGCCGGCGCGGATCGGTCAAGGCCTGCAGCACGGCGATCAAATCCGCGGCTTCCTCGCTGCCCATGATATCCATTCCTGCGGCGGTCACGGAGGGAACGCCGGCCGCTCCGAGCGCATCACGGACCTTCCTGGCCTCGTGGTTCGAATTGACCAGCACGGCGAAGTCACCGGGCTCCACTGTTTTCATACTCGTCTTCCCGTCTCTCGTCTCGGCGATGACGGCGCGGCTTTGCAAAAGGCTCGCTATCTTCACGGCGACACCTTTGGCCAGATTGTCGGATCGTTCCGCGGCGTTCTCGTAATGACCTCCGTCCGCTTCTTCGACGAGCCACACCTCGATGCGCGGCCTATCCGCACCGGCGCCTTCATCGAGGAACACGTCGTCCGGACGGCCCGCGGTGGCCGGTTGCATGCGGATCTCGGGATTGAGGAATGATCCATCGCGCGTGAAGAACGCGTTGGTCGCGCGGACCAGCTTGGGGGGAGCGCGGAAGGTGCGACTGAGCGTGAAGACCTGGTCGCCATGCGCCCCGTTCCTCGCTTGAAGGTATGTGTTCAAGTCGGCGCCCCGGAAAGCGTAGATCGCCTGCTTCGGATCGCCGACCAAGACAAGGCGATGCGACTTGGTCGCGTCATGACCCGGCGACCCGAGAAAAATCGTCCGGAAGATGTCGAATTGACGCGGATCGGTGTCTTGCGACTCGTCGACCAGCGCCACTTTGTAGCGCTCCCGCAGGCGGCGCACGAGTTCGTTCGGGTGCGGGCTGTCGCACAGCGCATGGCGCACGCGCGAGATCAATCCGTCGTAGGTGATACGGCGGTCGGCCTCCATCCGCGCGCGCGAGTTTTGCGTCGCTTCGCGCACGCAGTGTGTTTGCCAGGCCCATTTGATTTCACCGGCCAAAGCGGCGGCTTCACTCGCGATTTTCACCGCGGACAACGCGGCGGCTTCGGTGATAGACGCCTTTCCGGCGGTCTTGACGCCGTTGATGAGTCCCTTGCTTTTGCGCGGCAAGCATGAGACCCACTGCACTGCCGCCAACCAATCGGCCATGGACGCTGACGCCGGAAGATTGGCCACGTGCGCGTTGCGGCTGTCTTTATCCCCGGCGCTTGCATTCCACAGATCATCGGGGACTTGCGCGATGAATTTGCCCAGCTCTTCGAGGGACTCCTTGCTCAAGGCTGCTCGTCGGTCCTCGATCGCCGCGAGAACTTCCCCGAGATTACGGGGCTCCGGATCAAAAACATATTCGTCATGGCCGGCGGCCATCAAAGCGAGGTCCAGATCTTCTTCGATCTTCCACTTTTCCGCCAGCGCGAAGGCGGCAAGACGCTCGTCCCTCACCAGCTTCGTCTCCCAGCAATCGCGCACCGCCGCCTCGACCGACTCGCCGATGTCCGGAACGATTTCCGGAATGACCGGCAGGCCGCAGAGCGCGCCTTCGTCCTGCAGGACGCGCAGGCAGAAGGAGTGGATAGTTGACACCTTGAGCCGGTCGATATCGAGGAGTGCGCGTCCGATCACCTCGGGGATTCTTTCCCCGTGCTCGACGCGGATGGCGTGGAGGTCGGGATTTGTTTCCGCTTCGTCGCCGGCCGCGGGAGCGTGGAGTTTTTCGAGGACGGCGCGCACTTTTTCGGCCAGTTCCCCCGCCGCATCGTTGGTGTAGGTCACCAACAGGATGTGTTCGATTTTTTCCACCGTTCCCTCGAGGAGCAATCGCGGGACAAGGTGCGTCACGGTGTATGTTTTGCCGGTGCCGGCGCTGGCCTCGATGACCGACAAGCCCGGTTTGATCCTCGTTTCGGCCAGTTTGAATTCGCTCATCGAAACTTCCCCCATTCGGCCAAAGGCGCGGCGATAAGCTCCGTCCATTTCTCCCACGCCGCGGGATCCTCGTAAGGATCGCGGTCGCGCCACGCCATCCGGAAGGCGGGTTTCGCGCTGCCCGGCTTGTCCGACGACCGGAAATTGCGGAGCCACTGGGCTTTCTCCAATGCTTTGTGTAGGGCCGGCGAGCCTGAGGGTGTCCCCTCGGCCAGCGCTTTGGCGTGTTCGTGCGACAAGCGCGGTGCGTAAGTGAGCGGTCGCCGGCGTCCCGCCGCGTATCCGCGCACGAGATTGCCGAGCAGGATCTTGGCCTTCTCGCCTGGAATAGCCTCCCGCTCTGTCGGCTTCATACCCTCGGTGAACACGAGCGTGGGCAGAGTCCATCCACTGCACGCCGCGACCACGGCGGCGATCCATGGCTCGAGGTAATGACTCGCGTATTCCAGCCCGCCCGGACGCCAGGCGAGGAGATGTTTTTCATCTTTCGACACCGTCACCGATCCCGTGACAAACGGGCCGCCTTCCCACGCGGCGACGCGCAGAGGTTGCGGTTCGCCGGCGACTTCGGCCAGAGCCATTGCCATATCCAGCGTTTTGCGGAAATACGGACTGTGCAAATCCTTGGCAAAGTAACCCGGCGGCATGAGACGCCGGCCGCGCAACTCGGCCGCGACGCGTTCCAAATTACCCTCGCCGAAGACAACCTCCCGGACGATGGCGTCCTTCATCGACCAACGCTGCAGACCGTCCGCCTCGATCGGAAAACGATCCAAATCCTCGTCGCGCCCGGTTGTGTCATCCGCGGTGATGTCATGGACAGCCAAAAACGCTTTGGCCGGGTCCTTCCAGAATTTGGCCAAAGCTGCGATTTCCAACGTGGCGATGCCTTCTTCCGAAGCATCCTCGGATTTGTCATAGAAAGGCACCGGCACATCTTTTTCAGGTCGCGCCAGCTTGTCGGCGAGTGCGCGCGCGGCCCGGTCGAACGTCGGCGGAGGCTTCGTCTCCCCGCTTGCCCGGTCCTCGCGGAAGTAGCGCGGTGAAAAAGGCTGCAACGGATGCCTCGCCACGATCTCCCCGCGAGTCAGGCCCATCCGCTCGAGCACGCGCAGCAACTCGTCGACGCAGGAAGAAAACGGGCGCTCTTTCAGCGTGCGCGGATTGCGCACCCCCGCGGTGATAACGATGCGGTCCGTCGCGCCGAGCAAGGCGTCGAGGAAAAGTTGCCGGTCGTCGACCCGCGCGTTGCGGTCCCATACCCGGGGATCGCAGCGCAGGAGATCCCAAGCCGGCGCCTTGTGCGATCCGGGAAATTTGTCGTCCTCCATGCCGGCCATGACGAGCACGCGGCAGGGAATATGCTGCAACTGTTTGAGGCGGCCGAAGGTGATCCCGCCCCAGCTGGAAGCACGCCGCGCACGTTCCGCCGATTCGTCGGACAGCCAATCCCCGACCGCCCCGGCATCGAGCGGTTCCTCGCAGCCCTTTGCCTCGAGCACATCGAAATGTTTCTGTGCCTCGATCCTTGCATCATCGTCCGCACCGAGGAGAAGGCGGCACGCTTCGAGCAGGCGCTCCTGCCACTTTGCCCGCGTCTCCGGTTTCTGCCATGCGTGCATCAGGCGCTCGAGATGCGCGTGCCAGGCGACAAACTTTTCCATCAATTCCTCTTCTCCACCGAGGCCGTCGGCCACCGGCAGGACATAGCGCTTGTCGGGATAGCGCGCGTCGGCATCACTCCCGAGCCATCGGCCGGCCACGAGACGGCTGCGTCCGTTGGACCATGAGCCTTGCTCCTTGGCTTCTCCCAGACCGCTCGTCGCGCCGCTCGCTTTGACCCAATCGCGAAGCCGTTCCAGCAGTTTGTCGTCATCCTTGGTGCCAAGAGCGGCGCGAACCGCGCGCAACGCGAGCAACTCGAGCAGGTTGCTGGTCTCGAAACGTCCCAAACGCGCCATCTCGAGCAGAGCGAGCAAACCTTCCACCGTGGAATCTCCCTCGGAGGGAGCCGACTCGGTCAGACGGATGGGCAAACCGCGCGCCGCTCCGCCCGGAGCGGCGCGCAACACGGCGGGAACCAAAGGACGGTAGGGCTCGAGCGAAGGTGCGACGATGTGCACTTCGTCAGGTTGCAAATTCTCCAACTCGGAGAATGCGCGGAAAATTTCGTCTCGGATTGTTTCCGTCTCGCGGCGCACGCCGTAGCAGGCATGCACGCGAATGCTCGCATCGTCCTTCGTTTTTCCGGGCTCGGTATCGCGCAGCGCGCGGATGTCCGCTTGCAAGCGGGCCAGCACGCCCTGGGGCGCTCCGTTCTCTTCGTCATCGGGCAGCGTGTCCCACCCCCCGTATTGCTCGTCGAGTTCACCGAGGAGGACAAAAGACCCGATGGCGTGGCGCCCCATCGAAGCGAGAAGGTCATGTCCGGCTCCGTCGGTGATGTCGTCCGGCGCGGCATCTCTTGCCGGCAATTTCTTGCGGCGCCGCAGATCGCCGAGGAAGTGCATCGACGGGAGCACGACATGCACCTCGATCAGCGAACCGGCCCGGGCGAGAAGTTGCAGGATTTCGACGAGCAGAGGGTCGATCGAGCCGGTGCCGATGACGACAAGGCGCGGATAGCGTTCGCGCAGGGCGGCGAGTGCCTTTTTGTCCTTTAGAAGTCTCTCGACCTCCAGAGCGGGGTGCGGTTGATCTGTGGAATCCCTCAGTTTTTCCCACAATTCGCGCTGCCATTTCTCGTTGTCGCGATCCTCTTTTGTCGCGCCGTCCGGCAGTCCGCTCTTCCCCTTGGCCCAGGCGCGGATCATGTCCGGGCGGTAGTGCGCGTATTGGTCCATCTGGTCGGCAAGCAAACCGGCCAAAGCCAAGCGGTCGCGGCAGGAAGGATCATGCAGCCCGACGCTTTCTTCGTAAGCGCGCACATGCGGGTAGACCAGCCAGAGGAGCCGGCGCTTGGACCAATCGCTTTCGCCCCGTTTGGCGTCCGGGCGGATGACCCGGCCGACGAACGTCTGGGGCATGACAAAATCGAAACCCATGCAGATGCCGGTGCGATCGGCCACGCGCCGCTGCAAATGGTCGCTGAACGGTATCGAAGGGATGATGACCGTCTGCGGCCGCACGGAAGGCTCGCGCCCCCGCATACCGGCCAGAAAAGCATCGAGCAACGCATCGAAATCCCGGTGCGGCACCACCTTGATCCGGTGGCCGACGGTGGGGTCAGTTTCTCTGTTCGGGCGTTTCTTCACGGCAAAAGCGGGCCGGGGTGTGGTCCGCGCAGTATTGATGATGGGTCGCCCCTCAAACAACAAGGCTCATGAGGGTCATAAACGCGCAGCCATCAGGGTGAGGCAGGCTGCGGGGGATTTCTTCGGCGAATACTGCCAGATGCGGATGACTTTCCGACCTCGACGGTGGAGTCGGCGGGTGACGACAAAGAAATATACCTTCGGCGGCCGATCAGATTCGTCCGGCTTCGCGCTCGATACGGAGAAACTCGCCGGGCGTTTGGATGAGCAAGTCATACACAGTCTGCCCGAGAAGGGAGCCGAAGTCGCGGCGGTCGAGGGTGAGCAAGACATCGGCGCAGGCCAGCGCGGTGCAGAGGACCGGCTTGTCTTTAGTCACATTGAAAACCAGCGGCCAGTCGAAGGTCAGCACATCATCCTCGACGATGACCTTCCTGCGCAGAGCCAGCCAAGCATCCACCGAAGCTTGCGGCTTGTCGCCGAGGTTGTCTTGCATTTCGCGCAGCACCCAGGGCGATACGCGCAACTCCCAGCCTTACGAAGGGGCCAGGTCGAAAACCTGCCGCGAGGCGCCGGTCGCCGAGAGCGCGGCTGCCAAAGCCGTGCTGCTGTCGAGAAAGATCCTCAACGTCCCTGCCGGAACCGTTCGCCGTCCGCTTCGTCCTCAGCCACCATGGCGGCAACCTCCTCCGTGGAATAAATGCGAGGTTGCGGTTGCGCGCGGTCTTTTCGCAATCGCACGGCAAGGAACCGCAGCAGTTCCTCCTTCTTATCGGCCGGCAACAGTTCTGCGGCCGCCTCGATTTCTTGGATTGAGCTCATTGGCGGACCATAACCCACACGGACTGCTGCGGCAAACGCGGATTCAGGCGGTGGGCACGGGTGCCACACATGGACATTTTGCCAAATGTCCATGTGTCAGCGGGATGATTCAAGGAGCGGAGTTATGTGCGCGGCAGCGGTTGGATTATTTGCCAATTGTCCAACTGTGGACGGGCGGGATGCAGACTCGGTGACGTATGGACTTATTGCCATTTGTCCATATATCAGGGGGGCGTGGTGTTGGTTCGAGGATCCTGTAGAGCGTGCGATCTCTGGCAGGAAACTTGATGTCTTCTAAAAATTAGAAGACAGGAAGCTTCAATCGGGATTGCGGTGGCATTCCTCAGCCAGCGAAAACGCTGGTGCGGTGCCAGGCGAGGTGTTGAGTGGCGGGGCGGAGAGCGACGCCGTCGAGGAAGTGGAGTTCTTTGCCGTGGCGGCTTTTCAGCCAGCGGGCGCCGGGGCCCCATTCGGTGAAAACTTCTCGCGCGACGAGGATGCGGTTGCGCGTGTCGACGGTCCAGAGTCCTTCGTCGAACATCCAGTGCGCGTCGCGCGTGAGAGCGAGACCGTTGTCGGGGCTGTCGTTGCGGCTTTTGGAGAATTGATGGATGTGCGCCGCTTCGACGATCGAGCTGCCGCTGCGGGTGTGGACTCCGTAACCGGTCAGCGCGCAGGTGAAGCGGTATTGTGTCACCACGGTGACGCGGAAGCGGGCATCGCGTCCTTTGGCTTCGTATTCGGGTGATTCCTCGCGGATCTTGAATTCCTGTTTGCGCGCTTCGGCTTTGCTGATGCCGAGCGCGGAGAGCAGCGCTTTTTGTTCGGGCTCGGGAAACCACGTGCGGATCAGTTGCCAACGCGCCGCTTTGCGGAAGTCTTTGTCCTGCAGACAGGCGAAGAAATCGGGATCGAGCTTGATGCGGTCCGTCGTGTGATGCGACCGGCTCGGCCGGCCGTCATCGCCAAATGCCTGCCAAAAGCCTTGGTTGCTCAGGTAGTGGAAAGGTTGTCCGAGTCCGGGGCGTCCGCCCCAGCGTTCCTGCACGAGAGCCCAGTAGGAATCGAAACGCAGACATAGCTCCGGCGTCTTACCCAAGTCGGCGCTTTTGAGTTCTCCGCTCTCGGCCAGATCGAGAATGCAAAGAAGAAGCAATGGCTTGTGCGGCGCATAGCGCGCCTTACCGTTCAGTTTGTGCCGACTGATTGCCGGGTTGAGTTTGCCCAGCTTTCGCAGCCAATCACTGCAACTCGATGTGCTGCTCATAGAGCCCCGTGCTTGCGAACTTTCACGCGGTTTTATCCCAGATCCAAGATCCAGCACCGATGAAGTAGGCGGTCACCGCGCCGCCGTCGCCGAGCTGGACGGCTTTGCCCATGAACCGCTCGGGCTCGTCCTCCTCGGAGGTGACAACAGTGAACTCGTCTGCCGATGCGTCGTAGCTCCAGCGGTATCCCGACGCGGCAAGAATCTGCTCGGCAACCTCTCGGGTGAAGCAGGGCTTCTCCCAGCCGTTCCAAGACGACCCATCCGACCATCCATCGAATTCCTCGTCGATACCCTCCAAGTAAAAGGTGCCGGCGCTGAAGACCGGGATCTGCTCGGCAGGCTCCACGCTCTGGAAGCGAGTAACCTCACGAGGCGGCACGGCAAACTGCAATCCGCCGCCGATTGGATGGACGAGGAGGTGTCCCCGAGCATCGATGCCGTCCACAATGACCGCCCCCTCGGGGTATTTCAGGTCGTCCCGGACGATGATTTCACCCTGTGTGAATATGGGCATAACCATATTCCAGCATCTGTCTGTAACGGGGCCAAGCAGGTCTTGGATTTATGACGCACAAAAATGTAAAGTCGCTAGCATAGTCGTTTTTGCCTTAGTTGCGTGAGTCCCTTAAAATCCCGCCATGCTGACCTGCTACTGGGAAAATGATGATGAGACGATTTTAGACGATATTCGCCACCAGCGGTTACCCCACGATTGCTTGGCGAATACCTGTTGTTGGAAACGCATATGTCAGGTCAGGGGTCGAAATTTCGCCCAAGTCGATCCAGATACTTGGAGGGAGATTTGTGGTAAGCGGGGCTACTCCGGCAATCGCCAAAACCCGAGAGGGTTTTAGAGTCATTTCGTTGATCAAACTCAGTCGCAAGAGCAGCACAGACCGGAAACCGAACGCTGCTTCCTTGCCAGCCTCACAGTTCGACGAGCGTGATGCCAGGATTATCGGCGTCCGTGCGGGTCGAAGATTTGAGATCGGGAATGCGACGGATGAGTTCTTGGGAGGCAAGGCTCGCGGCCGCGTGGTCTTCGCCGCGAATCATTGCCTGCACTTGATTGTTGCCGACCATGCTCGCTAGGGCTCGGCGGCAAGCGTCGCGGATTTTGCCACCACGGCCGGACGAGCCGTAACCATGGATCACGCGCACTACGCGAACATTTTGGGCGATAGCCAACGACAGTTTGGAGTCCAGCCGACGCATCGCTTCCTCCACCGTCGGCATGCCTGCTTCGAGATCTATGGTCCGGACCGCTGCTGCCATCGGTGCGGCGTTTGCTCCGCTCTGCAACGCCTCGCAAAAGCGACACTTTGCTGCAGCGATGGGAATAGGATTCCCGCACATCTCACAGTCTTTTGTCCGTTGAGGCATAGCCTGTCAAAAAGTCGGCCAGCCGCCCGAACCGCCTTTTGGATAGTGCTTCTTTAGCCATTCGTAATCGGACTCCCAGTGCTCGGCAGCAAGTCCTAGGAATGGACTCCGCCCCGGGAGATTGATGTTCTGCACCAACTGCGTTGCTACCTGCCTGATGCGTTGGCGACTTCCCGGAAGACCCCACTCGTTTTGCCGCTTCGTACTAAACCCTTCCGGGAACACGAGCCTCCCCTCGATGATGTCCGACAAGCAATCCCGCCGCGCTCTCGCATTCTTGAAATCTCGCCCCGTGTGATAGCCCATCGCCGTCAGTGGCGATAAGGAATTCCACTTGGAGATTTCAATCACTGCATTTTCGGCTGATCTGTGTCGATGAAGCGCAGGCCATTCGAATACATCTTCCATCAACGCAGTAAGCGCCGGATGACTTCGTCCCATTTCCTCAAGAGCCTCTTCCGGAGCGTCAAAAGGATCTCTCTTCAGTGCTAAAGCGAGGAGTGCCATCTCCTGCGAATAGATCCGAATGTCCAAGCCAGTGCGCGCTCTTATCTGGCGCTCAAGCTGGCTCAGCTTCCATCCGCCTCTTCCGACAATCATTACACCCGCTTCTTCGGAGCCCACTTTATATAGTTCGTATCCATGCTCCTCTAGCGCTGCATCGAAAAATTTAGTATCGAGCGGGTCCGTTCCCAAAGTGACGACCTCTTCGTTCCAATTCAGGCTAGGCTCGTTTTCCGTCAACGATGAGATCCAGGCTTGGACGTTTGGACAATGGGCAAACAGTTTTCCTGTTTCGGCTGCAACAGCCTTTCTCTGTCGACCGGCCTCCCGTTTGCTCGATGCTAATTCCTTGGTCGTATCGGCCAGAAGTTGTTCGGCTTCTTTCAACTTGTTGCTCATTCGTTGCCGGGAACGGCTGAGTGACTGGGTTCTTTCTTCCATTACCACCTGCACAGCCGCCGCTTTACGCAACTCCGCTTGAAGGGAGCGGATGGTTCGCTCGGCGGTTTGCAACTGTTCCTCCAACTGCCGCACAGCTTCGCTGCTTTTTTGCAGTTCGGCCATGGCGGCGAGATCGATCTCCAGCATTTTCTCGCGGTCAGCCATTTCAGCTTCGCGCCGCTCGATCTCCTTAAGCCGTTCGTCCGGCAATCCCCGGGAAATCTCCTGAATTGCCTCGTTTGTGGAAGCGATGCGCTCGTTGAGCACTTTCTCGTGCCGCTCCAACTCTTTGATGTTGGCACGTATCTTCTCGCGAATCCCCGAGCTTTCGTCACACTCGTCTTTCAGCTTTTTGTGGTATTGCTCCTTGGAGCTGACGCTCTGTTTCAAGCGCACTTCTTCTTCGCGCAGGCGCTGTATGCGCTGCGTGAGGTCGAATTCCTCGAAGTCTGCATTCGTTGCCATGGGACGTGATGCGGATTCTGCGAAAGAGTCGGTTCTACATGGGGAAACGTATGGCGAAGCCGCCTTGGCGGTAGCCTTCGGTCAGGAAGAAGGAGAATGGCAGGGTGAAGATGGCGGGGCCGTGAGTTTGTTCACGCGGATAGGACGGGCCCCAGGAATTAAGGCAGTAGAAGCGCCCTTGGTATTTCCATTGGTTGTTGCCATCGACATGATCGTAGCCGACCAGCAACCATGCGTGGCCGCCATCACGCTTCTCACCGGGGAGCGGAGCGAGCGGTGTGCCGAAGTTGCGAAAGATGTCGCTGTGCTGCCACTTCTGCTGGAAGGCAGCACCGGTAACGATGACCCAACCCGAAGCGAGCAGCGTCTTCATGTGGGCGATGTCGTGGCAATCGATGTCCACGATCATCGGCCGGCCAACCGAACGCTCGATGCGTGCGGCATCATCGATTCGCGCCGCAGTCTTCCACTCCTCATCGGCAGCCACCGGGTGGTAGGGAAAAGCCCGAGCAGAGCAAGGAAGTCCACGGCGCACGCTTTCGCAGGCTCGAGGAAGATCTCTTCCACTCGACCAATCCTGGCCCGGCATCGCGCTGTCGCAGTGAATCCAAGCCGCACTGAATCCGCCTTCCACGTCTTCCAGTTTTCCCACCCGTTGGCAGGCGACATTGAGCCCCATCGCCGTGGCGCAGGCCAAGCAGGTGCCGTATGCTCCCTGGTCGATCGCACTGCCGGCGTAGATGTCCAAATCTTCCTCCGTTATCCCGACACGCAGCGGCAGATCGGGAGTCGCTTGATCCGGCGAAAGCAAGCGAAGTTCCGGCACGGTGGGCGCGAAGCCATCGGGAGGATTTAGTCCGGTCGGCAGCGAGGGAATTACTCTGCTGCCGGGTTCGTCGGGTGCCGAGTAACCGCGCGGCCAGATACCGTCCCAAACCAAGTTCGAATATGGATCGAGTCGCCAACTACCGGGGCCAACGGAATCTTCTTCGGAAAATCCCGGACCCCAAAGTTTGTGAGCTAGAGCTGCCTGGTTAAGCTCCGTGCTTCCGAGCAAGCGAAGAAAGGGGCGCGGCTCTCCCGATCTGGCCATGCGAGCACCCTTGAGCAGGTAGTCACCAGTCCATGGGAACTCGTCGATCACTACTTGCGTGGCTCGCTGATAGAGCGCCCGGATATCGCTGACTTTCAGCAGGTAGTCTTCGTATTCGCCCGACGCGAATTGCTCGGCGAAGAGCATGCCGAGGTTGTCCATGATGGCGTCGATCGCCCCCATGGTGTGCCGGGCATTGGCTCGATCCAATTTCCGCAAGCGCGGAAAAAGCACATCCCGCTCGAGTTTGTGGACCCGACCGCCTTTGGTCGAGATGGCCAAACTGTCTAGAAATACTGCGCGGGGAAATGGCCGGGTGTTGGGATCGGGTATCAGGCTAGGCATGGCGACTACTTCCTCATTCTGCTGAGGAGCTTCACTACTTCCCGCTGCAGTTCGGGGTCCAGATCGGCTTTGGCTCGATTGTTGACACCATCGGGCAAAGAGGTGGCAAGCCGGCTCGAGAGCTTGCGTATCCGGTGGTCTTTGTCTTCCCGAGCCAGATAGCTAGCAGTGGCTTCTCTGACCAATGCCGATTTGCTCGTCTTTTTTATCGTGGCGAGAATATCGAGAGCAGTGTCGGTTTGTTTGGACTCCACGTAGGAGACACGAATTGTTCCGGGTTTCAGTTGTCCAGCCATGTAAGGCGTCCTTTCTGTAAGTTGTTGGTGTTGAATTTAATCCTAACAAAGCGTGAATATCCCGCTCGTAGGTTATGTAACTCATACACTTTTATGGCGTTGCGCACAAGCACAAAGGGTGAGACGGTTGCTTTAGTATGAATGTTCAAATTATCTATCCGCAACGCGGCAGTTCTTTAGGCGAGCGCACACTCGTGGCTAGACCTGTAGCGTGTGGCGGATTCGATTGAGGCAGGTGGAGGGCGATTTTTGGAGGGAGTGTTGCCAGATGCGGATGACTTTCCAGCCTTGGCGGCGGAGTTTGCGGGTGACGCGGAGATCGCGAGCCATGTTGTCAGCGCGCTTTTTGTCCCAGAACTTCCGGTTGGTTTTCGGGCGGGTGTAGCACTTGGGGCAGCCGTGCCAGAAGCAACCGTCGACGAAGACGGCGACTTTGTGACTGGGAAAGGCAAAGTCGGGCTTTCCGGGCAAAGGAAGATGCCTTCTCCAGCCGATGATCTTGTTTTGCCTCAGCAGCGCGAGTAGCGCATTCTCCGTCTCCTTGTTGCCCTTGCCCCGGATGAGGGACATGCCTTCGGAGCGCTTCTTTTTGGTCCAGATATCTGTCATGGGTCCGACTGTGTTGAGTCTTGATTCCAAAATGTGTAAACGGAGCGTATGCCGAGAGGAAAGTCCCCAGCTTGGTTTGCGGATACCCGAGAAGCCTTCCTCGCTCTGTCGGATGAGGCGATCACAAACCAGCTTGCTGGAAGAGCGGCATCCGAGAGCCTCGAAATTGAGGCCGCACAAAGTGAGGAATGGAAAAAAAGTATTGGCCTTTTGCAGAACGCACTGGGCAACCGCATACCGATCCTCCGGGAGGCACTCGCAACCGAGGCCGGCAAAGGCATCACGCATGTTATTTTAGAATACGACTTTCGTCGGCGCGGCCTACGGATGGACTGCCTTCTGCTAGGAGATGGATTAATCTTCGTCACGGAATTCAAACGAAACAAACCACAGGGGGCAGACCGTGATCAGGTGATGACCTACGCTGTCAACCTTCTGGAGTTTCACGAGGAGACGCAGCGCATTTGCGATGGTGACGCAGGAGTTCTTGTTGTTCCCGTTCTTGTTCAGACGGAGGGCAAGCATCGCAGACGCTTGGAATGGCCCGGGCACGGCGACAGAAGCTGGAATGCCCTGGTAAATGCCCCTCTAGAGTGCGACGGCCACAGTTTGGCTGAAGCTTTGAAATTGGCGCGCGAAAAACGCCGCTCCAGCAAAGTCATCAGTTTTGATCGATGGATGGCTTCCCCTTTTAGGCCATCGTCTTCGATTCTGGATGCAACTCTATCGCTCTACGGAAATCATGATGTCTCCGCAATCCAAGAGCATGCTGCCCCGAAGGAGCAGATTCAAAGCGCGACCAATGAGATACGGAGAATTATTGATGGGTCTCTAAAGAAAGGTGAATACCGTGTTGTATTTCTGTCCGGTGCGCCAGGCGCCGGCAAAACGCTTGTTGGACTGGATCTTGTGATGCGTGGCGAACACGCTTCAAATGCGGTGTTCGTCACTGGAAATACACCGTTGGTTGATGTTTTGACGAAGGCTCTGCACGGATCATTTCGTTCACAAAGTGCCTCTCAGAGCAAATGGGCTCCAACAGGCTACCGCCGAAAAGACGCTGCACTGGTGGTTGGTGCCTCGACTTATAAACTGGTCAAGGCGCATCGCTTCCTTGGCCAGCGTGGCACTCAGCACGAACAAACTGACGGGCGCGTGCTCGTCTTTGACGAAGCTCAACGCACATACGAGAAAGGGCGGGTAGTCCTTCGCGAGCAACTCAGCGACCACGAAGCAGACCTGATATTGGAAGCACAGCGCCGCTCATTCCCCTCAGGCGGATCGGTGATCGTGGCTTTAGTCGGGCACAATCAAGCCATCAACCGCGGTGAGATGGGGATCCGGGCGTGGCTTGAGGCGATCGAGCGCAAGGGATGGTCCTTTTCAATCAGTGACGAAACCCTCGCTCTGGCTGAGATAACTGATCGCTCAAAGTGGGAAAAGCACCCCACGCGGAGCCTTATGCGAACGGGTCACTTATCGAGTTCTATGCGCTACTACAGGAATGAGCGACTCGAAGAGTGGGTAGATGCCGTTCTTTCTTGCAGATCGAAAGACGCCAAAGACATCGCTGCGGAAATGCGGCAGAAGGGTCATACCGTATGGATAACAAGATCGCTATCGACTGCCAAGGAGTGGGCGCGAAACAACTGCGTTGGAGGTCTGCGCTCGGGTATAATTGCATCGGGTCAGGCGAAACGCTTGGCCGCTGAGGGGCTCTTTGTTGATTTCAAGCCGGACATCGCAACCTGGATGTTAGCACCGACAAGCGACATCAGATCATCCAACGCTCTGGAGGTTGTGCAGAACCAATACCAGGTGCAGGGCCTGGAGCTGGACTTCTGCATAGTCTGCTGGGATGCAGATCTGCGTTACGAAAACGGTGAATGGAAAGCTTACAAAATCAGCGGGTCCAAATGGGCGAATGACAAGCTGTGCAAGGTGGCTAAAAACGGCTATCGAGTGATACTTACGAGAGCGCGCAAAGGCTTGGTAATATTTGTGCCGAGGGGCAGCCGAAGTGGAGAGGATGAGACCAGAGCTCCCGAATTTTACGACACCACTTACCAGTTTTTAATTGAGTGCGGCGCCGCGGATCTCGGTGCCGAGCATTGTTCCGAGTGGCCCATTTGATGGCAATCAAAGATGAGAATATAACACTTTGCCGAAGTGCTCCGCGAGCGCTTCAGCCAAGAGTGGCGGGACAGCGTTTCCTACATGGCGCTGCTGATCGGTTTCGTAGCCATAAAAAATAAACGCATCGTCGAATGACTGGAGTCGTGCCGCTTCGCGGACTGTAATAGAGCGATCATCCTGATAGTGAGTAAAACGACCCGATCCAGGATTACGAAAATTGGCTGTTATGGTGAAGCCAACACCTTCAGGGTGCAAACGAGCATATGCTTGGCTAAAGTAGTTATCCGAGAACCTCTCACCTTTTGGTAAGTGGGCATTGCCCGTGCCTGGGCGGATGGATGAAAGCTTCCTCTGGAATTTCTCGGAATGCGACCGAGCCACGTGATTAAAGATTGCCAGGGATCTTGCGCGCCTCTCGGTTTGATATTCGGACTGAGGAGCGACTGCGTATAAAGAGCCATCAACTGATTGGCCGGCTGACAGCGACGGGAGGTCACCGATTGCATCGCGGACCGACACGAAATAATGATCCGCTCTTGAGATGTTATGTGATTCGCAACCGACCTCGAGCGGGTCAAACTTTCCGGCAGGGTAATCAAACTCATTAATACCGAGGTCCTCGCGGATAGCGACGATAAATGTGCGTTTACGAATTTGGGGAACTCCAAAAGCAGTAGCGTTTAACGTTTCGGAGCGAACATTATAGCCTCGGAATACCTCCTGGATCTGACTGTTAGCAATTGTTTCATAAACAGCCAGAGCAGCAGGCACATTTTCCAAAATCACAACCTTCGGCTGCAAAAACAGGCCCAGATTTATAAACTGCGAGAAAAGCGTGTTGCGCTCGTCTTCCAACCATCTTTTGCCGTTTGGGGAAAAGCCCTGGCACGGAGGCCCACCAATCAAAAAATCCAGCTCACCAACCTGCATTTTCAGGACGCCGAGAAGTTCGTCCGCGGTCAACTTGCCAATGTCTTTTGTCCAATACGGAACGCGCGGGAAGTTTTTCTTAAATGTGTATCCAGCTGTCGGGTCGGAATCGACCAGTAGCTTCAACGCGAAACCAAAGTCCAAATTCCTTCGATTTACACGGATAAATCCCTGGGAAAATCCGCCAACGCCTGCAAATAAATCGACTACCGAAAACTCCTTGGTCATCGAGCATCCGCCTGAAGAGACTCTTGGAACAAAAAGGAGCTCAGATCTTGAGCTGCCTGATCGTGAACTTTGGTGGTGACCTCATCAATGCGGCGAATTACGTCATCAGCCGACAGTGTCGTGTTCAATTTACCCAGCTGGTAAATGCCTTCCTTTGAGATGATCTCCACGTAGCGCTGAAAAAGATATTCCCGCCAACGTGCTGAATCGGCCGTGTATTCTTTGATGACCTTTTCAGCAAGAGGTCTGGAAGTATTGATCCAATAGATGCCGGCGGCGACGTCTTTCGTGCGCTGATACACCGCCGGATGGCGTGGATCGCAATTAAACGGAATCGTGGCCATCGGGTCCAGCGGATCATTGTCCTGGCCCGAAATGAGCACCTGAGGAAATCTCGGTTTTTTGATTTTATCGCTGCCGCCTTCCTCGCCGCCGCCTCCACCGCCTCCACCTCCACCGCCACCGCCGCCACCACCGCCTCCTCCTCCACTGCCTCCGCTGCCCGAGGTGCCAGAGGGCCCCTGGCCGGAAAACATATCAGCCCAGACCTGATTCATGAACCTGTCTTTCCAACGGTTTAGCAGCTCATTTAATGCCGAGGTATTCTTCAGATCTTGCGACTTGCTGTCCTGCTTGTTCTTTGTCTCCATTTTCTCCGCAAGTTCTTCCACCTGTTCTCGAACCCATTCGAGCAAAGCTTGTGCACGATCAGTGGGATGGAGTTTTTGCCGGTCGTTAGCGACTGAGTCGTGTTCAGGATCTTCCAAGATAGGGCACTCACACTCGCCGTAGATGAATTCAACCTGTCCGGAAAAACGTGTAGCGCCCAATTCATGGATTTTATAAGTGCCGATGACACCTACCTCGCCTAAGAAGTCGATCGTATTGAGTGATCCCAAGGCCGCACGCAGCGGTTCCTTGGACGTTTTAAGGACAAGACGGCCGGGATACGAGTAATCCTTGTTCACGAAGTGAACTGTCTCGCCTTGGTGATTCAATTCGCTGGGGATCTCAATAACGATTGGCTGCTCGAATCCCTCTTTCGGCTCAAGTTTGGGAACTGTTAACCTCGTCAGTTCGGATTCCTCATTACAAAGGACGTGCACAGGCTTTCGGCCAATAAGTCTCCTAGCTTGTGGATGCGAAATAAGTTTGTCGCAAAGCTCCTTTAGGCTGCTGGTGCCTTTAGTTTTCACCGGCTTGTCGCCGACAATCACAGTGAAGCCGGTTTCCCCTGCCTTCAATTGGTCGAGCACGCCTTTCGGAAGTTTGAGCTTGTCAAGGCCAGCCAGTTTCAGCGCGTCAGCTAGGGGCATTTTTTTATCTTCAAAGCCCTCTTCGAAGCCGTATTGCTTCTTTTCGTTGAAGCCAAAAATGTTCATGCGGCCATCTCGATATGTCATGGCCTTAGAGGACTTAAACATTTGGCGCATGTAAAACTTCCCTCCGTTTCCATGGCCACCTAGTGTTTTCAGATTGGCTTGTTTGGAACCCTTCTTGGCAGCTTCGGGATCGAAGAATCGCTTGAGTGCATCGTCAATGTGGCTTTTCTTCATGCCGACGAAATCGATGCATTCAATCCGCGTGAGTGCCCTACCAGCCTCACAGAACCGCACAATGATGTGCTGATCAGCATCCGGCACGCTTTGACGCAAATATGCGTCACTCGAGTTTTTGAGCCACTCCGCGAGGCCTTTGGCGTGGTCGAAACGAAACTCCTTACCGATAAGGTCGAGAACGGCTACGTCTATGACGAAAGGTTGAACTTTAATTGGCATGGTTATCTCCTAGCTTGAATTTCTTCCTGAAAGTGGCCGAGGATCCACTCGTGCAATCTGGCGAGGGCCTCTGAAAGTTTGTCGTTGCGCTTAGCACCATGGGCCTCCACCGCCTGGCTAACAGTGGCAACACGACCCAGGAAATCTCCTTTTGGCGTCCGCACGCTCACTCCCAGGTAGTCGTAGAAATCGGTATCGAGGATTTTGGACTTGTGGCCCTCCTGAAAGAGCCGGAATGCCTGAGATTGAGAAATGCGGTTAATCTCATTCTCTTCGGGTTTGGTCAAGCGGTTGCCGGTCGGTTCCGATGCGCCTACCAAGCCCTGAGCAACACCGATTCCCATTGGAGTCAGCATGAAGGATTTGTTCGCGGAACGAACCAATCCGTTGCGCTTCATTTTGTACAGGGGCTTGTGGATATCAGACGAATCCGGGTATTCCGGATATCCACGAAGCTGAAAATCTTCGGGATACCGCCTGAAAGCCGCAACAACTATATCTTCGTAAAGCAGTGGCTTCGGTTCTCCTTTTGACAGGTCAAACATAACCACCAGGATTTTCTCGGGTTTGGTTACAGCTTTCATTGGCGTGCACGGAATCTCTGATTCGCAACTTCTTGAAGACCGGCTGCTCCGCGAAGAATTGATGCTAGCATGTCTTGGGACAAATCGTCCACCTCAAAGCCAGATAACTCGAGTCTCTCAATCAGCTCATCACATCCCGCGACATCCATTGATTCAATAAGCGAATTTGTGACGGCAGCTCGGATAGCTTCAGGATTAAAGTCTTCGTTGTTGAAGTCTTCGTCCAAAAAGAATTGGCCGGCGGAGTCACGCAGGAACCAATCGCTTTTTGCAAGTTTCTGCTCGATTTCTTTAAGTCCTATCGAGGCGAAAAGATCGCCGTATCTCGACCTCAGTTCCCACTCCAACTCATACGCTGCCATTGGCCGTTTTAAATCGCGCGAGATGTTGGCCAGCGATTGCTCAAGCGAAACAGATTTGTGCAGCAGAAGCGTGTCGGGAGCCTGCTTGTCGGGGGCTCGACGCAACTTAGGGGACCCCTGACAGCTTTTCCATAAGAGATCCGCCTGCCTGCCGGACACATTGATTGAAAAAGTTTGGCACAATGCTTGGAAACTGATGGGCTGCGGCCCCCGGCGGATTGCTCGTTCTACTGTCTTCCGGTCTGCTAAAATGACGGATCGCTCTTCGTTCCCCCATTTCGTGAGGCCATAGTATCCGAAGCCAAAGGAACGGATCTCAGGGTGATTCTTGAGGTAGTTCGCAATGCTGCTCGGTGAAACTGAACGCAGGCGCGTCAGCTTTTCCAAAGCCTGATCGATCTTGAGCACTCGCTTCGCCTGTTCGAAAACACCCGGTAAAAGGTCTTTAATATGCTCGCGTTCTTGTAAGCCCCATTTGGCGAGTCCGAAGAGGTGCCGACCAAGGTCCACAAATCGTTTGTCCTCCCTGAGAATGGCAGCCATCTCGTGAGCATTTGTAATGTGGAAGCGCGCTATTTCAGGGAGGCAAACAGCTTCGGTCGTCGAAACCGGACGGTTTTGTATCTTTAGTGTGTTTGCGAAGATTTTTCGAAGTGAGGGCCACACTTTGGCTGGGGTCTTAAAGTGCTTTCGCATGCCCAGTGCTCGGGGTCCCAGCAGGTATATCCCCTCTTCGCCCAGCAAGGCATTACCTGCACTGCGACCTGCATGTATAATCAAACTGTGCCCATATCGAGCTTTGGCGCGCTCAATAATTTCCTCAGGCGTCAGCGGCACATCACTTGCCTCTAAGATCGGTCGCGCGAAATCTGAAATACGTAAACGACGCAACCGGAACTGCGGACGGTCAGGCTCGGGGAAATCAATGATGAATCGTTTGGGAACGCGAATTGCAGCCAGAAATGCTGCAACAGACAGCTTTCTAAAAGCCGAATGCTTCCTCAGGTAAGAGTAGGCTTCGGATGCAGTTGGGTTCATTCCTGTTTTCCGCATCCACAATTCGACGGCAGTTTGAATTTCTAGCGACCGACTTTCATCTCCCCCTTCGCGTGTTGAGCCGCCAGGCCACGCGGGCACGGATGCGTCCATCGTGTCGAGCACCCGGACATAAAAATGAGAGTCATGCTTGCTGGCAACCGTTGGCCCCGTCCATTTCGTGAACAAATCTGGTGTCAAAGGGCAGACGCACTGCTCGCATTCTCTAACTAAGGACTGCAAGGCACTTTTCAGCTTCAGGCCACCGCTCCGCCGGATTGTCTGAAAGCTCTTTTTCGTTATCTGACGGACGCGTTCTCGCGTCATGGCAAATTCCTGTGCAATTTCCTCTAGCGTTCGTGGGCCGCCATTGTTCCCACTTATACGTGATTCAAATATCTCCCTGTCTCTGTGCGCAAGTTTGGCTAAACCGGAATCAATAGAAGCGGCAACCTGTTGGAGAACAGCGGAAAAATCGGCGGTATCTACCGGTGTGAATTCACCTGAACCAGATCGCTTGAGTAGTTCCTGTAGTTCCTGGATGCATTTCTTTCCGCAACCCTGGCGACGAAGCAAGTAGTTGAATTCAACACCGTCGATGTCGCCTAGTTTGCTGAACCCGCAGCGCCGCAAAACTGTTTCGAGACGGGAGGAAATTGGTAGATCAGACAAAAGAAACTTTCGTGCCGATAACGGAACGCGAAAAGCTAACTCATTTGCAGGCTCAACAGCAGCAAGGCTTGGCATAGTCTCGGTAGTTCCTTGTTGCACTTTCCGGACTACTTCTCGTAGTTCACTTGCCGTTTTTTGCCCGCAGTTAGTATATCTGATTATGTCCTTAAAGTTGAGTCCATTTAAGTCCCCTAAAATTCGGATATTTCCTTTTTCCAAGACGTTGCTCAAGCGAACCGATAGCGCAACAGAAGCTACCGACCTACCACGTTCTGCCATTGGTATAAAAATACGATCTTCAGCCGGACTACTTGGTGCACTTGAGTGACGTCTGCCCCTGTAATTTCCGCCCGATAAACGTTTGCTCATGTGCATACTTTTTAGAGAGCGATCGCTATCGCTTCGAAAAAAGCTTTAGAACGTGCTGCTACGAACCTGGGGTAGGAGTTGCTCCGCAACGCCTCCAGTTCCTCGCTTCCAATCAGGTGTGTGAGGAAACTTTCCTCGAGAGTCGCGCTCTTATGCGAGAATTGGCCTACCCAATCCTTTGGTGCAGACGCCTTGATCACTCTTTGGTTCAAATATTCGTCAGCGATCATGATGTTCGCGATAACATTGGCATCCCAGTCAGGTTTGCCGTGCTTCTTGATCCATGCCTTCGGGAATATGTGATGGATGTTGCGGCTGGAGGATTTGCGCAGCCAGGAGTTGTTGAGCTTGATGAGGCCGTTGGTCTGCAGATTGCGCGGACCTTTCGCAGCAAGCAGACACAGGACGGTCTTGGAGAAGGCGTCGTTGATGGCGAAGGTCTTTGTCCGGAAGGTGTCGGGGGTAATCTCGAGATCCTCCCCTTTGTAGGATGGACGTTTCCCCTGGGCGATGGACTTCATCTTCTGCAAATCGGCGACCATTTTGACAGCGACGCCAGACGTGTAGCGGTTGCTGAGTCCCGCGCGATAAAAATATTCGGCGAGGTAGCGGGTCTGGTCGTGGCCGGCCGGCTTGAGCTTGTTGCGGTCGAAGAAGTTGCTGAAGGCGACGAGCAGCACCGGATACGGGAGGATGCGGGAGACGGCGACGCCCAGATGGGACTGCATGTGGTCGATGGCGGCAAAGATGGTCTCTTTCACATGAGGCCAGCACTCGATGACGGCCTGGCGGTCGAGGCGCAGGATGTCGCCGTGGCGGATGCCGCCTTTGAGGTGGGCAGCGATACACTGCAGGATAGTGATGGCGGGAATGGTCTCGAAGCTGGCGTCGATGAGACTCTTGCCGCCGTCATCGCCGTCGACCAGATCGAGGTATTTGCGCTCGAGATCGAAACCGGATTCCGGGTCGAAGGTCTTGGCGACCATGATTTCGAAGAGCGACAGCTCTTTGCCGCCGGTATTGATGCGGGTGAAAATCTCGCAGGCGGTGTCGATGTCGTATTCGGGGATCTCGATGACGGAGAAGTCGTGGCCGGTGAGCGCGGCGCGGTATTCGTGGATTTTGCGGCGCTCGGCTTTGCTGTAGGCGTCGAAGTCGGTGACATCCATCGAGAGCAGGTCGTGCACCGAGATTGTGCGGCGGCCGGCCGGGGCGTCGGCGTGGACGATTTCCTCTTCCGGACCGCCGGGGGCGTCGAGGTCGATGCAGATGTCCTTGTAGTCGATGACGCGGCCGTCGCGGGTGATGCGCAGGCCTTTGCGCACGGCGTAGAGGGAAGTGATGCGCTGCTGGCCGTCGAGGACATATTGCACAGAGTCCCCCGCCGGCGGCTCGGGAAGAGGCAAGTTGCCCAGCTCGCGGAAATGGCGGAAGCGGTCGCGCGTCTTCCAGATGATGAAAGTGCCGACCGGAAAACCCTTCAAGATGCTGTCGATGAGCTTGGCGGTCTGCGCCTTGTCCCAGACGAAGTCACGTTGAAATCGGGGCAACTTTGTGCGCCCCGCGTCGATATCGGCAAAGAGCACCGAGTATTTCTTCGAGTGGTTCTCGGGTTGTTTGAGGGCGGCGGTCATTGCGGGGAATTTTCAGCCACGAGCGCCGGATCGCCAAGCCAGTGGAGTGTCATATCACCGGCCAGGCGAAGAAACTGGGGGTCTCCGGTCACTAGGGGCGCTTTTTTCACTGCGGCCAAGCCGGCGGCAAAGCTGGCGCCGAGGGTGAGATCGAACGCCGTTTTGTGCCAGGCGGCTTGGCGGCAGACCTCGCGGTCCTCCGTGCCGACAAGGACGATGGGAAGACGATCGAGGACAGCCACCGCCTCCGCGGCCGCAGGGTCGCCCAGCTTGCCCTCGATCGTGGCGTAGAGCTCTGTCCAGCTTACACCGTGCAAAAAGACGCGACGGTTCGAGCCGAGTGCGGAGTTGAGGATTTTCTCGACCTGTGCGGCGGCACTGCCGTGCCCCTGAAAGAAGGCGAGCAGTGCCCACGTGTCCAAGACCCGGTTGCCCTTCATGCGCCGGGTTTCCTTTCCTTGGCGCGTTCGGCCTCGAGGGTCTCGACGAGTTCGACACCGCCAAGCCGGCCGCGCAATCCGGCGATGTAGGCCGCATTGATCGGCTGCAAACAAATCCGGCCATTCTCCTCGGTGACAAGGGCTTCGGTTCCTTCCTCGATCCCGAGTTTGGTGCGGATTTTCTTCGGGATGATGACCTGGCCTTTGGTCGAAAAGATAACTTTGGTTTCGGAGTTCATAAGTGCGGCGGATCAGGCGGCGGCCGTTTGCACACCGGACTCCTCTTCCTCGTCTTGCATGAGCGGGAAGATGGTGGTGAGGATGTAGGCCACGAGGCCGATCTCGGGTTTGTCTGTGGGGTAGAGAACGCAAAGCGTGTTGCGTTCTCTGTTGGTCTCTCCGTAAACCTCGGCTCGTGTGCCCACCTTGAGGGCGCCCAGATCAAGAAGAGTCTGGAAGACGTCGAGACCCGCCGCCTCGTCCAGTTGCTCGCGGGTGGCCGAGCGACCACGGGTGCTCTTCTTGCCCTTTCCTTCATTGGGACGGGCCAGGGCGAGCCTTGTGAGGACGCCGCCGTCGCGAGGGTAAACACCGAGACGCATCCCCTCTTGGAGACGGTCCCACTTTTTTTCGCCGCTGAAATTGTCGCCGGCAAAAATGTGGCGCTCACCGTTTTCCAGACACATGTCTTTGAGGTGAAGCACGAAGCCATCCTCATCGGCCACCGTGTAATCATGGAAGACGGCAGGGACGGGATTTTTGTTTTGTTTGTCCATGCTCGCCGCTGTGCCGTGGGTGACGGCCACCTTGGACCCGAGCGTGAGGTGGCCGACGGTGATGCCCTGCAATCCGTTTGCCATGATTTCTTTCTGCTCTTTGTGCACGATGCGGCGCGGCGCAATGGAGAGGATGGTCTTGCGAACGAAATCGATCTGGGCCGCGGACAGGTCGAAGGTGTCGATGGACAGCGAGCGCAGTTCGGACGCGATGGCGTCGAGGGTCGAGATCTTGAACCAACGGTGCACGCCGGGATCGAGCAGATCGACCCATTCGGTTCCCGGGTTGAATACCGCGCGGCAGGCCGAGTATTTCCAGTTGGGCGGCGGCATGTCGGGAAACTTGTACGACCAAGGACGACGCAAACGATCGACGATGGCATGTTTGGCACCGCGCATTTGCTCCAAAGGATTGAGCGCGCCGCCCGCGTGCACCGGGCTGGTGCCCGCGAACCATCGCTCGTTGGGCGGAGCGTGAAGCTGGCCGGAGTAGTTCTTGAGTTCGATCACCGCAAGACCGCGACCCGTGACGAGACAGGCGTCGATCTGGCGGCCGCAGTTAAAATTGCCGAGCAGAAGGGCCTTGCCGGGAAGGTCTTTGAAAGCGGCAAACATGGACTCGCAAAGCGACTCCCACATATGATGCTCGTGCGCCTTGTCGAAAGGGTGAACTAGCTGGATGTCGAGGGGCATGGGGGAATCATCTTTCTAGTTTGGCCAGAACCTCGGAGACAAGGGCTTTGGCTTGTTTGTTTTTCAAGGCCGGGTCCTCGGCCTGGAGGTATTCGACCGCGGCGGTCTGGTCGCCGCGACGACGATTCTGCGGCGGCTCGACGGCCTCGATAAGCAGGGCCTCCATGGCCGAGATGAGGTCGTCGATGCCGAAGCCGGCCCCGGCGGCTTGGCCGAGCGAACCGTCTTCATTCACGGGCAAGACGCCGAACCAAGAGAAGCGATCCCAGCGGCCGTTGAGCCGATCATAGGTGTGCTGGAAGAGGCGTTGGCCCATGGTCTGATCCGTGGTGCGTCCGACGTAGACGACGTGGCGTCCATCGTGCAGAAGGTAGACACCTTTTTGTCCGCCGAAGTCGACGTTCTGCGCACCGCGTTGCTGGTTGCCGTGCAGCGAAGGCTGGTTCTTCCAATCGACCTGATTCCTCTGCCAATACATGCCGAAGGCCTGGATGAAACCGGCAGCGTGGGAAGGCACGCCGGGCGCATCCGCTGTCGTTTCCTCGGCAGGTTCGACACCGGAGAGGAAGAACTCCCCTCTCCCGGCTTTGGCGAAGCGCGACGCGGGGGCAGCTTTGATGTCATTGTAGATGGCGGTGTATACCTCGAGTCCGGGTTTGGCCCCGAAGACGATCGAGTTGTCGTGCTCGCCGACGGCGGCGGCGAGGTCGGTGTAGTGCATCGGCGTGCCGGTGGCCGCGAGAACAGCGGCGGCCGCGTCGAGGATTTCTACCGTTTTGTTGAGTTTCTTTTTAGCCATGGTGTCGTTTCTTTCTAGGCGGCGGTGAGGGCAAGGCTGTCGATCTCGGGCAGAGCCTCGCGACCGGCGATGCCTTGGATACCGCCGTAAATGAGGGCCGTGTGAGTGACCGCTTTGGTGAGTTGCGATTCGCGTTCGGCCCACGCTTTGTGGAAGGCTTTACGTTCGCTTTCGATTTGTTTCTTGGCGGCGACGAAGGTTTCGACGAGCGCCTCGATATGCTGGCGGAATTCCACGCCGCACAAGTAGTCGTAGAGCATGGACATGTTGTCGGCGCGATTGGCTTGTTGCACGCGTTGGGCGGCAGTGCTGACGATTCCCTGACGCAAAGCGGCGGCGAGGGCCACGGCATAGCCGGGCTCGCAGACCCATACGCCTTCGTGCGCACCGAAACCACGCAAGCCGTCGGGCGGGCACGTCGTGACAATGACGGCGAGGTCGGCTTTGACGTGGCGTTGATCTTCTTTGATCTTGGCGATCCACTTGGCGCTCCAGGCGTTGGCGCGCTTGGTTTCCCAGAGGATCTCGCCGCAGGCGCCACCGGTGTTGGTGCGAATTGCCTGACGAACGTCGGCCCCGCGCTCGCCTTTCTTCACCTCGACGATTTCATCGTGGATGAAGGCTGCCTTCAATTCGCGCTCGAGTTCAAGTTCGAGCGTTTCGCCCTGCGCCTGCATGGAGCCTTGCGCGGCTTTCTTTTGCAGGATATCGATCTGCTCGGTGAGTTGTTTGATTTTATTTTCTTTATCGAGGAGCTTGAGCTTCTCGTTTTCCTCGGCGTTCTTGCGTGCGTTTTCAGCGATCTTGGCGCGCTCGGCTTCAAGCTTGCGTTCGACCTCGAGCTGCATGGCGTCTTTCGCGTCCTGCAACTCGCGCTTTTGTTTGCGCAATTCGAGTTCGTTGTCTTCGGCGGCTTTGAGGCGGTTTTTTTGCGCCTCGATTTGCGACTGAAGATCCTTCATTTGCACCGAGAGTTGCTCCGCGGCTTCGCGGGCGCCGGCTTGTTTGAGCTTGGCGCGCTCCTTTTCGAAGTCGGCGGCGAGTTGCTCGCGAAGACGATGGGCGACGGCTTCGCCGAGGGGAAACTCGGCTTGGCATTGGGGGCAGACGATATTTTCGTTCATTGGTATTTCCTCCGGATCAGGCGGCAAGCGGCTCGTCCGAGCCGGTGAACCAGGGAGCCGTGACACGATCGAGGGCGTAGCGAAGTTCGCTGGCGTCGTGTGCCGCTACATCCATCAAGAGTTTACCGTTTCCATAGTCGGCGCAGACCATGTGAGAACCGCTTTTATCGGCGGCATGGATCACGATCGAAAGAACGGGATTTTTTTTGGTCTCCAGATCGATGAATGCCTCCGCGTCATGAGCCGCGTTGACAGTGGTGTTGATGCTGCCGTTGGTGGATGCGCACTTGGCGTCCGCCCAAGAGCAGGCGATTGCGTAGGTATGTTGGTGTTTTTTCATAGTTTTCTCCGGGGTTGTGCCGTCAAGCGGCGTGTTTGAAATGGCGGGTCAGGCCGTGCTTCTTGGCCGACGGCGACACGACAAATCCCTCGAGGTCGCGCAGCACGCTGAAAATCAGGTCGCGGCGCGCACGAGCCTCTGCGATGTCTTTCGTGCCGAGGCTCAGACGAAGGCGCTCGGCCGTTGAATCGCTGAACCACGCGGTGGCGTGGAGCCAGAAGAACGAATTATTGAACCACAGGTTGGAGTCGTCGGACTCGGGGCTGCCTTCCGGCTTGGCCTTGCTCGCGGCTTTGTCATTGGCCACAGCGGACTTGGTTTCCGCGGCCAAGGACTTGGTTTTGAGGGTGGTCTCCCCTGCGTTGGAGGGGAACTTGAGGAGGTTTCCTTTGTTCATCATTCCTTAAGGTTAGCAGAAATGATGAATAGGTCAATAAAAAACTTAGGCTAGTTTTCTCTGTAGGCTAAAATTTTTTGGGTTAATTGGCTGTCCAAATTACATATCCAAGGGCCACAAATTGGTTTTTGTCTTACAATGTATTCAAGTAAGCTCATTCGTGCTTCAAACAAGAAAAGAAGTTTCTCCCGATGCCTGCAAGGCCTTGATGAAGCTGCAAAGCCTCTGAGCTTCATCCGCCGTAAAATCCATCGGGACTTCAAAATCGACAAGGTAATCCTTGCGCAAGCGGAACATGACGCGGTGACTATTCTGGGCAACGCGTTGAAACGGCGGTCGATGTTGAAGGCTTCCCATAACGGCGGGCGAGCGTTCGCGCTCGGCATCAACACCAAGTGATGCAGGGCCGCGCTGTCGTTTGGGAGCGGGCGAATAAAGGCCGTCCGATCCCGAGGAACTCTCAAGCGCACTGCCCCATTCGAAGCGGCTCGGCTTGCCTCTGCGGCCTGTGGTGAAAGATCCAAAACCGCGCTCCTCCAACTTTTGCATGATCCGAACGACTTCAATGTCTTTAACGCCCGGATGGCGCAATTCCAGCTGGGCCCTCAGAGGCCTCACTTCAGTTACTGTTCCTGGTGCGGGGTCGCCGACTAGCTCGAAAAACGAGGCACCCAGGCTGCCGTGGTCTCTTGCAATCCTTCTGATGCGGGAATCTTGGAGCAGTGAAGGTATAATCATAAAATTGATTGTATTACTTTGTCACTGAGCGGAAATCTGGTTCTCTATCCCGCTCGAATACAACAATTAGAACGTTAAGCTTGTCTGCTGTCAAGTCCAATCCCGCCCCGGAGGAAAGCGCTCCATCAGGAGGGACGCTCCCTTTTGGCGGAGTCGGTCGCCTCACTGGCAGGCGGATTAGCGGGGAAATCGGGGGCCGGTGCATCGGATTTCGGGGGCTGCTCAATTTTGCGCGGACGGCCGGCGGGCTTTTTCGCGGAGGCGGACGGTTTGCTCTCGGTGACTTTATCGCTGTGGGCGGAAAGCTCAGAAACGAAAACGGCGTCCTCCGGGGTGTGACCGCCATACATGAGGCGCATGAGGGCGGGAAAATATCGATCCACCGTGGCCATGCCTGTGGAGAAGAGGCGTCCCACATCTTCATCCTGGAGCCCGGAGGATCCGAAGGCGTGGCCGATGTGGAAGGTCACTTGGCCGTCGGACATGTCGAGGTCGAAACGGCCGATGGGCAAACCGCGGTTGGCGCGGGCGACCAGCTCGAGGACTTGCTCGCGGACTTTGGGTTGGCGCGCGAGCACCGGCAGGGCGAGATCGATCTGCAAGACGTCGTCATCTTGGGTGATGCGCAAGCGGCAGGTGTAAACAGCCGCATCGCCGCAGATGGTGAAGAAGACGACCTTGTGCTCTTCGTCGGTGTGGAAGTTCATCCTGGCGCTTTCGAAGTGTGCGACGACTGTGTTGAAGGCGGGCGAGAAGTTGCTCATGGCTGACAGAAGAGCCTGATTACCGTTCTCCGTCCACACCACAGCGTGTCATAGTCTGCCCGCGCGGGTTGCGGCGGGTGTCCGGTGACGAGCAGCGAGGCTTGCGAAGCCGGCCCTGGCGCAAACGAGAGTGGCCGGAAGATCGGGTCGCGCGGTAATGCGCGAGGAAATCCGACCGCACTTTGTCGAGTGCGGCGACGAGTTGCCCCTCGTTCTCGAAGCTCGGGAAGGTGGCCTCGACGTCGACCTCTGCCGGTTGCGCGGCGTCCGGTCCGAAGACGAACAACGGGGTGCGCCTAGCCAGCGGGATCCAGATCCGCAACTGCGGCCTGCGTCCGCTCTTGTCCGCGTCGAGGGTCAGCTCGAGGTGGACGGTGGGAACGACATCCCGGTAGCGGGTGTCGAGGGTGTGATCTTGGTTGAACCGCGTGACACGGATATTGTTGTCGCGGGCCCAGTTTTTGATGGTGGTGTGTGTTTTCATAAATAGGGATCAGCGGGGGCAGACTCGGAAGTTGCGGACCTGGCCCTTGGTCATTTTCGTGAGCAGCCATGAAGAACCGACCCGGTAGGGGCGAAGGTGTCTGAAGCGTTCGCCACGCTTGCGGGCCAGACGCGACCGCGCGGCCAATGCGGCGACAAGCGTGGGATATTCCACCTTGCTCTTTTCCCGGCTGGAAGCCCAGGGGTTCGGAGCAGAACCCGAGCGCGGCTTGCGGGCGCGAGCTTTCGATTTGGAACGATGCTTGATAGCGTAGTCGCATATGGTCTCGAGCTCGTCAGACTCCAGGTCATCGAGGTTGTAGTGCCCGGCTGCCCAAGTTTTGATTTGGGAACCACTGCTGTTATCATGTTTGGTGAACATGAATGAAGTAGATCAAGAGGTGCCGGTTTTGGCAAGAGATTTTTTTTGTAAAGCATTGTAATACAGTTACTTGCATTACAATGTAATACAATACAATGTGATACACGTGTATTGGAACACGCAGCAAAGCGGATTGCCGGCTGCCACAATGGACTCGGACGTCTGAGCGTGTAACCGGCGAACCGGGTATCAACCGAGCCCTGATGACCTCACCCCTTGGTTCGGGTGCAGACTTCCGTCTGCAACGGGACGCAGACCTAACTCACGCGCCGACGTCACGGCAGCGCTCATCGAGCAAGGCTCGAACGGCGACGACTGTCTCGGTCCTCATGCAGGCGGCTTTGTGCTCGTCGCGGAAAAGGGTGGGAATTTCGCCCTCGTTGATAACCCGCACGTCGCTCTTTCCCGTCCGGTGGACAAACCAGCCGGGCAGAACGAGAACGGGTGACGCCGCTATATCGGTCTGGAGCTTTTTCGAAAGCCATTGGCCGAGGTGATTGGCGCGCTGCTGAGCCTGATTCACACCCCAGTCTTCAGAACCCCACGGATAATCCAGTGTCTGTCCGTTGAAGCTGACCTTATGACCATCGGCCTCTTTCTTTTTGCGCCGCGTCTTCGTCTCGATGGCGAACAACCCTCCGGATCCCACAACGACATGGTCGACGTTGAAGGGTTTGGCATTCGGGTTGTCGTGAAACGGCACGTCATGGAAAACAGACCAGCCGTCAGCCATGAGTTGATTGAGCTCTTCGCCAACAGCGCGCTCTCCGAGAAATCCGAGGTAACAATCGCGGCGGAGCTTGGCTTCTTTCTCGAAGCGCAGTGCTACGTAGATCAACGCACTGACCGCGACCGCCACAATTACTCCACCAATCAATGAAGAGTCGGTAAGAAACGCATAAACCCCAAGACCTAGTAAGGCCGCTGCTCCAACCAGCCAGAACAGCGTTTCGGAAATCGTTTCGTCAGACTTCTCGAGCTTGAGACGCAAAGACTCACCGGGCGGACGCAAATAGCGCTTCGTCAGAGGCAGCTTGTTGTTGCGGCTGCCGCGCCATTGCCGAAAACTCAGCAACGCAAACAAGAGAACAAGTGCGCCGACTGCAAAGACAGTAGCGATAAAAAAGTTCCCTGCATTCACGCGACGAATTTTGTGACAGCGCGCGCGACGTTAGTCGAGCGCAGGAAGCCGGCGGACACCGAACGCTCAATCACCACTCCCGGATTTCGATCGCATGAGCCCGCCGCAGCGGGCAGACAGCCGAGCAAAGCGAGACAGGTCGCCACTGCGACCAAAAGGACCAAAAGACCAAAGGACTACAGGGTCACCATTCACGAATCTCGATGGCGAGGTTTTGGCCGAGTTCGTTCAAGCGGTTTTGCAGACAGGAAAAAGGCAGGCCAAGGCCCAACATTGAGCCACGGATAAACGCGGATAGACACGGATGGACAAAGATTCATTTTTCGCCGAGGACCTCGGCTAAAAATAAGCGTTCCGGAGGAGATGGGCCGCCTAGGCGGCGGTTAGCTCGTGCTGGCGGACGGTAAGCAATTCGTCGTCGCGAAGGGCTTCGAGTTGAGACTCGAGGACGTTGACCACGGCCACGGTGTGGCCGAGCGCGTTGAAAACTTCCAAATCGTAGCCGTTTTCCGACCCGTCTCCTTCGTAATACTCCACCGTGGTCGCCACGTCGCCGCGGCGCAAACCGGCACCCGGCAGATCAACCGCCAGAGCAACTCTGCTGTAGAGAGGAAATTTCACTCGTGTCTTGATAAGCGGCCAGTCCTTATTCCGAAAGAACTAATGAGTTTCGCGATGTTCACCATTCGCGGATTTCGATGGCGAGGTTTTGACCGAGTTCGTTGAGGCGGTTTTGCAGACGGAAAAAGGCAGGCCGGAAATCTTAGCCACCGATTGACGCGGATAAACACGGATAAGAGTCCGGTCGGCTGCGCCGAACGGACTGGGAGGAGTGCTCATGCCCGGCGACCCCGGGCAATCGCGGTAGTCCGCCAAACAACCGGGCAGGCAACAGTCAGACATTTAGCCACAGCCGAGCGGAGCGAACCGAGACTTGGCGAGACGGCCCACAGGCAAACGAGTGGCGAGAACCGGTGGGCGGATGAATCGTGTCCATATATCAAGACGCGCCGGCGCGCGCGGGATCACGCGTACGCGCGCACGCGAGGGAACACTACAACCCCGGCTATTGACCTGACTTTAAGCGCTGAAGCGCTTGGCCAATTCGGAATACTCTAATCGAAACTTATCGAGATTTCTTTTTCGCTTATTCGAGAGATTTTCGAGCCTGCGCCGCACAGCAGGCAACTCGCGAAGATTAGGAAAAGGCATAAGGTCCCAATCGGCCTCAAGCCGAGCGAGTCCTAGAAGAA
>CAZJGQ010000001.1:0-57986 GCA_964545425.1 uncultured Chthoniobacter sp. | reverse complement strand
TCGCCAACGAATTCGTCGTCGGCTACGGCCTCGACTACATGGAACGATTCCGCAACCTCCCGTATATCGGCGTGGTCAGCGACGAAACCATCACCAAATACGCGCCCGGGGCTTGACACCCGTTTGCCCAAGGCTAATCTAGACATCCAATCGCGGGGTGGAGCAGCCTGGTAGCTCGTCAGGCTCATAATCTGAACGGCGGCAATTGGAGTTGTCTCTATCGGATTGTTGTAAGTTGTTTAACGACAGAGATGAGACTGACAAATCTGGCGTGCCCTAGGCGCCTTCGAAATACCCGCCTGCACCTGCCTGGACCCGCAAATAAGGGGTCAAAAGTTACAGCGAATGGACAGCGTGAAATCGTGAAAAGTGCGGCCTGAGCAAATCCCTATCGGGTATAGAAAGGACTTTTTCTGGACATTTATACCCGATCAGGTATTTTTGAGATTGTGCACCGAACTTTATACCCGATCGGTGTCCTATGAGCGAGTCCTTGGTCAAGTTTGTCAAAGCCAAACGTCGCGGGTTGGGTCTGACCCAGCGCGATCTGGCCGACCGTGCCGGTGTGGGTTTGCGCTTCATTCGCGACCTTGAGCAGGGCAAGCCGACGCTGCGCTTGGATAAAGTAAACCAAGTGCTGGCCTTGTTCGGGCACAGGCTGGAGCCGGTGGTATTCCGCGCGGAGGTCGGCCATGAGGCGCGCTGAAGTTCGCATGCAAGACCGGCCTGCCGGCATCCTCGAGGAACTCGAGGATTCTTACCGGTTCACCTACCTGCCGGACTATTTGCATTCCCCGGGAGCCATGCCGGTCAGCTTGTCGCTGCCTTTGCAGCCCGAACCGTTCGAAGACAAACGGCTCTTTCCGTTTTTCGACGGTCTTATCCCGGAGGGGTGGTTGTTGGAAATCGCAGAGCGAACGTGGAAGCTTGACCCGCGTGACCGCATGGGACTGCTGCTGACGTGCTGCCGCGACTGCATCGGTGCCGTAGGTGTGGTGCCGTTGGAAGAGGAGGAGCAACGTCATGGGTGAGGAGCGTTGTTTGATCTGTCTGGGCGATCTGGCCGCAGGCGAGGTGTCTCATCATTCCGCGTGCTGCCGCGAGTTGTTCGACGCGCCGCAGCCGCCGCTGCTTCCCTACTCGCAGAAGGAAATGGACGCGTTGGCTGCCAAGGTCATCCGGCAACACGTCACCGTGCCCGGGGTGCAGCCGAAGCTCTCGCTGCACCTCGAGCGAGAGGCCAAGAGGGGCACCGGGAGATTCACCATCGTGGGGCTCGAGGGTGAATACATCCTCAAGCCGCCGGTTTCGCGGTATCCTGAAATGCCCGAATTGGAGCATTTGACCATGCGGATGGCTGCGTGCTTCGGCATCGCGACCGCCTCCTGCGGGTTGATCAAGATGAAGGATGGTCGCCATGCCTTTATCGCGCGTCGCATGGATCGCTCCGGTCCCCACAAACTACCGATGGAAGACATGTGCCAGCTCACCGACCGGCTGACGGCCGACAAGTATCGCGGCTCGCTGGAGTCGGTCGGCCGCGCAGTGCTGCGCTACAGCGATCTTCCGGTGTTCGACGTCCTGCGCTTGTTCGATCTCGCGCTCTTCTGCTTCCTGACCGGCAATGCGGACATGCATTTGAAAAATTTCTCCCTGCTGCAGAACATGGATCGGGAAATGCGCCTGGCCCCAGCTTACGATCTGCTGCCCACCTATCTTCTTTTGCCCGAGGACCAAGAGGAATCAGCGCTCACGCTAAACGGCAAAAAGCGCAAAATCGATCGGCAGGATTTTCTGCGCTTCGGCGAGACGCTGATGCTGAGCGCCAAACAGATGGACAATGCCCTGCGTCGTTTTGCGTCTGGAATTCCCGCAACCCTTGCGCTCATCGAGCACGGTCTGTGCTCGAAGGTCAGCAAAAAGCGATATGCTGAGCTCATCAAGACCCGCGCGAGCAAGTTGGATTTCTGATTCGCTTCAAGACGCCGATCCAGAGCGAGTGTGCCGGTCAGATCAGCCCTGAGGAACGAGTTTGAGGTCGTCGAGGTAGAGGAAACCGTCGGGGGCGGTAAGTTCGAAGCTAATTTCCAAGATGCCCTCGGAAGTGAGCTTCTCCTTGTTTAGATCACGTTCGTTTTTGAATTGGATCCTGAAATCTTTGCTCACAGCCGACCAATTTCCGGAGGGCCTGAAATCGGACGATTGCACTTCGTTGTCGGAGATCGCATTGCGCTGCCGCTGCACGGCGCCGCGTTCGCCGCGAACGAGGCGGTCTTCCCCGAGTTGTTTGAAGCCGCGCCAACCGAGAGTGTATCCGGCGTTGCCGACTTTGTTGCCTTTGGCTTGGAAGCTCAGTTTGTAGGTCTTGCCGATTTCCAACTGCACGGGCTGGCGGACGATGAAAAAGTTGGATGGTGCACCGGTTCCCCTTTGCTCCGCGGAGCCGCGGAACAGGGGGTCGTTTTGGTCCCGTTCGCCCCGGCGGTCGAAATCCGGCGTGGCGGGAATTTGGGCGTTTGGAGCAGCCAATGTTTTGTTTGGTGAAACAGCATAGCCGAAGCGCAAGGCGCGGGTGCCTTCAACCGGTTGGGCGGCGGGATCCTCTTCGACAGTAACGCTGTTGGCGTAGGCGAGAAAGTTGCCGCGGGAGGTGCCGGTGTCGACGTCCCATTGCGAAGGCAGTTGCCACGCAACCGGCGCGGGCTTTTCTCCCGTCAGATCATTGGCATCCTCGAATTTGGGAGTCTCTTTCGTGCCTTTGTTGGCTGACCAGGCGATCCGGCCGTTGTTCTTACCAATAACGAGATCGAAAAGGCCATC
The DNA here is from genome assembly GCA_964545425.1 of uncultured Chthoniobacter sp. Classification (GTDB taxonomy): domain Bacteria; phylum Verrucomicrobiota; class Verrucomicrobiia; order Chthoniobacterales; family JACTMZ01; genus JACTMZ01. Next base: position 55,166 of record CAZJGQ010000001.1, on the reverse strand, counting down.
GCCATTCATGTCGCCGGTGGCGATGGTGTGGATTCCCGAGCCGAGGACGAATGCTGCCGCTTCGTCGGGTTTGAGACCGCCGCTCTTGGCCAAGTAGCCGGAGGGTGAGATGGCGTCGCCGAATTTCCACGATTCGGGGCGGAGGTAAGCAGTGACCCGCCCGCCTCGGTCCGCGACCAAGATGTCCGGTTTCCCGTCGCCATTGACATCAGCGAGAGCAGGGGTGAGTTGCTGCCTTCCGTCGCCGAGGGCTAGGGGTTGGCGCTTCTCTTCGTTGAATACCGGTGAAGCAGCAGACCCTTGGTTGAGGAAAAGATGCACGCTGTTGGCCGAATAAGAGCCCTCGCCGACCAGAAGGTCGGGTTTCCCGTCGCCATCCCAGTCGTGCAGCAGTGGCGCGAAGACATTGCCCCAGCGGCGCGCGGGATCTTTCATTGTCGGAATGGCCGCTTTGGCAATCGAAGGCGGTTGGGCAAATCGAGGGACCTGCGCCGACCCGCCATTGGGCACGATGAAGATGTCACCGATATAGTTGCCGGCCACGAGATCGAGCTTTCCGCTTCCTGAAAGATCCGCGAGAGAGGCACGCACGCCGAGGCGTCGTTTGGCCCAGCGCTGATTCCAGGAACGGATTTCGTCCGTGTTCAAATCGGGAGGCCGCCAAGGCGGGTCACCTTCTCCAGAGGCCAGCCAGGGCAGGCTTAGTTCGCCGGTGGTGAACTTCGGTTGCTCCTTGCTGCCGCTGTTGAAATAAATGCGCACGTAACCGAGCGGGTCGGAGGAGAGTATGTCGGGCAGGCCATCGCTATTAAGATCGCCGACCGCCACTCCCACGGGCATGGGACTTTCCACGACACTGCCGCTCTCGCTCAGCACGGGAAGAAAGCCGCGGAAGCCGGCGAGGAAGCCGTCTTTGTCCACTCCGCCCCAGAGATTGGGTGCCTGCATAGTGCGCTCGAATCCACCATTGCGGACGGCGTCTTTATCTGCCGTGCGGACGGGTGTTTGTGCGCAGACGCCCATGGCGAAGATTACGGGGAGCATGCAAGAAAGGAGAAAACTCATGGCGCGGCTGGAACAGAGGTCACCTTGTAGGTCCCATTGTGGCTTGCAGCGAATAATGGGAAATTTTTTGCAGATCTGTGCGCAACTCGTCAAAGTTACGCGCTCGGTCGGGAAAAACTTGCCGATCGGAGCGAGGAAACCGATCTGGTTGGTCCCAAAGGCTCCTTTGAGTCTACCTGCGATGTCTACCTGCCAACAGCGGTTCAAAGTGGGTGTGGGGCTGAATACGCCGGCAGCTTTATCGGCATCGATGGGTTGGCCCCGGTAGACTTCGCGAACACATCGGTAGGGGAGCGCCATGCCTAGTTGTCTATGCCGTGCTTTTTTCCTCGTCGAGCCAGTGTTCGATCTCGGCAAGCGTCTTTCGGCCGCAGTTACGCGCCCCTTTGAGCAGCTCAAGTGCGTTGCATCGCCGGGCCTCGTCGCGGTTGGCTATTCTAAGCCGACCCAAAGCATTCGCGGCTCGCGAGGAGAGGACAGTCAGATCCGTGGCTTTGCACAAAGACTTGGCGCTTTTCTTGTGCCGCGACAGCATCAAGGAAATTGCTTGGGGTGTGACGTGGTATTGCCGGGCAATCTCGCGGAACGAGTAGCCCAAACCGCGCAACAGCGCGATCTCACGAACTCTTTGCGGAACGGGTTCAACTCGTCGTGAAAAGAAGTCGGTGGTATCTAACACTTGGTCTGTTTGGTGGTGCATTGTGTGGGGTGAATTAGGGTGGTTTCGTGACTTTCAACTCCTTTGCCTTAATGCGTTAGGAAATATAGCTCCCGGTGCATTACGGCGACGGAAGCAGTTGAAGAGCCAGCGTAGTTATAAAACTAAAATATGGAGAGCGCAGTCGCTCGCGGTTTTCGGCGGAAATTTAGTGATTTCAAGCCGTGACTCCGGATTTGCGCGGATCCTGGCGCTGCCAATTTATCCGAAACATCTCGCTGTGAGATTCCTCCAGCGGTTCGAAGGCATTGGTGGTCGCGCGCCTGTTTGGACAGGCTGTTTGAAGCGTGCAAATTCGCATCCGTGGCGGCATGTTTGTCAAGTGTCACCGACTGCTTCGACCTACTCGCGGAAGAACCCTTTTCCAGCGCGGCTGACTGCCACCCGCCGCCTGACCGCGCCCGCTTCGGGCAAAGAAACAGTGCATTTTGAAGTATCGCTGGCCGGTTCGGGACTCGTCTATGAAGTCGGCGATTCGCTCGGCATTTTTCCCGCGAATGATCCCGCCGAAGTGGATGCCGTGCTCGCCGCCACGGGCCTGAGCGGCGATGAAGCGGTTGAGAGCGCGGGCGCAAACCTGCGCAAAGTGCTCACACGCCAAGTCACGCTGCGCGAACCGTCGAGGCAACTCCTCGCCGCCGTCCTCGAGAAGTGCCCAGGCGCGTCGGAGTTGTCCGAGTTGATCGACCCCGAAGCCAAATCGGCGATGGAGGATTGGATCGACGGACGCGAGGTAATCGACATTCTGCAGGCTTATCCGCAGGCAAATTTTACCGCGGAGGAACTGGTCAAGGTTTTGCGCAAACTCCAGCCACGCCTCTACTCCATCGCCTCCTCGCCCAAGGTCCATCCCGAAGCGATCCACCTCACCGTGGCCATCGTGCGCTACGAATTGCACGGACGTGGACGCCAAGGCGTTTGCTCCACGTATCTGGCCGACCGCGTGAAGGATGCATCAATGCCGGTCTTCATCCACTCGGCGAAACACTTCCGCCAACCCGAGGACGCGTCGGTTCCGGTCATCATGGTCGGCCCAGGCACGGGCATCGCGCCGTTCCGCGCGTTCTTGCAGGAACGTGAAGTGCTCGGTGCTCCGGGCAGGTCATGGCTCTTTTTCGGGGATCGCAATCGTTCGACCGATTTCCTCTACGAGGATGAAATCAACGCCTGGTGCGCCAAAGGCGTGCTGCACCGGCTCGACACCGCCTTCTCCCGTGACCAGGCCGAGAAGGTTTATGTGCAGCACCGCATGAGGGAAAATGCCGACGAACTGTGGAAATGGCTCGAGGAAGGCGGATACTTCTACGTCTGCGGCGATGCCTCGCGCATGGCCAAAGATGTCGACGAGGCATTGCATCGCATCGTTGAGCAGGCCGGCGGCAAATCGAAAGAAGACGCAGCGGCTTACGTCGAGGAACTGAAAAAAACCAAACGCTACCGGAAGGACGTCTACTAATGATCGCTTCCAAGTCCTGCACTTTGCGAAGGCGCACTTAGACTTGATGCCCTGACCGCCGCCTTGGCCGAATTCATGTCATCCACGGTGTTTTCAGTCGTCGCTCGATCACATGCTTTGGGCTTCGTGAGAAGACAGGGGTTCGGCGAAGAGGAGCGGACCCCTGATGTGTGGCTTGGCCACAGCGCGAAATTATTGCCTAGGAGGCTGAAACCGCCGCGAAAGCAGCGAAAAACGGAGGCGACGAGCCGAGTTCTAGCTTGGAGTCTAACTGCTAGATATGCCAACTCTATCCACTGCATCGGAGCTGGGGCGCGAGACGCCGCTGGTTGCGAGGCCGGGCGACAAATTCCGCGCCGTTCTTCTCTTCGGCGCACCAGGAAGCGGCAAGGGGACGCAGGGTCGGTTGCTTGGGGCTACCCCGGGTTTTTTCCATTGTGCTTGCGGAGACGTCTTCCGGGCTCTCGACGTTCAATCGTCGCTTGGAAGAGCTTTCATCGATTACTCGACTCGCGGCGAGTTGGTGCCCGATGAATTGACGGTCCACCTTTGGCGGAAACGCCTGGAAGAACACGTGGCATCATCCGCGTTCCGTCCGGACCACGAGTGGCTCGTTCTCGACGGCATTCCCCGCAACGTTGAGCAGGCGCGGATGATGAAAGCCTTCGTAGACGTTTCGCTCGTCTTACACCTGCGTTGCGACGATCCTGCCGTGCTCGAAAGCCGCCTCGCGCGGCGAGCGTCAGAGGGCTCACGTCCCGACGACACATACGTGGAGATCGTGCGCCGACGGATGGCCGTATTCGAGTCCGAATCACTCGGCGTTCTCGACTGCTATGCCCGCCCGATCGTGCGGTCTATCGATGCCTCTGCTGCTCCGGGGAGTGTTTTTGCCGAAATTCTTGGACACGTCCTCAGCACGGGCGATGCGGTTTCGGGCGTCACCTAATTACGACCAGCCCGGACTTAGATGGGGAACCAGAACCGCACTACTTAGTATGATTCGCCGCTGGTACCAAGGTGCTGGCAAGTCTCCGGGCTTTCTATTGAATAGACATTGTTGAACTGAGGATGCCTCGCGGGCGGGGAGTTGCTGCTGTCCGCTGTGGCACCAAAGCTTTTCCGCTTACCTCTTCGGTCGACAATCGCGCAAATGTGGCCGAAAAACGGGGGTTTAGCGCTATAGCCGTCTCTAAGTTAAATATTCACCGCGTTTCAATGCCAGCCCCGATCATTGCAGTCACCGATTGGACGTTCTCCGACTTGAGTGTCGAGGAGCAAGCCGCCGATAAAGCAGGCGCCAAGCTGGTAGGCCGCCAATGCCGAAGCAGTGAGGATCTTGCCGCGTTGTGTTTTGACGCCGATGCGGTCATCACTCAGTTCGCCAAGATGGATGCCGGGGTCATCGGGCGAATGCCCAAGGCCCGCGTCATCGTGCGCTACGGGATAGGCGTGGATAATGTCGACCTCGAGGCGGCCAAGGGTCGCGGCATTCCTGTCTGCAATATTCCGGACTACTGCGTCGACGAGGTCGCTGATCACACGGTGGCTTTCATCCTCGGCCTCACGCGTCAAGTGGTGGCCAATGCGGTTCTCTTGCGCGACGGAGGTTGGGGGCTTGCTTCCCCCCTCGAATCGATGGGCACACTGAAGAACCTCACGGTGGGCATTGTAGGCTTCGGTCGCATCGGTCGTGAAGTGGTGCGGCGCTTGTCGCCTTTCAAATGTCGTATTCTGGTTTTCGATCCGGTTGCGCCGCGGGCGGAAATCGAGGCAGCGGGTGCTGAGGCTTGCTCGTTCGCCGAATTACTCGCTGCCAGCGACATTGTGTCGCCCCATTGCCCCTCGAATGCGTCGACCAAGAAGATGTTTGACGCAAATGCATTCGCCGCCATGAAAGACGGAGCGCTGTTCATCAATGTCGGGCGCGGGGATCTCGCCGATGCCGAGGCGCTGGTTGCGGCTTTGACCACCGGCAAACTCGGTGGGGCCGCGCTCGATGTTTTCGACCCCGAACCCATTCCCGCCGATCACCCAATCCGCCGCATGGACAATGTTATTCTGGCCGCGCACATCGCTTCGGCCAGTCCGACCGCCGTGCGGACCCTTCGTGAAACGGCTATCTCCATCGCTTTGCAGGCGGTCCGCGGAGAGCGGCTGCCCAATATCGTCAATGGCGTAAGTCAAACTAGTTGAGTCATGTCCTTCACACGGATGTCCACTGTCCGAATTACGAATTTCACCTCTACTCACAATGCGCATCATCCGTTACCAAGATTCTCGAGGCCAAATCCACTACGCAAGCGAGACGATCGATAGCCAACGCTTCGTCATAGACGGCGATATTTTCGGCGACTTCGAGGTTACTGATCAGCCAGCACAGGTAGGCAAGCTCCTCGCTCCGGTCGCTCCGACCACGTTGGTCTGCATCGGTTTGAATTATCGCCGTCATGCCGAGGAAGGAAATCTCCCGGCTCCCGATTTTCCGGTCGTCTTCATGAAGTTCCCCGCCTCCGTGCAAAATCCCGGCGACCCGATCCAGCTGCCGCAGCATTTAAAAAGCGGGGAAGTGGATTACGAATGCGAGCTGGCTGTGGTCATTGGAAAGACCGCGCGCAACGTGAAGCGCTCGAATGCCCTCGATTACGTGCTTGGTTACACTTGCGCCAACGACGTGAGTGCGCGCGACTGGCAAACGAAGTGGGGCGGGGGGCAGTGGTGCCGCGGCAAGACGTTTGACACCTTTGCGCCCTTGGGGCCCTGTCTCGTTCTCAAAGATGAAATACCCGATCCAAACAAGCTGCAGATCAAGACGATCCTCAACGGGAGCGTCATGCAGGATTGGAACACGGACGACATGATTTTTGATGTTCCGGCCTTGATCGAATTTCTTACCGGAGACACGACCCTGCTGCCGGGAACGGTCATCCTCACCGGAACGCCGCACGGCATCGGTGCGGCGCGGAAGCCCCCCGTTTTTCTCAAGGCCGGGGATACGATCAGCATCGAGATCGAGAAGATCGGCACACTGACCAATCCTGTTGTCGGCTGACCGGCATCATTTCCGACCATGAGCGCTCCCACCGAAACACTCGCTGCCTGGCAGCGTGACTTCGCTACTCTCCGTTCGCAGGCGCCCGATGTGGCCAAAGCTTTTGGTGGTATGCATCACGCGCTCATGCAACCCGGCGCTCTCTCCAAGCGCGAAAAAGAACTGATCGCCGCTGCAGTTGGCCTCGCGCAGGGCTGCACCGAGTGCATCCACATCCACGCCGCCGAGGCGATCAAAGCCGGAGCGACTCGTGAGCAGGTGATCGAAGCGGCCGGGGTGGGCGTGATGATGGGCGGCGGTCCGGCCTTCGTGCATTTGCCGGAAGTCCTGCGTGCTCTTTCTTCCGAAACCACTCCTGCAAAATGAAGCTGAAAACCAAACCGGACAAAATGGCAGCCCAAAAGATTCCGACGTCACTCGACGCCGCGGCATCGGACACCGCTCCCGACTCACGCGATCTTTACCGCCGCATGCTGATCATTCGCGCGGTCGAGGAACGCTTGGCGCGGTCCCATCAAAAGGGACTCATCCATGGTGCTTGTCATACCTATGTCGGACAGGAGGCCGTGGCCGCCGGAATTTGCGCCAACTTGAGTCCCGACGACGCGGTGTTCAGCACGCACCGCGGGCATGGCCACGCTCTGGCCAAGGGATTGGAGCCGTTCGCGCTGATTGCCGAGTTATACGGAAGATCCGAAGGTTGCTCGCGCGGACTTGGCGGGAGCATGCATATTTTCGCGCCCGAGATCGGCATGCTTGGAACGAGCGGCATTGTTGGTCCGTGCATTCTACAGGCTGCTGGTGCGGGCTACAGTTTTCGCCTGCTTAAGACCGACCGCGTTGCGGTGGCTTTCTTCGGCGATGGCGCGGTCAACAACGGTGCGTTCCACGAGGGACTCAACATGGCCAGCATCTGGCGTCTTCCGGTTTTGTTTGTCTGCGAGAACAATGGCTATGCCACGGAGGTGCCCTTCGATTATGCGGCGGGCAATCCCAGCGTGGCCGCGCGTGGAGCGGCATACGGCATCGAGTCGATCGCGGTGGACGGCAATGATGTTTTGGCCGTGCAAGCCGCCGGCCGCGCAGCAGTCGCGAGGGCGCGGCGCGGCGAAGGTCCGACGCTCATCGAGTGCAAAACTTACCGCACCCGCGCCCATGCCGAGGGCATGGTCGATTTCGGCTACCGCACCAAGGAAGAGGTCGAGGAGTGGAAGCAGCGCTGTCCCATCGCGCGCTTGCGCAAATACCTCATCGAGGAGGACATCGTTCCCGAAGCCGAACTCGCCGCGCTCGACGCCGAGATCGACGAGGCGGTCAACCAAGCGCACCTTCGCGCCGAGAAAAGTCCTTATCCGTCGCCGGACACGGCAACCAACCACGTCTATGCCGTTTCGGAAAACACGGCACGCGATGTGCCTGCCGTTGCGGGTCCGGTCCGCGAAATCACTTACATGAAAGCCACGCTCGAGGCCTTGAGCGAGGAGATGGCGAAAAACCCGCGCATCTTTGTTCTGGGCGAGGGAGTGGGTGTGCGCGGTGGCAGTTTTGCCACGACCACGGGACTCTACGCGATCCACGGTCCCGGACGGCTTCGCGATACGCCCATCTGTGAACGGGGTTTTGTCGGTTTGGCCTGCGGCGCGGCGATGAGCGGCACGCGGCCTGTTGTCGACTTCATGTTCGCCGACTTCGTGCTGGATGCCGCGGGTGAGATCATCAACCAAGTTGCCAAAATGCAATACATGAGCAGCGGACGTCTCAAGATGCCGGTCCTGCTCCGCGGCTGCATCGGCATCGGCCATGCCGCGGCCACGCATCACTCCGGTAGCTATTATTCGATGTATGCCAACTTCCCGGGTTTGCGCGTGGTCGTGCCGTCGACGCCGCGCGATGCGAAGGGCCTGATGAAAACGGCGCTGACTTGCGATGATCCGGTTCTTTTTCTGGAACACCGCGAATTGCTCTCGGTCAAGGGGCCAGTGCCGGAGGGTGAATACTACATCGATTTCGGTCGCGCCGCGGTGGTGCGCGAGGGTTCAGATCTCACCGTTGTGACGCTCGGCCTGATGGTGCACCGGGTGCTCGAGGTGGCGGCGAAACTTGCGGAGGAAGGAATCTCCGTCGAGGTGATCGACCCGCGCACAGTCTCGCCACTCGACACCACGACTATCCTCAACTCCGTGGCCAAGACTGGCCGTCTGCTGGTCGTGGACGAATCGTTCGCGCCCTGCGGCCTGGGAGCCGAGATCGCCGCGCAAATGGCCGAGCACGGATTCGACGAACTTGATGCGCCCATCCGTCGCCTGAACGGTTTGCATTCACCGACGCCCTATAGTCCGCCGCTTGAAGCCGCAGTCGTGCCGGGGACAGAACAGATCGCCGCGGCGGTCAGGAGTCTGCACGCGGAATAAGCTAAGAACTACGACGTATGGCGATCGAAATTACGTTGCCGAGACTCGGCTGGTCGATGGAAGAGGGCGTCTTCCAGTCGTGGCTGAAAAACGAGGGCGAGGAAGTTAAGTCGGGCGATCCGCTTTTCGTGCTGGAGACCGACAAGGCGGCGCAGGAAGTGGAAGCCACAGACAGCGGAATCCTCCACATTCCCGCCAATGCGCCGCAGTCCGGCGAGGTGACCAAAGTTGGCCGCGTTTTGGGTTATCTTCTCGCGCCCGGGGAAAAGCCGCCGGCCGTTGGTGCGACCAGTGCCGTGGTTGCCGAGACCCCTAAAAGTGTCGCGGACGATCAGGCCGCGCCACAGCCCGTTGCTGTGCAGGCGCCTTCGGCACCCCCCCTTGCTGCAGTTTCCACGGAAACTCCGGTCAGTCCGCGTGCACGTCGTGCGGCAAAAAACCGCGGAGTCGACTTGTCCCGCGTTGAACCCGGTGGCGCCGGCGGACGCATCCGCGAGAGGGATGTCATGGCGGTGGAGGTCCGCTCGCCGGGCGTGGGCGGTCAGCCGGTGGCTAACCTGCGACGCATCATCGCGGCACGCATGATGCAAAGCAAACAATCTACTGCTCCGGTCACCCTGCATGCGCGGTGCGATGCCTCGCGCCTCGTTTTGCTCCGACGCGAACTCAAGGAAGCCTTGGGTGGTGACGGAGTGCCTTCATACAACGACATCATCGCCAAGGTCGTGGCGCGCGCCCTGGCCAAACACCCCATGCTCGCGGCGCGCTGGGAAAACGATGAAATTTTCATGCCGGACTCTTTCAACATCGGTTTGGCCGTGGATACCGAGCAGGGATTGCTTGTTCCGGTGATCAAGGACGTCGGTAACTTGCCGCTCGCCGCCGTCTCGCGTACATCGCGCGAACTGATCGAAAGTGCGCGATCCCGTCGTATTTCCCCGCAGAACCTGCAAGGCGGAAACTTCACCATTACCAGCCTGGGCAGTTTCGACATCGAGTCGTTCACGCCCATCATCAATTATCCCGAGACCGCCGTGCTTGGCATCGGATCCATTTTCCGCGAGCCGACCGAGGGAGAAGGAGGCTCGATTGTCTTCCGTGACATGATGCGGCTGAGTCTGACTTTCGATCACCGGGTGGTGGACGGCGCGCCTGCCGCGCGCTTCCTGCAGGAAGTGCGGCGGGGTGTGGAGACTCCTTCCATCGTATTGCTGGCCAATGTTCCTGAGGCCTGAGGCGCACGCGATTTGGGAATTGGGCAGCCAGACGAAAAAAGGGGGAAAAATAGAGGAAAGCAGAGGCGCAACGGGCGAAAAACGTGGATCGTTTCGTCTCGCATCGAACCCCCTGCGCTCCATGTCCGACCAGCAAAGACCGGCCGCCGAACGTGCAGTCGTCACCGTGTTGTACGCTGCTATCGGACGCGAAATTACTTTAGAATTTCCATTCTGAATGAACGGGCTGCGCGATCTGCAAAAAGTGCTTCGGGGCGCCGGCCGTCATCCGGAGACGCTCGCGTTCCGCGACGGGACACGGTTACTCGTCTTGCCCCACGGAGGCCGTTTGCTCGGCGTTTTCGCGGCGGGCAGCGAGGAAAATTTCTATTGGACCAATCCGGCGCTGGATTCCGTTGCATCGGCCAAGGCGTTTTTCGCCGGTGCGGCTTGGCATAATTCGGGAGGAGACCGCACGTGGTTGGCGCCCGAGGTCGATGTCTTCCTTCCGAAGTTTCCCGACCTCACCGCCTATAACCAGCCGCGCTCCTTGGACCCCGGGAATTACCGCGTGGTGAGGAAGAACGGGTCCCTATTTTTGGAGAACAAGCTGACGCTTCGTATCGCGCGCTCCGGTCGCAAGGTCGACTTGAAGATCGTGAAGTCATTCGGACCTTCGCCGGATCCGTTGCGCTACGAACGCGATATGGATTTGAAAGGTGTCTCGTATGGTGGCTACGCCCAGTCCACCTCGCTCGCTTTCGCCGGCGGCCGGGTGCCGGCGGGCGCGCAGCTCGGGCTCTGGAACCTCATCCAGATGCCACATGGCGGTGATTTAGTTCTTCCCACGTTCTCGAGGTCGGAGCCGCTGCATATTTTCAGCACAGTGGGTCGCATCCCGAAATCCGCCGTGCGAATCGGCGATCGTTTGATCCGCTATCGCATGGACCAACGCGGCGAGCACAAGCTGAGCTTCCGTGCCGCCGTCATGGCCGGTCGCGCTGCCTATATCCACGGAGCGGACAATGATTGGTCGTTAGTCGTCCGCAACTTCGGGGTGAATCCGTCCGGCGAGTATGTCGACGTGCCGTGGAATGATCCGGATTGGCGGGGTTTCGCCGTGCAGGCGTGTAATGTCTGCAGTGGTCTCGGGGCGTTCAGCGAGTTGGAGTATCACATTCCGGGGATCGGCGCCGGCACCGGGCTTAGTTCGTGCCAAGACCTAGCGCAAGTTTGGGCTTACCGCGGTCCGAAAGACCGTATCTTGGCGATCGCGCGTCGGCTCGTGGCCGGAAACAACTTCCGCATGTGACGAGCTTGCCGTGTCTTTCGATTTTTTGACGAAATTGTGATCAAGGCAAAAAGGACAAATCCGCAAAAGCTCGCTTGGCTGATGGAAGCCGACGAGTTGGGGCCGCGCTTGAGCGACGCCGCGCCGATTTTCGTCAAATTTTTCGAGCAGAAAACCGCCGCGGAGGCGCCCGGTCCTGCTCGCCACCCTTACTGCGAAATCAATGTTGCGCTCAAAGGCGAGGGAATCGTCATGGTGGAAGGCGAGGAAACGCGGCGCACGGTCAACGATGTTTTGTTGCTCGGGCCCGGCGTGCCCCATTGGGGCAAAGTGACCAAATACCCGCACCGTGCGATCACAGTTTACTTTCTTCCCTCGGCCCTCCTCGAATTCTGCAATCCCCAAGTCAGTGTCAGCATCTTGCGTCGTTTTTCGGCTCCGCGCACTCTGGCCGAACGTCTGGTGCGCCTGCCTCACGACGTGCACCGCGCTCTGGTCCGCGGCCTGAGCGGGATTCACGAGGAGTTTCGCAGCCGCGGCTTCGGATGGGAATTGCGGGTCGGCGCCATACTTTTCAGCGAGATTGTCCGGCTCATGCGGTGGGAGGCTTCCCGCGGGGCAAAGTTGGGTGAGGAAAATTCGGACGTCGACTGGCGCCCGGTCGTGCAGGCCCTGCGCTATCTCCGCGAGAACTATGCCGATCAGGTATACGCTGCCGATGTGGCCCAAGCGGCGGGCATCAGCGAGACCCGGCTTAAACTTGTCTTCCGGCGGGCGGTCGGCATGCCGTGGGTCAAGTATCTGCAGATTTACCGCACACACCGCGCGGCGCTCCTGCTCTGCGAAGGCAAAATGAATGTGACGGAAGTCGCGTTAGGCGTCGGCTTCGAGAGCCTCAGCCATTTCAACTCGACCTTCCGCGCGATCATGGGCCAAACCCCCTCCAAATACGCACGCCAGAACCACCGCCCACAACCCGGGCGCGTGAAGCGTTCTTTGCGTCGGCGCCGGTAATCGGCGAAAAGACAGGGGCACGATGAGACAATCTCCGCTTCACTCCGTTCTCTTAGTGCTGGCTTTGTCGGCGATTTGTGTCCCGTCAGTGGTCTTGGGCTCATCGCCACAGGAATGGACTACGCTGGAGAGGTGGACCTCGGCGTTCCTTGGCGACCGCGTAGAGGAATTGCCTTTTTCCTTCCGCTATGACGGCGAAACGTCCCGCAATTTCCTGCCGCAGTGGAAACGCTCGGTTCAAACCAAGGATTTGGGTGATCGGCGGAAGGGCGTTACGTGGCTGTTCACCGATCCGTCAACCGGTCTCTCCTTGAGAGTGGAGGCGGTCATCTACCTCGACTTTCCGGCGGTCGAGTGGGTGCTTTGGTTCCGGAATGACGTGCAATATTGGAGTCCTCTGATCGAGGATATCCGAGCGCTTGATGCGGATCTGCCGATGCCGGAAGACATGAAGGCAGTGTTGTTTTACAACCGCGGGACAAATATCGAGGCGACTCCGCTGCCCGGTCGCGACGAGTTCCAGCCGGCCGAGGTGGATCTCCAGCCCGGTGACCAGCGCCAGTTCGAGCCTTACGGCGGAAGGCCTTCCGACATGGTTATGCCGTTCTTCAATTTGTCTGGGCCCGAGAAAAAGGCCGGCGTGTTTTTCGCGATCGGTTGGACAGGACAATGGTCGGCACGTTTCCAGCGCGAGAGCTCCGGTGATCTGATCGTGACCGCTGGTATCAAGCGAATGCGCGCGAGCCTTGCCCCTGGCGAAGAGATCAGGACACCCGCCGTCTTGGTAATGACTTGGCAAGGAGCAGACCGTGATGACGGGCAGAACCAGTTCCGCAGGCTGTTGCTTGAACATTACACGCCACGCATCGGCGGAAAAACGATCGTGCCCCCGATTTCCGCGGGCCCGCACGGCATCATCCGGTTCGAGCACTCAAGCGAAGCCAATCTGCTGGCATGCATCCAAAATGTCGCATCCCACGGGGTGCCGGTGGACAACTTCTGGCTGGATGCCGGTTGGTATACCTGTCCGGACGAACCGAGCGGTTGGGACAAGACAACCGGCACATGGGAGCCGGATCCGGTGCGCTTTCCGCGCGGCTTGCGCCCGGTGGCGGACGCCGCAAAACAGCATGGGATGGACTTTCTCGTTTGGTTCGAGCCCGAGAGGGTGATGCCGAAGACATGGCTCTACGAGACGCATCCGGAATGGTTGCTTGAGCCGGCTGATTTCTTGCCCGAACGAAGCTATCAGGCGGCCAACAATTTCCGGCTTTTGGATTTCGGAAATCCCGAGGCGCTCGCTTGGGCGGAACAATATTTTTCGGATTTCGTGCGCGAGCAGGGAGTTTCCATTTTCCGGATGGATAGCAACTTGCACACTGCCCTTTACTGGCAGAACAACGAGCCGCCAGCCCGCGTCGGAATGCGGGAAACAAAGCACGTGATGGGTCTCTACAAGTTCTGGGATAAACTCGTGGCTAACAATCCGGGGCTCAAGCTCGACATCTGCTCCGGGACCGGCAGCCGGATCGACTTCGAGGTGATGCGGCGGGCCATGAACCTGACGCGGGCCGATGGTGCCTGGTGGGAACCTGCCCCGGACCAGGCGAAAACAACCGGTCACGCACCGTGGACTCCGCACACGGGCATCGGGACCGTGTCGGATGACCCGTATAGGTTTCGCAGCGGTCTGGGCGCGATGTTCTGCGCCAATCTGAATTGGCACAGCACCGACAAGGCGGACTGGGAGCGATGGAAGGCGCTAATGGGGACGGTCAATGAACTACGCGACATCTACGAAGGAGATTTTTATCCGCTTACCGAGTGGAGTATTTCCGAGGAAGATCTCGCCGCGTGGATGTATCACCGTCCGGATGCGGGCAGAGCCGTGGTGCAAGTCTTCCGCCGCAGCCAAGCGGCAATGCCCGAGGGCTACAAGCTGCGCTTGAAAGGTCTGGATGCAGGGGCGGATTACGAAGTGAGAGATCTCGATGATCCGCAAAATCCGGTGCGCATGACCGGAGCCGCGTTGATGGAAGATGGGCTGCCGGTCGATCTCCCGCATCAGCCTCAGTCGGCTCTATTCGTTCTCAATAAAAAGGGTTCCTGACCGGCAAGGCGAGCCGCGCACTCGGAGCAGGGGTAGTCCCGCGCACAAGATGTTGGCGATTATCCTTAGCGCTCGATGCGTCCCGAGCCCGAGCCTCCGACCAGTGCCATCACCTCGGCCACGGAGACATGGTTCAAGTCTCCGTGGATGCTGTGTTTCAGGCACGATGCCGCTGCGGCGAATTCGATGGCTTCCTTTCCGCTCTGGCCGCTGAGCAAGGCATAGATCAGGCCGCCAGAGAAAGAATCTCCCCCGCCGACGCGGTCCACGATACGCATGGTGTAGGAACGGCTCAGCCAGCAGTCTTTGCCGTCGGAAAGAAGACACGACCAGCCGTTTTCCGACGCATTGATACTTTTGCGCAAGGTAGTGGCCACGTAGCGGAAGCCGAACCGTTCATGCATTAGGCGGGCAACTTCCGCATAACGTTCCGAGTCTAGCGAACCGGCGTGCACGTCCACTCCCTTGGCCTCGACTCCCAAAACCAATGCGGTGTCTTCCTCGTTGCCGATCAGCACATCCACGTGCTTGACCAAACCGGTCATAACGCGGCGCGCTTTCTCCGGACTCCAGAGCTTCGCCCGGTAATTGAGATCGCAGCTGACGGTGAGCCCGTGTTTCTTCGCCGCCTCGCAAGCCTCCGCGGTGACCTCGGCCATCGAATCACTCAGTGCGGGAGCAGTTCCCGACCAGTGGAACCAGTCCTTTCCCTCGAACACGGCATCCCAGAGAATGTCGCCCGGTTTCAGCTCCGTGATCGAGCTTCCGGCCCGGTCGTAGATGACTTTCGATGGGCGCTGCGACGCGCCCGTCTCAAGGTAAAACGTTCCCAACCGTCCTCCTTGCCGGAGAACGTGATCGGTGTTTACCCCGAACTCGCGGATCTTGTTAATGCAGGCTTGGCCGATTTCCGTGGCGGGAACGGCGGAGACTACGAAGGCATCGAGACCGAAGTTGGCCACGGAGACCGCGGCATTGGCTTCCGCTCCGGTGTAGCCGACCTCGAAATCGGTGGCCTGCACGAAACGCTCGAAGCGCTTTGTGCCCAGACGCATCAAGAGTTCCCCGAAGAAGACGGCCCTTTTTTTCCGATTCATGGCGTTGTTGTTACTTGGTCCGGCTTTGACTCACGATTGCGATGAACGCCCTGGCGTTCTCGGTGATCTTGTCGAATTCGCGCGCGGCAATCATCGGCTTTCCGGCTAGCTCACTTCCCACGCCCACAGCGCACGCACCCGCCTTGATAAATTGTGGTGCAGTTTCGCGATTGACCATGCCGGTCGGCATCAATTCGATTTCGGGGAACGGCCCTTTGAGATCTTTGAAGAAGCCTGGGCCGCCGACTCCGGCCGGAAAGATTTTCACCACGTCACCGCCGAGTTCCCACGCTTGGAGAACTTCGGTCGGAGTCATTGCCCCGGGCATGCACGCGACACCGTGGCGGCGGCAGGTTGCGATCACATCGGGCCGGACGGCCGGCGAAACGATGTATGCGGCGCCGGCGAGAATTGCGGCGCTGGCGGTAGCTGCATCGAGGACCGTTCCGGCGCCGATCAACACCTCGTCCTTAAGTTGGTCGACAGCCCTCTCGATTACCTGAAGCGCCTTGGGCACGGTCAGGGTGATTTCGATCAAGGTCACGCCGCCTCGCGCCAAGGCGCGTGCCACTTCGATAAGGTCATCCGGTTGGTCGGCACGAATGACCGCCACGACGCCGGTGGAGTGCATCCGGTTGAGGACTTCGGTTTTCTTGGACATGGTTCTTATGGGTTGGGTTATTTCAAACTTTGCAGGCTGATGACATCAGGACGGGGTTAGCGAGAGTTCCTATTCCTTCGACTTCCACCTCGACGCTGTCTCCATCACGCAGAAACGGTCGCGGTTCGGCCAGCGCTGCCGGTGAGCCCATGCACAGGACGGTGCCGGGCTGCAAAGTCATGCATCGGGAAAGAAAACTAATCGTTGTCGCCACGTCGAAAATCATGAGCGATGTCGTGGATTCCTGAACGGGCACGCAATTGACCTTTGATGCTACGCGACAGTTTGCCGGATCTAGCTCCGTTTCTATCCACGGACCGAGAGGGCAAAACGAGTCGAAGGATTTGGCCCGCGCCCATTGACCGTCGGCCGATTGGCAATCTTTTGCTCCAACGTCATTGGCCACCACGTAACCAAACACGAAATCGCAGACGGAGGACGGCGAAACATTCCGCGCTTTCTTGCCAATGACTACAGCGAGTTCAGCTTCGAAGTAGACTTCGGAGGGGGCCATCTCCGGCAGAACGATCGGCTCGCCCGGTCCTATCACACTCGAGGTGGACTTGATGAAGAGGAGGGGTTGTTTGGGGTAGGAGGGGTTGTCATCGCCGGGAAACGAGCGGTAATTTTTCCCCAGACACAATAGGTTCGGAGGAGTTAGAGGCGCGTGAACACGAAGATCGGCCAATCGCACGCGGTCCCCGCTGCGTCGCCACTCTCCGAAGATGTTGCCGTCGATGCGGTCGACCAAGCCGTCCTCCAGCACGCCGTGAAAAGCGGCGTCCTCACCCTTCGAGCACCGGACAATCCTCATTTGCGCGTGGCCTTCCTGTCTTCGGAAGAAGATGGATTCCGCAATGGCAGGGGAGGGGGGCAGTCCATGGCTTGTTGCAAAGCATTCTGGCAGGCCAGCGCGAGTCTAACTGCCTCTTTTGCCGACATATTCTTCGGTTTTCCCGGTCGCCGAGACGAAAGAATCGAAGCGCCACTGGCTTCTAATATAGGCAAAAAAACGCCAGAAAAAGGTGTCGGGCGCTCGGGATTCGACTTAGCTTTCGCTTCTATGTTCTCCCGATCCTCATCCCTTCTTTTCGCTATCCTCTTCGCCACAGTATCATTCGCCTCCGCGGGCCAAACGTGGAACGCTTTCGATGACTTTTGGAGCAAGGGCGCCAATTTTCCGGGGCCCACCACGCCGAACGCTTGGAGTTACGGCAGCGCATCGACGAGCCAGCCAAACGGTGTGGCTGCGTTTACTGCGTTTACTGATGACAATGTCGAATTGGAAATCCCGACCGGCGGGCCGCTTTTCAAGCACGCCAATCCTGGAGCGCCTGAACCCTGCGTCGCCCGAGCTAACGCGGCCTGGTATCCCGGTGCACCTCCCATGCCACCTTTCCTTTTCGTGCATCCGAGCGACACCAGCTTTGCTGTCGTCCGCTGGCAGGCGCCGGAGGCCGGGACTTACAAGGTCAAAGCCACCTTTCTCGCATCGGGAGAGACGGGGCTGAAGTCCGTTGGGATTGTCCGATACAAGGAATCCGGTCCCCCAGAGGATCTGATGAAGCCCGCTCTCATTAATCGCCAAGATACCGAAAGCGGGCAAAAAGATTATGAGGGGTCGGTAAAACTGGATGCCGGGGAGTTCGTTGCCTTTTACGTCGGGAATGGCGGTGATGGTTACGCCGGCGATTCTGTCGGTTTGGATGCTGCCATTGCCGCAGAATAATAATTGTCCATCGCGAACTGCTTGAGGCGACTTTGACCGTTGCGCGAGCGGCATCTGCATCTTGTATGATTCAGCCGGCCGGTAGATTTGTTACTCTCGGTCTTTTGCTTTTCTGGACCTGTCTGCCCGCCGGCGCGGCCGATCAGGCGGTAGTGAACCTTCAATTCGCCGGCCGCGGAGGAACGCCCCAAGGTGCGGCGGATCCTGAGCCACTTGTTTATTCCGGGCCCGGAGTTCTGGGCAGCGGAATTCATTGGAACACGATCGTTGCCGGGAGTTATCAGACCCCGTTTTTCATCGAGCCTCCCTCGAATTTCGTTGCCGACGACGGAAAAACTCCGGTGGCTTTGGAACTCGATTACCTTGGTTTTGCGGGCGCGGACTGCTTCCCTCCGGCACAAGGAGGCAAGGTCGAGCAGCCGCTTCTCAATGCCTACATCGTCGCGTCGGGTAGGCCGGCCTCGTTAACATTATCCCGCCTTGTTCCCGGGGCGAACTATCGCGTTGTTTTGTTCGGGAGCAATTCCCGCTCGGGGGCCGGCGTCTTGGCGCGGCCGAGCGGGGATCAGTCCGCGCGAGCCACCGGCACGGGCAACGCTCCTTTTCCCTCAAAGGGTGAGGACTATTTGGAGTTTGCATCAGCGCAAGCGGACTCCTCTGGACGATTGGTCCTCGAGATTCTGCCGGGCTCGGGACCGTCCGTGCTCAATGGTCTCCAAATCGAAGGTCCCTTCAACGTTCCGGCACGGGCCCAAGCAGAAGGAGCGATTGGGCGCTGGGCCGCCGCGACATTGCCGCCGCCAAGTGCTTCAACTTTCTCCGGCGAGTTGCCCATCGACTTTCGTTACGGGGACAAGTCGTTCCGTGAGTTGGCGGGGAGTTGGAATTTTACGAGCGAAGCGGTCGAGGGTTCGCCGGCCACGACGGTCTCCCGTTGGGCAGATCCCAAAACCGGCCTCGTGGTCGAGCTACGATCACGTGTTTTTGAGGATTTCCCCGCGGCCGAATGGGTGGCAACGCTGACCAACACGGGGAAAGAAAAGACGCCGCTGATCTCCGAATTGAGCGGTTTTGACGGGCAGATCCGCGGCCTCCCGCGCAATGGCTACCTGCTTCACTATCAACTGGGCAGCCGAACGCAGATAGACGACTTCGCGCCGAAGACGCAACCGCTCGAACCCGACGGCACGTTCGCCCTCGCCGCCAGTGGCGGACGTGCTGCCATGGCGCACCTCCCGTTTTTCAATGTCGCATGGAAAACCGGAGGCGCGATTGTTGCGATTGGCTGGCCGGGCCAATGGGAAACGGTTTTTTCGCGCAAGGAGTTCGGTTCCCGCCTCTCCATCAAAGCCGGCCAGCAGTCGCTGAGCACTGTGCTGGAGCCGGGTGAAAGCATTCGCACCCCGCGCATGGTTCTCCTGCTTTATTCCGGCGATTGGATCGACGGTCAGAACCTTTGGCGGCGTTGGGCGATCGCCCACGTCATCCCTCGCATCGACGGGAAGCTGCCCGGCCCGCTTCTTACGCCGAACACCTCGCACCAGACTCACGAAATGGAGAAGGCCACGACGCAGAACCAGAAGGACTACATTGATGGATGGCTCAAAGAAGAAATCCGCCCCGACTTTTGGTGGATGGACGCCGGTTGGTATGAGGGCGATGGTTCGTGGGTGCAAACCGGGACGTGGAAGGTGGACAGAAAGCGCTTCCCCAACGGGCTCGTCGAAATTTCCGACCATGCCAAAAGCAAGGGCGTCGGCACCATTCTTTGGTTCGAGCCGGAACGCGTTTCGCCCGGCACCGAATTGTCCCGCGATCATCCTGAGTGGTTATTGGCACCCGTCAACCTGCCGCCGGAACTCGGCTTCCAAAAAGATCGTGACTGGCGGCTTTTGAACCTCGGCATCCCGGAGGCGCGGGAATGGATCACCGACCGCGTGAGCAGCCTGCTGACGAGCGAAAAGATCGATATCTACCGGCAGGATTTCAACATGGATCCACTCTATTACTGGCAGTCGGTGGACAAGCCGGGCCGCACGGGACTCACGGAAAACTTGCACGTGCAGGGCTACTTGAAGTTCTGGGACGATTTGAGGGCCCGTCACCCCGGGCTCATCATCGATACGTGCGCCAGCGGCGGCCGCCGCAACGACCTCGAGGCGATCAGCCGGGCACTTCCCTTCTTGCGCAGCGACTATGTTTTCGAGCCGACCGGGCTCCAGGGGCAAACTTATGGATTGTCGTTTTGGTATCCTTACAACGGCACCGGGCTGGCCGACATCGTCTCGCTGAGGGGTTCGGCTATTTTTCCCAACACGCCTTACTTGCCGCCGCCGGGCGAGAGCGACAAAATCTGGACCGACTATCTGTTCCGCAGCGCCATGTGTTCGCACTTTGCCTCGGGCATCGACTCCATGAACTCCGAGGTGGATTTCGCGAGGCTGCGCGTCCTGTTCAAGCAATGGCGTGAGTTGGCGCCGAACTACTACGGGGATTACTATCCGCTCACACCTTACACCTTGGAAAACAGCGATTGGATGGCTTGGCAATTTGACCGGCCGGAGTTGGGCAAAGGCATGGTTCAGGTCTTTCGCCGGCAGGACTCGCCGTTTGTCGCGGCTGTGTTTCCCCTCAGGGGATTGGATCCCGAGGCGAGCTACACCGTCCGCAACGTGGATATCGAGGGAAGCCAGACCTTTAGCGGGGCCGAACTTTTGCAAAACGGTCTTCCGATCAAGATCCAGACCAAACCCGGCGCGGTCATCTACACTTACGAGAAAACGTCACCACAAAACGCGCAGTAGCGGATCGGCTGCCTTTGGATCATTCCCGAATCCTGATGTTGCGCAGGTGCCTCGGGCGCATTGCGAAAACGAATGTTTTTCGCTGGAAAAACAATAGTAATCCCAGAAGCGATCGGTGAGCCTGCTGCTTCTTCTCAATCATCCCCTTATGCAGAACCATAAAATGCAAGGCAAACGCGTGTTGGTGACAGGTTCAGGAACCGGCCTTGGCCGCGAGATCGCCCTCGAATTTGCGCGGCAGGGTGCCGATATCGTTCTCCACTACTCCAGTTCCCCCGCTGACTCCGCGAGGAAGGAAATCGAGGACCTCGGCCGGAAAGTTGCAGTTGTTCAAGCCGACTTGAGCAATCTCGACCAAACTTTTGCCCTCGCTGATAAGGCTCTCGAGGCTTTCGGTGGGCTGGACTGTCTCGTCAACAATTCCGGCATTTGCCTCAACCGTCCATTCTTGGAAAACACGCCAACCGAGTTCGAAAAAATCTACAACGTCAACGTGCGCGCCCAATTTTTTCTGATGCAGAAGTTCGCGGCGCATATTGTCGGCCGCCAGGGCGAGGGGACAGTCTGCAACATCACCTCCATCCACGGGCTGTCGGGCGCGCCGGAGCATGCGATCTACGCCGGAACGAAGGGCGCGATTATTGCGCAAACCCGGACCATCGGCATTGAGTTGGCGCACAAGGGCGTCCGCGTGAACGCCATTGCTCCCGGTTGGGTGACGGTGGAGAGTTACTACAAGGCCCTACCGGGATTCAACGAGGAGGATGCCAAGAAGGCTGCGGCGGACAAAGTTCCTTTAGGCCGATCCGGTCACAAACACGAAATAGGAAAACTCGCGGTTTTTCTTTGCTCGGAAGACAGCGGCTACGTTGTCGGCCAGACTATTGTTGCCGACGGTGGGACAACATCGTTGATGTCCCTCATCTCCGATTTCCGGACCCGCTCGACCGCCCAATTCGGGAAGGACTACCTATAGATTGTCTACAGGAGTCCGGGTCGGTTTAGCTGAGGGAACGACGAGTGAATCCAGCCCGGCCATCCGGGCGCGTGCTCAAACTTTGGATTGGGTATTTCCCATTGCCATGATGACTGCGGCGACGATGAGAAGGGCGATGGCGACAAACATGAGGTTCCGCGGTTTGCCGTAAACGCCTTTCCACTCTCCGCTCAAGAATCCCAGGCCTTGGCCTCCGAGCATTTGGGAAGCCTGCTGGATTCCGAAACCGACCGAAGCACCTAAGGCACCGAGCATGAGCATGCCATTTCCCATCAGGACAATGCCGGCGGCAAAATTCACGCCGATGATGGCGGCAAGGATCAGATCACGGCCCGATTGGGCGAAAACATTCCAAGAACGGCCTTTGGTGATTAGCCAGGCAGGATAAATCACGTTGACCAGCGTGCCGCCAACTAGGGCTGTCGCCCAGACGCCGAAAGTGGCGGAGATCTCCCCGGCTCCCTCGCCTTTGAGGGCGGCCACGACCGGACCCTGACCGTAGACAAAAGCCAGGCTGATTCCCGCAGACATTATCCCGGCGAGCACGACCATGATCAATCCGCCGAGAAAACTTCCCGAGCGTTCCTCGCTCTTCTTGAGGACTTGATCGCGCCCGAATCCCG
This sequence comes from uncultured Chthoniobacter sp., assembly GCA_964545425.1. Lineage (GTDB taxonomy): Bacteria > Verrucomicrobiota > Verrucomicrobiia > Chthoniobacterales > JACTMZ01 > JACTMZ01. The sequence continues at coordinate 32,924 of CAZJGQ010000001.1, read as the reverse complement.
CGGCCGAGGCGAAGCCGACACCCACGAGCATCACCGCAACGCCGAGCAGAACGGTGAGGCCCGCCGGCGACCCGAGATTCGGCGCGTCTTGGAACAGGCCCGAGCCCTTGACGATCATTGGCAAAGTGACTCCGATGGAAACGCCAAGGCCGGTGAGAATGGCACCGGTCAGAGCCACGCCAATGCGCACGAAGCACAGGCCGCAGAGCACATTGGCAACGCCCCATGCCGTGGCCCAAAGGTTTGACTTGATATAGACCTCGGTCGGCACGCTGGCGAACGCCTTGAAGGCATTCGGGCAAGCTGCCAGCGTGACCGCCCACGGCAGAATGAAAAGGCCTGTGAGCATGCCGACAAACCACCAGTGCTCGAACTTGAAGGTTTTGATCATCTTCATCGGCCATGCACCGCTGCCGATAAAGAGACCGGCCAGCGAAACAACGACGATTCCCAAGATTGTTTGGTTATCCATGGAGGGGGTAGGTGGGGGGGTGAATGAAGGCCGCATCCTGAGACTGGGCAGCGGTGAGAGAAAATCTAAGTGGCAAGCCGGGTGCGCGACACCTTTTTTCCGACCGTTTACCACCTATATTGGGAGCCTGTCATGCTTCGGTCTGCCGGCTTCGACGCGGACAAAAACCGGAGAATATGTCCGCAAAAGAGGCGGTTGGGTTTCGGTTGCCATGTCAGGATGCTTGTCGATAACTCATGAGTTGTCCCCCCACGAGCGGCATGGCGCTCGCCTTTAACTTCTCTCATTCATGACGCAGCCAACAGCATTGCTCGCCTTCCAAGTTCCCGAACGCTCGATCGGCATTTGCTGGCTCGGTCAATCTAGCTACATCCTCAAATCTCCTTCCGGCACAGTTCTGGCCCTCGATCCTTACTTGTCCAACGCGTGCAAGGCCCTTGGTGAAAAGGCGGGCATCAATATGGACAGGAAATTTCCGCCTCCGCTTACGCCGGCGGATTTGGTGGGCGTCGACGGCTGTCTGCTGACCCACGGGCACGAAGACCATCTCGACCCCGAGACCATCGTTCCGTATCGCGCCGCCGGCGGACGCGGTCCGTTTTTCGCGCCGGCAGAAACCATTGAAAAACTCGAGCGGCTGGGAGTTCCCGCGCAGGAACTGCGCATGATGTGGCCGAACAAAGTTGTGGAGATCGGCGAATTCACGGTGCGCGGAACTTTCGCCATTCCCTTCGGTGCCGACGACCTCACCCACATGGGCTTCCTCGTGTCGGTCAAAAATGGTCCCTCGGTTTATTTCACCGGCGACACGAGGTATCACGAGAATCTCGCCGATTACGTCCGCCCGCACGCACCCGATGTGCTCGTCACCGTGATCAATCCGTTCGGAAACATGGACCCGGGGCAGGCGGCGAGGCTGGCCCGCGACCTCGGGGTAAAAATCGCCATCCCGGGTCACCATGACCTGTTCCCGGACAACACCATCGCGCCGAAGTATCTCCACATTAATCTCATGGTGCTTGATCGCGGTGGCATCTATCGCGAACTCGAGCGTGGAAAGTTTTTTGTCTACCCCGAAACCGCCCCGAACAAATCCGCATCATGAAGACGAACCCCCTCACACTTCGCCAACTCTGTTCGAATCTAGAACGCTCAGGACGTCCGGTGCATTGCCTGAACCTGCACGAGGGAAATCTTCTCGTCTTGCCGCAGGGCGGTCGGGTCATCGGGCTTTATCCGAAAGGCTCCAACGAGAGTTTTTTTTGGACGCACGACGCGCTGCGTTCCGCCGACAGCATCCGGCGTCTTTACGACGAATCACGCTGGCCGAACCCCGGAGGCGATCGCACCTGGCTTTCTCCCACCACCGAGCTGTTTATTTCCGATCTTAGCCGCTTTTGGGAAACGTGGCGCGAGCCGGTTGCTGTGGATCCGGGCAACTACTCCTGCCGCGAGATCAAGGGCGGCCTCAAACTGACCAATCGTCCGAAGATCGAGTTGCGGCGGCGCAAGCAAACTGTCGAATTGGCCATGGAAAAAACAATCCACCCCGCGGCGGATCCATTCCGCTACGAGGCTGACGTGAAGGGGTCCTACGCTTTTGCCGGCTACACCACACGGTCGACCCTGACCATCTTGCGCGAACCGCGGAATTCGCGCGTGCCCATCGGATTGTGGCAACTCCTGCAACTTCCTCCGGACGGCGAGATGATTCTCCCCACGAACACGCGCGTGACGCCCAAGGTGATTTTCGGAAAAGTTCCGCGCGGTGATGTGCGTTGCGAGGCGCATTGCATCCGCTACCGCATGCGTTCGGCCACCACGGCAAAGATTGCCGTTCACGCCATCCATCTCACCGGACGCATGGGCTATATTCGGAAAAACGGGGAGGGTGGATGGGATCTCATTGTGCGCAATTTCTTCGTTGATCCGTCCGGTGAGTATGTGGACACGCCTTTTGATGACGAGAGCGCGCGTGGCGACGCGGTGCAAGCGTGCAAAGTGTCGGAGAAGGACATCGGGTCTTTCGCTGAGATCGAACACCACTCCCCGGCCATCGGAGCGGACACCGGCCTTACCACTTGCACGGATATCTCGCAGGTCTGGGCCTTCCGCGGCCGTCCGAAAATCATCGCGCGTCTGGCCGAAGTGCTGCTGGGCTCGAAGCCTCAACTTTCATGAAAAATAAAAAAACTCCTGCAAACAAAGCGGCAATCCCCCACAAGGCGCTCACCGCGCACTCCATTCCGATGGATGCGCCCATGCACGGTCGTCCTCCGGCCCGGTTTTCCGATTGCGAGGTGCTGGCCATTCTCTACCGCACGGACCTGTCGGCCATCGTGAACCTGCTGCCGCCGCCGCTCGAGCCGGTGAACGACGTGGTCATGGTGCAAATCGGCCGGTGGGGAGACGTGCCGGGAATGGGACGGAACACTTACGAGGCCAACATCATGGTCGCCGCGCGTTACAAGGCCGGCGGGAAAACCGTGACGGGTGCTTACTCGCCCTATTTCTACGTGGACAACGATCGTGCCATGGCCGGTGGGCGCGAGTTCCATGGTCAACCCAAACGTTTCGCTACCGTCACTCTCGAGGCCCGCGGGGATATTTTCCTCGCGCAGGTCATCGCCAACGGCATCACGGTTTTCACCGGCACGATGCATTACAAGGCCCGCCGGACGGATTTCGACGAGGTCTGCCGCTACGTCAATCCCGTGACCAACATCAATTTGAAGATCATGCCGCACATCCATGGCGGCTACGCGGTGCGGCAGTTGACGGCGCGGGACTTTGTGGACATGGACATCACGCAGTGCTTCGGGGGCACGGGCACCGCTGAAATCCACCCGCACGCGACCGTTCCCATGTATCGCCTGCCCGTTCGCGAGCAGATGGATGCCTACTATTGGACCGGAGCCTTTTCCCTCATCGGGGGAGTGGTGCTGCACGACTACCTTGCGACCGACTCCAAATAGCGGAGCTTCTATCATGGGCTTGAAACGGCAGATTCTCTTTTTCTGTCTGCTCTTTCCGGCATTCGTAGTCCGGGGCGAGCTGCTCAACGTGCAGATTCTCGGCCACGGTGCGAATGCCGCCGGCGGCCCCGATGCGCCGGTTCCGGAGTATCGCGGGGCCGGCGCTACCGGTGGAGAGCGGGACTATTGGAATCCGGTCCACGCCGACGCGTTTAACAAGGCTTTGGAAATCCGGCGCCCGCCGCAGTTCCTCGCCGCCGATGGCAGGACACTGCTGCCCGTGCGGATCAAGTTCCGCGGGTTCAACGGTGCGGACTACTTTCCGGCCGCGGATGGCGCGCCCGTGGACAACGCGATCCTGAATTCCTACCTCGTGGGAGGCGCAGGTTCTGGCGTCACCATCGAAGGACTGCAACCGGGCAAGGCATACGACCTGTGGTTGTTTGCCAGCAACTCCCGCGCCGGCGCGGGCGCCAAGTTCACCGTGAATGGCGGTCCGGCAAAAGCCGCCCGAGGCTCGGCCGGCAGACCTTTTGCCGCGGGGACGGACTTTGTCGAATTCAGCGCCGTTACGGCTGACAGCGAAGGCCGGCTCAACATTGCTCTCGATCCGGCGGACGTGGCCGTCTTTCCGGGTGTCATTTTCAACGCGCTGCAGCTGAAGGGAGATTTCCCGGAGCGCCGTGACCCCGCGCGGAACGACCCGAACCGTTGGGCGCTCAAGGCTTGGTTGAAGGCGGAGGATCTTGCCAAGACCGGCTTGAAACCCGGAGATGCCGTGCGCGAATGGAAGGACTCCGGATGGGGGCTGCGCTTTGCGCCGGATGCAGCGCCCCCGATGCTTGATGAGGCTCCGGTCTACGCCGAGGTCACTGTTCCAGATTCGCCAAAAAAATATCCTGTGGTGCAGTTCAATGGTGAGGCCGGTCTGCGGCAGATCGATGCGGTCGAAGCTCGCGACGAGGAAATCACCGCTTACATCATTTTCCGCACCAAGGATTCTCCGAAATGGAAAAAGATTCTGGCCCGCCGCCACGGCGCGCTCTGCACCTACGATGGAGATGTTTCCTCTCCGCGCGTGCCCCGCGGATACCACACCGCGTATCGCGAAAACGGGCTGCGACTGGCTGCGGCCGACAAGCTGCCATTGGCCATCACCGGCCACCAAGGCGAGTATAACCGCGACACGCGTTTCGAGGGTGAGATTGCCGAGGTCATTGTCTTTGCGCGGCGGTTCGAATCGCCGGACGACCAAGGGCTCAACGAGGAAGTCCAAGCAATCGAAAATTATTTCAACACGAAGTATTTCAAACCCGACGACAAAGCGACTGCGTCTGTTGCGCCTTGGCAGCCCGCGCCGCGAGTTGCCGCCGCGCCTTCGCCCGCACCGGAGCCGGGCTCGCCCGACAAAGGCGAGGGGATCGGCTTGTCAGGTCCGAACATCTTTTCCATGGCCGCAGGCGGAAAGCCGGGGCCGTTCGAATATGCCGCGGGAGACGTGACCCTGCCCTTCAGCTATGAGGCAGAGGTTTCCGACCGTCCGCGGCCGAAGCCGCTCGACTTCCCCGGCCAGCTGAATCCGGATTGTTGCCACGCCTTCGTGCGCATGGACGGCGAGTTGTGGATGTTCCGCATCGACTTCATTGCCGACAAGGGTCGCATTGGCCGCTTCAAAGGTCCGGACATCGACAACATGACCAAGCTGGAGGACGGCACCTATCCGCCGGAAGTCGGCCTCGGGTGGTTACTCGGCGGACTTTGGTATGACCAAGCCGAGCGGAAACTCTATGCGCCTGTCCACATCGAACAGGAAGGCAACTACCGTTTCCATCCCGCATGGGGTTGGTTCTCCCGCAAGATCGGCCTCGCCACCAGCGTGGACAAGGGCAAGACATGGAAATACGAGGGCGATATCATCACGCCCGAGACCTATTACTACACGCGCGACGCTTACAAATTTTCCGGGGGAGACACCTCCAACGGGATCGCGGACTTCGGTTTCTATGTCGATACCCGCGGGGGCTATTTTTACATTTATCCTCTGGAGAGCTGGTATCCCAAGGGCGAGTGGGGCGCGCGTTGGGCGCCACGCGTGGCCCGTTGCGCCATCTCGGACAAGATGGCTCCGGGGAAATGGAGTTATTTCTACGAGGGCAAATGGGACCAGCCGGCGCTGGGCGGAAAGTCGAGCATCGTCGGCGCGAGCGCTTTCTGGGGAATCCTCTACAGCACGAAGCTTAAGCGCTACATCAGCATCGCGCCTTACAACAAAGATCCGTGGTGGCCGCCTTTCGGCTACAACGTGGATGGTGTGATCATCGGAACCTGCACCGACCTGTCGAAGCAGGACTGGGTGTGGGGACATTTCCCCGAGGGCATGCACGGCTTCATGAAGCTCTTCAATGCCGGGGGCAACGACATCGAAACCTGCGACGACCGGCTGCGGTTTTACTCGTTCTTTGCCGACAACTCTTACCAGAACCTCGACATCACACTGTTTGACAAACCCATGAGCGTGAATCAGCCGACGCCGCGATTCGGGTTCCAGCCGAACCCCGAGTCCTCCGACCCGATCCTTTCGCGCCGCACCAAGATTGTCGGATCCGCCAGCTCCGAAATGAAATATTCCGGCGAGTGGGAGGTGAAGGAAAACCCGAAGGAATATTACGAAGGCCGCTTGAACGAGAGCAGCACGGCCGGCAGCAGTGTCGAATTTTCGTTCACCGGTCCCGACATCTACTGGCGCGCCCTGCGATCCCCGGAGAGCGGAAAGGCGGATGTCTACATCGACGGCGAACTATCCAAGACCGTCGATTGCTACAGTCCCCGTGCCACGGTCAGTGAAAACTTTGTTTTCGTGAAAACCGGGCTCGATCCCGACAAGCCGCACACGATCAAAGTGGTGGTCAAGGGCGAGCAACATCCGAAGTCGAAGGGGAGCGCCATCGGGCACATGGCCTTCGAGTTCGCGGCGGACAGCAGTCGCGCGTCGTTCGGCTTTAGCAGCATCATGGGCAAGAACAACTGGCGCTACCTCGAACGCGCGGGTGACAAAGAGAACCGGTTGCGCTTCCTGGCAAGCGATGAGGTCTTCACCCGCGATTGGCAGGGCGAGAAAGAAGTGCGGATCGGCGACAGCTACCAGATCGCCGAGCCTGGTCGTGACGCCGTGCGGCAGTGGGTGGCACCCCACGCGGGCACCGTCCGCGTCGAAGGTCATGTCACTGAGGAATCTCCCGCGCTCGCATCCGCCAGTCTGCTGAAAAATGCCGAGAAGCTTTGGCATGCGGAGGCGGGTGCCAAGGATGCCGATGCCGCCCACGACCTGACTGTCGAGGTGGCCCAAGGCGATACGCTCAACTTCGTCGTCGCCGCCACGGGAGACCAAGCGGGCAAATTGGCCTGGGACCCAGTCATTACCTACACCCGCAGCGAACCCGCGGTCGAAAAACCGAATGCACCCGGTGAGGAAAACCTCGCGCTCGGCAAATACGCGCGTTCCAAATTGCTGTCCTTTGCCACCCAACCGTTCAACGCGGTTGATGAAGACCCCCGTTCGGCCTTTGCCATCTATGCCGATGACCGCATCGCCTCCGGGGACGATTGGCTGCAGATCGACTTGGAGCGTCCGTGCACCATTGACCGCTACGTGCTTGTCTCGACCCCGCCGGTCGCCGAATGGCGTCCCTCCAACTTCTCATTGCAGAAAAGTGACGACGGCTTCACTTGGGCGGATGTGGAGAAAGTTTCCGACAACAAAGAGGATCGCGTCGACCGCAGCGTGCCTCCCTTCACCGCGCGCTATATCCGGCTCTATCTGCCAGAAGGAAAGCCGTTCTATATCAACGAACTCGAGTTGTATCGCGGCGGTCCGTCCCGCTAGCTGAACCGTTTCCGGTTTCCGCTACCAATCGACGGAGCCGCCGGCGTTCATGGCCAAGTTACCTCCGTCCACCGGAAGCAGAACTCCGGTGACCATCGAAGCAGCTCCGGAGGCGAGAAAGATGACCGGTCCGACGACCTCCTCGGGTTCCCCGAAGCGCCCGATGGGAATGCCGCGCGTCACCGTTTTTAAAAGTTCCGAGGTCTCGGGGCTGGCTTTTTGCGCGGCCCACATGGAATTCATGAACTGGCAGGGCAGGATGGCGTTAACGCGGATACCGTGACGGGCCCACGCGAAGGCGAGTTCGCGCGTGAGTTGGCCGACGCCGGCCTTGGCCACTCCATAAGGCATCGCGCCGCGTCCCAAGGCATTCTCTCCGCCGATGGATCCGAAATTCACGATGCTCCCCGGACGTTTCGCCGCGATCATCCGGCGGCCCGCTTCGCGGCAGGTGAGGAAAAAGCATTTGAGGATGCCATCCTGCAGTCCTTGAAAGGTTTCCAGCGTCACATCCTGCGGTTGGTGTCGCGCAATGGGACACGCCACCGCATTGACCAGAATGTCGACCGGGCCCAGTTCCGCCTCCGCCTTGTCGAAAAGCGTGGCCACATCGGCTTCGCGGGTGGAGTCACAGGCAATGCCTGCCGCACGTCCACCCCCGCGGGCGATTTCATCACGGATCCTGTCCGCATTTTCCTGCTGAAGATCAGCCACCGCCACCTTCGCCCCGGCCGCCGCTAATCCCTTCGCGACGGCCGACCCAAGCGACCCCGCACCTCCGGTGACGATGGCGGTGCGGCCAGTGAGGTCAAAAAGTTTCATTGGGCTTCGCGCGGGTTATCCGTAGATGGTTTCTAACGGAATCCCGGTATCGAGCGAAAGTCCTTCGAGTCGGACCATCACGTGATCGGGCAGCATCATCCCGTGTTCGAGGGCAGCGACGCGCGCGTCCCACTCCAGCTCGCCCGGAAGATAGATCCGCTCGGCACCCTTGGCGCGCGGGGCGTTGCGGATGAAGCGGACGAGTTCGTCCATGCGGTTGCGGAAATCCGTGGCATCGAGATAGTGCGAGACGTCTATGGCGAGGAACGAATGCGATTGATTCACCGGGGTGGGGTCCTCGAGAACCCAGCTCACTACCTGCTCACCGAACGCGCCGCCCGCGATCACGCCGGTCAGGACTTCGATAAGAAGACCGATGCCGTAGCCCTTATGCCCCGCCATGGGTAAAAGCGCGCCGACCGCCGGATAGCCCTCTGGATTCGTGGTGGGAAGACCTTCCTTGTCGATAATCCATCCTTCGGGAATGGCTTTCCCGAGTTCGCGCAACGCGTAGATTTTGCTCGCGGCAACCACGCTGGTTGCGATGTCCATCATCACCGTAGGCTCTTTGTTTGTTGGGATCGCGTAGCCGATGGGGTTGGTGCCAAGGAGCGGCACGCGGGCGCCGGGAACGGTCACGCCCGGATCCACATTGGTGAAACTCATGCCGATCATGCCCTGCTCAGCCGCAAGGTGCGCGTAATAACCTGCGCCTCCGTAGTGTCCGCTGTTGCGCACCGCGACAAAGGCAACGCCGGTTTTTCGCGCCTTGGCCACAGCCAATTCCATGGCCTGCACTGAGACCACGGCGGGCATGGTCTGGCGGGCGTCGATGAGGGCCGAGCCCGGACCATCGTGCTCGATTACCGGCCTGTCGGTCAGGCTCATCCGTCCGTCGCGGTAGTTTTTGAGCAGCCCCCGGATCTGCTTGCTGCCGTGCGTGTAGACACCCCAGGTGTCGTTGGTGACAAAAACACGCGCGGTTGTCCGCGCGTCGGCTTCCGGGAGTCCGTTTGTCTGCATGGCGGCAACCAGAAAACCCTCGAGGTTTTCCGGGCGAACAGGTGATTTGCAGGTTGTCATGTCGTGCCGTCGGTCGAGGGTCCAACTAGATCATGATTGCCCGCCGCGCGCTTACTCTTTTCGCGCAGATCAGCGACGTTTTTGAATCCGCGACTTGTGGTTTCTTTGCCGATGCGCGACTGATACTCAGTGTCTCGAACCACTCCTGTCTTCGCGCCTGATGAAAAAATCCGCCCAAACTAAGAGCCCCTCGGTCAAAGATCTGGCATGGCTGGGGAGTGTGCGCGAAGCGCGTTTGCCCATCACTTTTTCCCGCCCGCTTTGGGGGCGTGTCGTCAGGTTCGACAAAGGTTCGGGCTCGCTTCCTAGGCCGGGCGTCCAATTTCCGGAGCAGCACCCGCATTGCGAACTGAACATGGTCCTTGCCGGAACGTGCACGCAATACGTGAACTCGGAAAAGGTGTCGCGTCGTCCGAAGGACGTGATGCTGCTCGGGCCGGCCACGCCGCATTATCCGATTTTGGAGAGTTTGCCGCAGGAATCCGTATCCGTTTATTTTTCGCCGGTCCTGCTGCTGGAAATCGCCCCGAAGCGCGACGGGGCCAGGGCTCTGGCCCGCTTCACCATGCCGTCCCGGATCGAGGATCGCGTCGTTCGCGTGAAGGCGTCCGTTGCGGATAAAATGGCATCCCTCCTTGTGGAGTTGGTCGCGGAACTTCATTCCGAGCGCGCGTGGAGTGAATTCCGGACACGATCCCTGCTGCTGGACGCTCTCCTCGAATTTTTCCGTTGGGAGGATTCCGTAGGACGGGAATACCAACTCCGCGAACACGATGTGAATTGGTCGATTATCCAGCAAACGCTGGACTACATGCATCAAAACTTTGCCGAGCCGATCTACGTCCGCGATCTGGCGCGCGCCGTGGGCCTAAGTTTGAGCCGCTTGCAGTCCATGTTTCGCAGCGCCCTCGGCATGAGCTGCATCCAGTATTTGCGCGCCTACCGGATCTCGCAGGCTGCATCGATGCTTTGCATGCCCGACGCCCGCGTCACGGAGGTGGCATTCAATGTGGGCTTCGAGACCCTCAGCCATTTCAACACGTCCTTCCATGCGCTCATGGGTATGGCGCCGACCCGCTACGCGGATGGGATGAGGCGCAGCAGGAAGCACGAGTCGCCCCCGAAGAAGAAGCGGTAGAACAGGAATTTCTCCCGGACGCCGGCCGTCTTGCTTGCTGGGGATCGGGCCACAAACGCCCGGCTCAAACTGAAACCGGCAGCTTCCTGAGCATACGCGAGTTCCGCTTCTCCACATCCCAATCGGGATTCGGATCGACTAGCGCAATGTTAGGGAACATTTCGAAAAGCGTTTTCAGGGCGATGTTAGCCTCCGCCCTGGCCAGCGTTGCTCCCACGCAGAAATGGATGCCCTGACCGAAAGCAAGGTGCCTGTTGTTTTTGCGAAAGATGTCGAAAGTTTCGGGATTTTCGAAATGCGCAGGGTCGCGGTTCGCTGCGTTGAGCATTTGGAACACGATCTCGCCCTTTTTCAGCAGCTTGCCGTCCAATTCAAAATCGCGCTTCATCAGGCGCGGCTGACGCGAAACCGGACTCTCATAGCGGAGCACTTCCTCGATGGCCTGCGGCAGCAGATCCCAATCTTCGCGAATCTTGGCCAGTGCCTCTGGATGTTTGAGCAAAGTGAAGACGCTGCTTCCGAGGAGAGAGGTTGTCGTTTCGTGCCCGGCGACCAGCAAAGTCACGCAGGTATTGATGAGCTCGGCGACGGAGAGCCTGTCGCCTTCGGACTCCGCCTGCACCAGCTTGGTTAGCAGGTCATCCTTCGGATTCGTGCGCTTTTCCTCGATCTGCACCATTAGGTAATCCCTCATCTCAATCAGAGATTCTTGGGCTTGGAGTAGCACGGCCTCCGGGGGCTTATTGATACCCTGGAAGGCGAGGAGATCGTCAGCCCACTTGCGAAAACGGTGGCGGTCGGCCGTTGGCGCTCCGAGCATTTCGGCGATGACAGTAGCGGGGAGGGGAATGGCCAGGTCTCTGACGATGTCTATATCACCTCGCGCCGACGCCTCCTTCAGCAGGTCCGTGACGATTTCTTTGATTCGGGGCTTTAGGGTCTCGATGACTCTCGGCGTGAACGCCTTGGTGACAAGCGCACGCAGACGCGTGTGGTCGGGCGGATCGGAATGGAGCAATCCTTTGGTCCGGTAATGCGCTTCGAATTTGGCCAGCTTCTCGCGAGACGCGCCTGTAAGATGCTCCACCGATTGCGCCAGCCTCCCTTCGTTGGAAAAACTCGAGGTTTCCTTGAAGGAGACGACGATGTCGTTATAGCGGGTCAGGATCCAACCGCCGATGCCCTCGCTCCACAACACCGGATCCTCCGTCCGCATCTGACAGAAGACTTCGTAAGGATCGGCGACAAAAGCCGGGGAATTGATTACGTTTTCGAATCGGGTTGGTGCGTGGGTATTCATGTTGATTGATGCTCAGGTTCTTTCCTTTGGGCTGCCGGATGCGCCGCGCCTCGTCATGGGTCGCTGGCAAGTCCGCCGAAGAACTGCCGGGCTTTGTCCCGGCCGCCCTCGTAGGCGTTCTCCCGCCACTGTTTCCAAGTCATCGAACGGGCGCTTCCGTCAAAAAAAACAACGTTGCCCACTCCTGCGTGGAAAGTCGTGCCAAGCGAGTCGATGTAGTCTGGATCGGAGTAGTCGAAGCGTACGATGCTGTTGTCATATTGCCACGAATTCTTGCCAGACTCCTCGATCAACATCACGGTGCCGGAAGGCGCTGTGCGGAGCGCTGAAAGGGGAAAGTCAATGTAGGCATCATTCTTGTCCCGGCGAAGCGATGCTCCGACTTCTCCGTTCAACGCGTAGGTGCATCCCGCGTGGCGACCGGTATAGCCCCACGGAGTGTATCCGAGGGCCTTTACGTCTCTCTTGGCGGGACACAAGAAAGCATTTTCGCTGGTGACGTAGCCCCCCCGCATTAGAAGTCCGCATCTCACATCGCCATGTCCGGGTTCCCTTGGCTTTAATGGTGGCGGTGGGTTGGCCCGGTCTGGGGGCTTCGCGTAGGAAGGGTCATTATAGGCCCATCCCCAACCCGGAAACATATTGTTGTTGTCCGCGGTATATTGGAGAAGCCCGGCCGAGAGCGTGCGCATGTTGCCAAGGCATGTTGCCTTGTGCCCGTTTTCAATCGCCCTGCTCACAGCCGGCACCGCCACAGCAGCGAGGACGGCGATGATGGCTATGACGACGAGCAATTCCACAAGCGAGAATGCATGGACAGAGTTTTGGTTTTGCGGTGAGAACATGGGGGGTCGACGGCGATTGCCTCTCCGGAAATTCCGCGTTCCCAGGAGGGCGGATCGCTGTGCATGTTGTGCTGATAAATATCGCATGCGTTTCTGTTCCCGCACTGCTTTTTGAACCGTTTACATTCTTTTTGTGGAACCTTCGGGTTCCCATCTCCGGCCGAACCGTGCTGCGGTGTTTGGGCGTTTAGAAGTCACGCATGCAAATTGCGAAAACGAATAATTCTGCCGGAAAAGCAATAGCGGTCGGCAGAGCGATGTACGATTGTTTGTGCTAGTCTATGGAGAACCGGACGCAAGCGAGCACACTACGGAGAGTATTTCAAAAAAAGCGGGCGAGGCGGAAACTGAACCAAAATTAAACTATGGCTGAAGTCGAAAATAAATACGCTCAAAACGCCCCCGGTCCGTTTTATGTCGATGATCAGTGCATCGACTGTGACCTCTGCCGGGAAACAGCCCCAGCCAACTTTACGCGCTTAGACGACGGTGGACACTCTTATGTGTACAAACAGCCCGACACACCTGAAGAGCGAGCCAAGTGCGTCGAGGCCATGGAAGGGTGCCCGGTTGAAGCGATCGGCGACAACGGCGGCTGAAATGGCTTGGTGTTTGCGGCGAAGTGCCGCCGCCTGGCGCAATTAGCTGGCGGACATCTTGTCGTCCGGGCGAATACACTGCGACCGATGAAGCACCAGATGAACGGTCTACTCCTTGCCGGGGGGCGGAGTTTGCGCATGGGGCGCGACAAGGCGTCTTTGGTCATTATTGAAGGCGAACTGAGTCAAGCCGGACGCGCATTGGGGCTTTTGCGGCAGTTTTGCGCGGAGACCTATATCTCGCTGCGCGACGGACAGGATGTGCCGCTAGGGGCTGAGGGCGTGCTGGTGCTTCGCGACGATCCGGGGGCAGAAGGTCCGTTAGCCGGATTGATGGCGGCTTTTAGTACAGCACCCGAAGCAGTCTGGCTTGCCCTCGCTTGCGATTTGCCTTTCGTCCATGCGGGCTTGCTCGCGCGACTCTTGGAGTGCCATAAGAGGAAACCTGGTTTTCCCTTCGTGGCTTATGCCAACTCGACCGATGGTTTGCCCGAGCCGCTTTGCGCGATCTACGGGCCTTCGGCTCGGCCGATTCTTGCGAGCTACGCGGCGCGCGGACAATTTTCTCCGCGTCAAATCATGGTCGAAGAAAACGTCGTCTTGCTAGATGTTTCCGGAGGTGACGCGCCGGCGCTGACCAATGTCAACACCCCACAAGATCTTGCCGTAGCGCGGGCCAAGATCGGTCAGAAATGAAGATCGTCATTCACGACATTTGGATTTCTCCCGGCCATGATTTCAAAGGCCGTCACGGCAAGGGACGGCGTAATCATGGCATTATGCGTGTGGACGCAGCGATTTGCGAAGCAGGGCAAGGGCTCGCGGGCGATCGCTACCATGGCGAAGACCCGGGGGCGAAAACGCAAGTAACCCTCTTGGACCATAAGGTGGTCGATGAGATGTGCCGCACCCTGGGGATCGCGCAGCCCGATTATTCCTCGTTGCGCCGCAATGTTCTTGTTTCGGGGGCTGACCTGAACTCCCTCATCGGAAAACAATTTGCCGTCAACGGTGTGGTCTTCGAGGGCGTTGAGGAATGCAAACCGTGTTATTGGATGGACGAGGCTGTGGCGCCCGGAGCCAATGCTTTTCTTGCGGGCCGTGGCGGTTTGCGTTGCCGCATCCTGACTGGCGGAACTCTGCGCTGCGGACCGGCCGATCTCGAGATTGCGGCTTCACAGGTGCCGGTTTACCGCGCGCTGCGTCAAACGGAGGCGAAGATCACAGAGGTTGTCGACTCACTGACCCCGGAACGCCCGCTGCAGATCAATGTTAATGGGCAGGCGTATTCGGTCACCATGCAAACGCCGGGCGCAGAGCGTTATCTCGTGCGCGGGCTCCTCCACGCCGAAGGTGCCGGAGAAGGCGGGTTCATGGTCTACGGGCAGGAGGAATGCGGACCGGCGACCGTGGTAGAGGTGGAAATCGAATGTCCGGATCTGCCCGGCGGGGCGCGTCGCTTGGCCGCGACGTCTTCCTGTGGACTTTGCGGCAAGGAATCGCTGGACGATGTGCTGCGCGATGTCGTGCCGGTCACGCGGGACGTGCGTATCGATGCGGCCCGTTTGCGGGTGATTCATGAGGCGATGCGGCAACGTCAATCAACCTTCACCGGCACCGGCGGCAGCCACGCGGCTGCGGCGGCAACGGTCGAAGGGGAAATTCTCGCTGTCTTCGAGGATATCGGACGGCACAACGCGGTGGACAAAGTGGTTGGTTTCCTGCTCGAGGAGGATTTGCTATCTCGCGCGGGCGTGCTCGCGGTGAGCGGACGCGTTTCTTTCGAAATAGTGCAAAAGTGCGCACGCGCCGGCATTCCCGTGCTCTCGGCTATTTCCGCGCCGTCCTCCCTTGCCGTCGAATGCGCGGAGCGTTGGGGCCTCACCCTGGCTGGCTTTTGCCGCGACGATCGAGCAACCTTTTACAGCGGCTTCGGCCGGGTCGAACGGCACGAAAACTGACCAAACTATGGCAAAGCCCAAAGACAAAGCCGGCGGATGGGGGGCACTGATCTCCTCGATGAATTTTTTGCGCCGGGAAAGTTTTCTCAAGGGCAACGCGACGCTCTTCCGGATGAACCAGCCGCAGGGCTTCGACTGTCCCGGTTGTGCCTGGCCCGATCCGAAGGACGCCTCGGTCACCGAATTCTGCGAGAACGGGGTCAAAGCGCTGACTTACGAAACCACGTCGAAGCGTGCCACGCCGGAGTTGTTCGCGCGTCACACGGTCACCGAAATGCAGGAGTGGGATGACTTCACGTTGGAGAACACCGGACGGCTGACCCATCCGATGGCCTACAATGCGACGACCGACCGCTACGAACCGATCGGATGGGACGAGGCCTTCGCGCGCATCGCGCAACAGCTGCGCTCGCTGGCTTCACCGGACGAGGCGCTTTTCTACACCTCGGGGCGAACGAGCAACGAAGCGGCATTCCTCTACCAGTTGCTCGGGCGTCTCTATGGCACAAACAATTTTCCGGATTGCTCGAACATGTGCCACGAATCCAGCGGCGTGGGCATGCGCGAGTCGTTGGCCACGGGCAAGGGAACAGTGACGCTCGAGGATTTCGACCACGCGGACGCCATCTTCATTTTCGGTCAGAATCCCGGGACGAACCATCCGCGCATGCTCACCGAACTGGAGAAAGCCTCCCAACGCGGCGCGCGCATCGTCAGTTTCAACCCCCTGCGCGAAGCGGGGCTGCTCAATTTCACGCATCCGCAGCACGCGATGGACATGATTTTCGGACGCAGCACGCCGATCAGTTCGCATTACTACCAGCTGCGCGTCGGTGGCGATCAGGCGGCAGTCCGCGCCATAGCCAAGCACATTTTGGAAAAAGCGGCGGAGGACCCCGCCGTGCTCGACGGCGATTTTCTTGCGGGCCAAACCCACGGTTTTGAGGATTATCGTCGTCTGGTTCTGGAGACGCCGGCGGATCTCCTGCTCGAGCAATGCGGTCTGACCCGCGCGCAGATCGCTGAATCGGCGGACGTTTACCTCGGGGCAAAGAATGTTATTTGCTGCTGGGCCATGGGGATCACTCAGCACCGCCACGGCGTGGCCAACGTGCAGGAGATCGTCAATCTCCTCCTCCTGCGCGGCAACATTGGACGCCCGGGCGCCGGCCCTTGTCCGGTGCGCGGACACAGCAACGTGCAGGGCGATCGCACCATGGGCATTACCGAGGAGCCGACGGAAGATTTTCTCCTCCGGCTGGAAAAGGAATTCAGTTTCACCGCACCGCGCCACCACGGGTATTCCGTGGTCCACGCGATCAAAGCCATGGCCGAAGGACGGGCCAAATTCTTTCTCGGCATGGGCGGCAATTTCGCTTCGGCCACCCCGGATTCGGAATTCACGTGGGAGGCTCTGCGGCGTTGCGACATGACCGTGCACGTCTCGACGCATCTCAATCGCAGCCATGTCGTCCATGGCAAGCAGGCTCTCATTCTTCCCTGTCTCGGACGTTCCGAGACCGATATGCAGGCGTCCGGTCGCCAGTCCGTCACGGTGGAGGACTCGATGAGTATGGTTCACGCCTCGACTGGCCGTAATCGTCCGGCTTCGCAGCACCTCAAGTCCGAGCCCGCTATCGTGGCCGGACTCGGCAAAGCGCTTTTTCCCGGCGGTCCGGTCGATTGGGACGCGCTTGTTGGCGATTACGACCGCATCCGCGAGCGCATCGAAGCGGTCATTCCAGGTTTTGCGGACTACAACGCGAAGATCCGGCAGCCGGGCGGATTCCAACTGCGCAATCCCGCCGCGCATCGCGAATGGAAAACGGCCAATGGTCGCGCCAATTTCATTGTTAATCCTTTGCCCGACCTTTCCGTTGCTCCGGGCCGGCTGCGCCTGATGACCCTTCGCTCGCACAACCAATATAATACGACGATCTACGACAGCGGGGACCGCTACCGCGGGATCGAAGGCGAGCGGCGTGTGCTTTTCCTCAATCCGGTGGACATGCGCGAGCTGGGCCTCGACGAAAAATCACTGGTCACCATCCGTAGCCATGCAGCCGACGGCCGAGAACGCCGCGCGCCGGGATTCCGTCCGGTGTTCTATGACATCCCGCGCGGTTGCGCTGCTGCCTATTATCCCGAAACTAATGTTCTTGTCGGCATCGACGAGCACGCGGTGAAAAGTCTTACTCCGATGTCCAAATACATCGAGGTCACGCTCGAGAAGGAAAGCTGACACCGCGCGGAAGTTACGCGGTCAGTTTTTTCCAGATTTTGTCGATCTCGCCGCGCAGGACTTTGGCGTCCTCCCAGCTGTTGGGCAGCGTGGTCAGGTTGTAGCCTCCTAATACGGGGCCCATTTCAGGGACGGCGAAGAGGTCACGGTCGGCGTTTTCCTTCCCGGACAGCCAGCACTTGAGCACGGCCTCGACGAAAACGAGATAGTCCTTAACTTCCTGCGTGAGACTGCCGCGTCCGTCGGTCACCGGCACTTGGCAATGGTGTCCGTTGAACGGACGGAAATGGAACTGTTGCGCCCGCTGGATGAGGTCGGGACGGATTAGCAGCCGTTCGGCGTAGTTGCCGGGCCGCAGATGCTTGACCACCGAGAGATGCGAGAAATCCCAGGTGATGGGCAGCAGTTCGCCGGTGACTTTTTGGTAGGCATCAGCCAAGGCGTAGGATTTTTCCGGCGTTTCCGTGCAGGTGTCGCGGTGGATTTCGATTGCCGGTTCGACCCCTTGACGTCGGCCCTCCTGCATCATGAGCAAGGTGAGACCGAGAGCCTCGGGCGTGAGCGTGTCCTCGTCGGCCAATTGCACGTTGATATGGTGCGCGCCGATTTCCTTGTTCGCTTTGATTTCGTCGGCGAACTCCGAGGCTTGGCCCGAGGCGATGTAGCCGAGGACGGTCATACCGTGTTTCTTGGCTAGTTCACCCAAACCGGGCCGTGGTCCGCCGGCCACTCCGGTGAAACCGGCCTTTTTCGCGTCGACGATTTTTTCCTCGAGAGACCATTCCGCCTGCTCGGACGGGTAATGGTTGGTGGACCAGAGCGCTGCGATGTGATGCAGCTGGCTCACTTCTTTTTCGCTTTTTTCTTTTTCGGTCCGCGGCCTTTGAAGGTGAGTTCGGCGATGCCGGATTTGTCGAGTTCGCCGAGCCCGCCCGCGACCATCTTGCGGTATTGGCGGAAGGTTGCGGCGGCGAGGGGCAGTTCGAGTTTGCTCTGCTTGGCCAGGGCGAGGGCGATGCCGCTGTCCTTGGCTGCGTGCGCCGCGCTGAAGAAGCACGAGTGGTCGCGATTGACCATGTCCTCGCCATCGGTGGCCAGCACGCGCGAATTGGCGCCGGTCTGGCCGAATACTTCCATCAGCGTCTTGAGGTCGAGCCCGAGTGCCGCGCCGAGTCCGAGTCCCTCGGCCAGTCCGGCCGTGTTGATGTTCATCACCATGTTGACCAGGGCTTTGACTTTCGCTGCGCTGCCGGCGGGGCCGATATAGCGCATGAGTTTGCCCTCGTCGCTCAGCTTGGCGAGAACCGGGGCAACGCGATCGAATGTGGCGCGGTCGCCGCCGCACATGAGATAGAGCGTGCCGTCACGGGCTTGCGTGATCGACGACGCCATGCAGCCTTCGAGCGTGGCGGCGCGGGCTTTCTTGGCCAGCTTCTCCACTGTGACGTGGGTGGACGGCGAGACCGTGGCACAATTGACGAAAACTTTCCCGGCTGCACCGCGGAGGAGGTTGTCGTTCTTGCCGGCGAATATGCCGAGCATGGCCTTGTCGTCCGTCACCACCGTGATGATCAGATCGGACGCTGCAGTGACGCCGGCTAGAGTCGCGCTCGCTTCGCAGCCGAGTTCCGCGGCAAGCTTCTCCGCCGTGTCGCGTCGCACGTCATAGACGGCAGTGATTTCGTATCCTGTTTCTTTGAGACGGCGCGCCATGTTGGCGCCCATGCGGCCGAGGCCGACGATTCCGATGCGTTTCATGATGGGATTATTTGCTGAAGAATGGATTGTGGCGTTTTTCCTCGCCGATGGTGGTGAGGGGACCGTGGCCGGGACAGACGACGGTTTCGTCCGGCAGGGTCATCAGTCCGGCGCGTCCGGTTTCGAGCGCCTCGGTGTAGCTGACCATGCCGCCGCCCATCGATCCGGCAAAGATGGCATCGCCGGCGATGACCAGGGGTTTGGCCAGACCGGTGATGAAATAGGAAATGCCGCCGCGGGCATGGCCGCTCGTGCGGCGGGTCTCGACCTTGAGGCGGCCGATGCGGAAGGAGCGCCCATCGGCGAACGGTTCCGCGCCATCGACCGGTTCACGCTCGCTGACATAAGCTGGTGCGCCGGTTGCCTCCTTGAGTCGCGCGAGTTCGATGATGTGATCGCCGTGGCTGTGCGTGATGAGGATCTGCCCGATTTTGACCGGCAGTGCGAGCATGCCGGAGCAGTCCGCCCCTGTGTCGAAGGCCGCCGCTTCTTTCGTTTCCGGATCCCAAACCACGTAGCTGTTCACCGTCATGTCCTCGTAGGGCGTGTTGAAACAGGCCAGGCCCTCGATTGGCCCGGGATCCTGCGGAGCCCACTCCTTGCGTCCGAGCGCCACAAGCGCGTCGGCGCCGAGCCCAAGCACCGCGGCCATCTTGCGCACCGCGGTTTCGTCGAACTGCCCGTCTTTCACCGCCGCGACGGTTTCGGCGGAGAGTCCGGTTTGCTGTGCGAGTTGCTCGTCGGTGAGCCCCGAGCCGCGGAAAGCCTTGCCGAGGATGTCGTGGAAATTATCTTCGAGAGGAATTTTCACAAGCGATACATTGCATCGTGGCGGTGAGATATAAAGAGCAACGCATGCGCGTCATGAAGTTGGCGAGTGGCAAAGCAGAGACGTCAGAAGACTGCGCGGCATTTCCGACACAATGCGACCGAGCGGAAAAGCGAGCCACCTTTTTTGCGGTGTTTCCGCTTGGTTTCGGGCTCGGATGCCGCGTCATCAGTCTTGCCCTTGATTCTCCTTCCGCTGAGCGCATAGCCGGGAGGTCTTTGCCTTCTCACGGCATGCCGAAAAACCCGTATTTTTCGCCTAAAAACGAAAGTGCTGTCCCAGCCTGTGTGACATTATTGTCTTATGCGAGCGCCCCACCGCATCCCAAGTCTCATCCTCATCGTCGGCTTTACTGTCGGCATCTTCACGACCACCGCGTCCGCGCAGACAAACACAAATACTTGGAGCGCGTTTAACGACTTCTACGTTGACGTCCCAGCCACTGGCGGTAACGGCGACTACACGCAATCCACTTGGATCGCCAACGCCGGAACATGGCCTTACGACACCGGTCTGACCAACCCTAACGCCTGGGGTTATGCGGGTGTAAACCTAAACGGCTTTGGTTTTCCGACTAGCGTTGGAACCTATGTGGCCCCCTCCAGTGGAGGTGTCTACTCTTTCACATCAGGCGGAACTTATGCCGGTTCCGGAGTGAGTTACTACTTGGGAGGGAGCAATTATTACATCGGATACAACAGCACCTACGGTCCTGTCTCCCAAATTGCAAAATACACCCAAGAATGGTTTGCCGGGACGCCGAACTACACGAACAACCCCGGCGGCATCAACGATAAGTATCTTTGGATCCAGAGCACTGGCCTGTCTCCTTCCACTGACGGTTTGGGAGCCATGGTGACGTGGACCGCTCCGACGTCCGGGACGTACACGTTCACCGGTTCTTACGTTAACGGCAACTACGGCGACGTCTCCACGGATTTCGCCATCGTGGACAGCAAGAACAACGTTGCGTTGCCCAAGCAGACTTTGGCGCCGAATTCTTCCGTCAATACCTACACTTTCAATAGAGTCTATCAGGCAGGCGATGTCGTCCAATTCCAAGTCGGCACGGCTGCTGCCGCTCAAGGAAGTCCACTCGGTCTCGAGGCCAACATCAGCCGCGTTACCCAGTCTATTGGAACCACCTGGAACGCCGCGACGGACTTCTACCTCACACCGACGGCAGCAGGGTGGACGGGTGCGACCAATGCATCAACCACCGGGGCGGCTTTTGGTTACTATGCTGCCAACGTCAATGGTGGTGGCTATGCAAGTCAGATTGGCTCTTTCTTTACCCCGCAGTTCTCAGGAGGTGGCAGCCAGAGTCTCTATCAATATTCGAGCATGGCTCCGATTGGGACCGGCACGGTTCTCGGCACTTCTGGTTGGGCCAACATTGGTAGCGGCACTAACAACGGAGCGGGCTTCGCTTTCTACAACGATGCCAACTACAATTGGGGATCCAGTCTCGGCAAATATGACACGCCATGGTTTGACGGAGCACCCGGGCTATCCCAAGGTCTGACCAACTTGATCTGGATGCAGCCGGCTTGGCTGAGTGGCGAAGGGGTCGAAGGAATAGCTCCGGTTCTGACCTGGACGGCTCCGGAGACGGGTTACTACACGTTGAGCGGGCAGTTTGTCTCCGGAAATCAGCCCGGCAATGGCGCATCGGTGGCCATTGTTGCTGGCCTTGGCAACACCCAATCCGCCCTCGAACTAGCCAGAACCGTCTTGGGGAACAACAGTTTCCAAACCTTCGATTTCACAAGTTTCTACCAAGCAGGCACCGTTGTTCAGTTTCAAGCCGGTAGTTCCTTTACAACCGGCAATGCGGTGGGGTTGCAGCTCAATATCACCGCTGTTCCCGAGCCCTCGACCATCATCGCGGCGATCGGTTTGCTCGGCCTGATGCTTTGGCCCGCGCGGCGCTATCTGTGGCGCAGAACGGAAAAGAATAGCGTCTAACTCGAACGTGGAATCTTACATGAGCGCTTCCCCCCGCAGTCTCATGGTCGTCATCTGTCTGACCGCAGCCGCGCTGACATCGGGCGCCCGCGCCGCGCTTCTCTGGAATGCCTACAACGACTTCTACCTTTCGCCCACCGCGGCCGGGTGGGGGGGCGCGACCTCACCGTCCTCTACCGGACAGGCATGGGGATACTACATGGGCAATGTCAACGGCTTCGGAAGTCCGACCAGCGTAGGGACCTACCTGACTTCGGAGATCTACAGATTTTCCAGCGTCAATCCTTTGGGTGTCGGCGGACCGGTCTACAGCACCTCCTTGTGGGATGCCACCGGTGGGGCCGGCTTCGCGCGATACTATGACAATGTTGCCTGGGGAGCGCCAGGCGACCTCCACGCAAGCCTGGGCAGCTACAGCACACCATGGTTCAGCGGGGCCCCGGGATGGTCCCAAGGTTTGACCAACTTGATCTGGCTGCAGTCTGTCTGGCTAGGGGGCGGGGGGGGCGAGGGAATCGCCTCGATGCTCATTTGGCAGGCGCCCGCAACCGGTCTTTACAATTTCTCCGGCCTCTTTGTCTCCGGAGACCAGGCGGCCAATAGCGCGGCAGTGGCCATCGTCAGCCCGACTGCGACAAACCTCTCCAGAACGGTCATGGCGAACAACTCGGTTCAATCTTTCAGCTTCCAGTCATCTTACAACGCGGGCGATGTGGTTCAGTTCCAAGTCGGCAACAACTTCAGTGTTGGAAATGCGGTCGGGCTGCAGCTTGAAATTAATGCTGTACCCGAGCCAGCGACCATCTTCTCGGCTCTTGGCCTCTTCGGTCTCGCGATTGCCCGGCGCTTTTACTTGCGGCGCAAGCTTGGAATTAAAATCGGTTGAATCAAGCGGGGGCCCGAGCCCGCCGACCGGATTCCGGCTTCTGGGCGGTTAATGAAAAAAAGGGGATTTTAGTCGAAAAAAGACAGCATGCGGCTCGGTTCCATGCAATTATTTTTCCGTGAAAAACACCCTCCGCTCCTTTCTCCCCCCCCTGCTTCTAGTTGTAGCCGCATTGCCGGCCATTGGCCGCGCGCAAATGGTTACCAGTTGGAATGCTTACAATGACTTTTATCTCTCTCCCACCGCGGCAGGATGGACTGGCGCGGTCACCCCATCGACCGCAGGCGCGGCTTGGGGTTACTATGCTGCCAACGTCAACGGTTTCGGATTGCCCACCGGAATCGGGTCGTATTTCACTGCGGAATTTTCGGGAAGCGGCAGCCAGAACCTTTATCAATACTCAACCGTGGCTCCTATCGGGACCGGAACTGTGCTTGGCCCAGTAACCGACTTTGTTGCCGGTGCCAACAACTTAGCACGTTATCAAGACAATCAAGGCTGGGGAACCGCTCTGGCCCGATATGATGCTGCATGGTTCTCCGGGGCTCCCGGTTTATCCCAAGGTTTGACCAACTTAATTTATATGCAGTCGGGCTGGCTGGGCGGCGGAGGCTCCGAAGGCATAGCGCCAGTGCTGACTTGGACGGCGCCTGCTAATGGCACCTTCACCTTCTCGGGACTGTTTGTCTCCGGTGACCAGAGCGGAAACAGTGCGGCAGTAGCCATTATCGACAGCTTGGGCGGGATAAATCTCGCCAGATCCGTCTTGGCCAACAACAGCGTTCAATCTTTCAGTTTCACCAATACTTACAACCTTGGCGACACGGTGCAGTTCCAAGTCGGCAACGATTTCAGCGCCGGTAATGCGGTGGGGTTGCAGGTTGAAGTCGTCCCCGAGCCCTCGACCGTTTCCCTCGCCGTCTTTGGATTGGCCGCCGCGGCGCTCTACAGATTCCGGCGGAAAAACCCGCTTTGATTTCCTTCTGCTGCCCTCGCAAGGTTGTTTTAGCAGGTCCTTGGATCACCGAGCAGCCGCTCCCACAGCGGCGTTTAACAGCTCACAGCATTTATTGTGTCGTCGTAGGGCCTTCTCTAGCTGTGGACCCTGAACAGTAGAGACCTGTTGAGCTCTGCGCACTGCGGTTCTTTCTTCCGGGGTGGCAGTGGGGCGCAGGCCGCCAGCGCTTACAGCTATCATTAAAGCGACGCCTTGGCCTGATAGGTGCCTCCCGGGCCTACGGTGACGCGGAAGCCTGAACTCCGATAACTACGAGATTTTCGCTGCTGCCTGGCGTCCGGCCGCGCTCGCAAATGGCCAAATGCATTCGGCCGCGCATGCAATCGGTTCCCCCAATTATTGCCCGCAATTTCGCCCGTCGGGCCAAGGGCAACGACGGATTCAACGATGTGGATGAAGCCGTGCGGCTGCCTCGGCCCCGTCAAGTTTGGACCGGAATGCCGCAACCACCCCTTGATCCACATTTATCGTCTCGGACGGAGCGGGGAAGTCACCGCGCTCGACGTCCGCCCTGAAGGCGGCGAAGCCGCGCTTAGACTCCTCGAACAAGTTCGCATAGCGCCTCGCATGCCTGGGCAAAGGCCCCTCGTAGGGCTTGCCTAGGCCGGGGAAGCGCGGTTCGAGAAATCCGAGAAGGTCAACGCTGTAAAGAAATTGACCGTCGCATCCGCCGCCGCTGCCGAGCGACATCACCAAAAGGTCAACCCTCTTGGTGATCTCGGCGGCGATTTCGGCCGCGACGCACTCCATCTCCACCATGACCGCGCCAGCTCTCTCAAAGGCGAGGGTCTCCTCGTAAACCCGGAGGGCCTGATCGAGCGTTTTTCCACGGGCACCCAGACCTCCCTCGCGGCTCGACCGAATGGGGACGAGTCCCACGTGACCGCCGAAGTTAATGCCAACCTCTGCCATAGCCTCGAAGCGGCGCATGCAGTTGCCCGACGAGTAGATGATATCTGCCCCGTGATCCCGGGCGATCATGGCCGAACGAATCGCCTCCGCATCGCTGACGTAGGCAATGGTCGGGGGCAAATTGCAGACAATCACCGATTGCGGAGCTCCTGCGACAACTTGGTCGAGCACCGTCCCGATCTGATGCTCATCCGTGATCCCGCGGGCCAAGATGATGTCGATGCCCGCCTCCTGCGCAGCGCGAGCAGTATTGAAGTCGGCCGCATTTGTCATCGTCAACTGCCGCTTACCCTTGGTTGCAAGCAGCTCTCCGATTGTCTTTTTCGCCATGGCCGTTAGTCCCGAAGGCACAATACGGGGTGCGGGATGGTCCGGTCAATGACCCCCGCTAAGCTGCCACCGGAATGAAACTTCCCAGCGACTCGCACCACGGCCATAGCCCGTCAGGGCATGCAACGAGCCCGGCGTTGTGGGTTCTGCGGGAGCATCCCGTTCGTTTGTCGGCGTTTGCTCTCCCGGCTTCGCACCCGCGGGACTAGCTGGTATTCTGCACGCATGTTCTGGGGCAAACAGCCGCAGCGTTTCAGAATCTGGTCCTTCGTGAAGGAGATTGTTCCGCGCTGGTGGTGGGAGGTGACCGAACCCCTCGGCAAACGTGGACTCAGCCCCGGCCGCGAGTTCTTCAGGCGCCTTATGCTCTGGGCTCCGGCGATTGTGCTGACCCTGGTGTTGGTCGGTGGCATAGGCCTGTATTTCTTAACTGCTTGGCGCGCACGCGATCTGGCCCGGAAGGCGATGGAAAATGCGCGCGCGGGCAGAATCCACATGGCTTGGCTTCAGATCTCCTCAGCGCAGAATTTGGGTGGCAAAAGTCCCGAGGTGCGTCGCGCCGCGGCATTGGTGCGCAGCGCGGCTAACGATCCGTCGGCACTCGAGCTGTGGGAGGAGCTCGCTGCGGCTCACCTGCTGCTCACCGCAGAGGAGGCCGAGGAGCGGGCGCGCTTGGCGGCGCGGCTTGGCACCGAGGAACAATTCGAAACGGCGATCAAAGCACTGGGGGGCGCCAGCAACACCGCAAAAGTGGCGTCGTTCCGATCGCAACGTGCCCTGCGGCGGGGCAACCTGCAGCAGTCCATCGCCGAAGCGCGAGCGGCCGCGGAGGAGTCGGATAATGCGGAAGAAAAGTTGCAATTGCTCGCCCTGCTACTGCGCCGCCACGCACCCATGCTCAGCCTGCCGGGCGAACCTGCCCCTGAGGACATTCGCGGCGGTGAGCAGATCATCGCCTTGGTCGAGGAACTGCGCCGCACGGAAAAGGCCAACGACGCGATCGCGCTCGCCTTGGGCTCTATCCCGAAGTGGCCGGAAAATTCGCGCTGTTGGGCCGAGGCAGCCATTGCGGGATTGTCCATCGACAACCCGGCGCTTTTGCCCGCGGCGCGTTATCTGGCAGCCTCCGGCGTGGCGCAACCGGCTGACCTCGGTCGTCGACTCTCGGCCGTCTTCGCCGGTGCTCCACCACGCCGGCAGGCCGCTTTGGCGGCTTTTCTCACCGAGAACGGCATGGCCGACGAAGCATTGCTTCTGATCACGCCGAAAAAGGCGGTCGCCGATCCCTCCGCCTTTGAGGAGCGCGGCCGAGCCCTCGCGGCGCTCGGTCAATGGGAGGAATTGCTCGCGCTCTCCCGAGCCACGGCAAACTCCCCGGAATCTTCGAAATTGTTTTTCCGGGGATGGGCGGCGCGAAATCTAGGAAAGACCTCCGTTGCGCAGAAAGCGTTTGCCGATGCCTTCCGCGCCTCTGTGCGCGAAGGGAATACGCAAGCTATCCTGTCCTCGCTCGATCTCACCGAAAACGGCAAGGCAGCCGATCCGGTAATCATCGAGATGTGCGCCAATGGTGACACGGCCGACAGCATGTTTCGGCTGGCACGGGACCGCTTCGGGCGGCGCGGGCAATTCGCTTCGCTGGCCCAAGCTTACCGGGCAGCGAGCTCGGCGAAGCCAAATGCCCCCAGCGTGCAGGACTACCGGCGTCGACAAGATTTGCTTGCAGGTAGAAACGTGCCCTCGACGGAAACCTCCGCCGCCGTGGCTGCCTCGCCAGCCGACCCATCGCCGCGCTTCACCCACGCCCTCGCTCTGCTGCGGGAGGACCGCGTGGCCGACGCGCTAGGCGTCTTCCACGACATCGACATTTTCGTCGACCGGTTGCCGCCCTCCGAGCAGGCCATCGTTATCGCCCTGTGGGAAGCCAACGGACTGAACAGCTATGCCGCGCCATTGCGCAACTTGCTGGACTTCGGCCTTCTGGAGCATGGTGAACATGCCCTGATCATGCGTTAGCAGCACGATGAACATCGACCACCACGTCTTGTGGCTTTTCGCCGATGTCTACTTGCCTGTTGGCGACGGACTGGTTCCGACCGGCGAGATCTGCGCCGTGGCCGGAACGCCGATGGACTTCAGCCAACCGCGCCCGGTCGATGGAGAGGAAAGCATCGACTACGACCACTGCTGGTTTGTGAATCCCCAGCCTAGCGGAGATGACCTCATGTTAGCCGCCCGCTTGTCGGATCACGTCAGCGGCCGCGTAATGGAAATCTCCACGAACCAACCACGAATCCAATTCTGCGACGGCGAATACCTCGACGGCTCCGCCATCGGCCACACGGACACTCCCTGCGGCCCGCTCGCCGGACTCTTCCTCGAACCGCAAAACTTCCCCAACATGTCGAATAACCTGAAATTTTCCAGGAGGCGCCTCGAACCCGGCGAAGTCTACACCAACCGCGCTGTCTACAATTTAGTGGCAGAATGAAGCCGGAAACAGCGGATTTTGAAGAAGTCCACGTGGGAATTCGTCAAAAACAAACCGGATCATCCAGAAATGTGGAGGACACTCTACCCCTTAAGCAATTTAAGGGAGGCAACAAAGAGGCAACGTTTTGACAACGCAGGGCAGGTGCGTTGTCGGTTTGTTGCTATTCACGGAGGCGACGCCCGGCGCCATGGCGGCGAGGTGAGATCCACGGTCCAGCTGCTCTGCGGTCAGAACAGTTCAAGATTCGAGATCTCGGCGCTTTTCGATGCAAGTGCGTCCTTGGTGCCGAGGGCTCTGAGTTCCAGTGACCGGGCGCACGCTTCGTCGTAGAGCGCAGTCACTACCGAAGAGCTCGCGCCGAGAACTACTGTCCCTTCGTCGCGGAAAAAGCGGCTGTAACAGCCGCCTCGGCCCATGATTTCCACGTAGGAACATTCCGCGGGACGATGGAGCGTCAGCAGCTCCATGATCGCCCACAAGTGCAGCACCGAGTCCGCGTAGCGCACCTCGACCGGGTCACCGATCTTTATCGACCACTCAGCACAATCGCGGGGAAGTGCGGCAAACAGTGTGTAAATGGACTTTGAGGTTGGCATTTGCTTTGGCTACCCATCAGTGTTGACGGGCAGGATGGAAGAGGCGAGCGCAAGACTGATCCTCGGATGGGATGAAGCAAAGCCGGAGTGGGCGGGGCGCTGGCTTTACTTCGCGGCTCAGGTGCCGTCCTCCCGGCCGCTGACGCCGGCCTTGCAAGTGGACCCTCTTTTGCTGAGGCCGCTCCTCACGCGCGAGGAATTGGTGGATTACATTTTCCGGAGCCCGAAGCTGGTCCAGCGGTTGCAATATTCGGGATGGCTGACTCCGCTTCCGGATCTTGGAACGCGCGAGTCGCTCTTTGTGCGGGAAGACGCCTATGCCGCGCTTGAGCGCTTGATCAAGGGTGAGCGTCCGCATCGCTTGCCAAGCGAGCCGGAGCTCAAAGGGGATCCTGATGAAGAGGATCTTTCAGGGTAGGATATTCCAATACTCTTTCGCGGCCTTTTCCGTAACCAGTGCGCGATAGGATCTGATGATGACCTGCTCCGAGTTGCCGGCGTATTTAGCCAACTCGCCAGCGGAATTGTTCATCGGGACCCCGTTTCTCTTCGGCGCATAGGCAAAGGCGTAGGAAATCGCCGAATGTCGAAGGGCATTGTGCGGTATCTCGACCTTCACATCTGCGGCGAGACTGGCCAACCGATCGCCCATGACATCGGCGTTCTTGCTCCTGGTGGGGCGAGTGGCCTCCGGAGCCACCGCCAGCCATGCCGCCAGGGTGTCGTTGATCGGAATGAAGCGGTTCTGACGTGTCTTGGCGACGGGTGCCGGGACATGAATGAAGCCATCGTCGCGGATGTTTCCGTTTTCCAAGCTGCAAGCCTCGCTACGGCGGATCCATCCGAAGGCGCATAGAACGATAAAGCGTATCAAGTCCGGTGCACTCAGCCGTGCTGTCTGCAACAGCAAGCGCAGCTGCTCCGGTGTCAAAACATCGTTGGTAGCCGAGGTGACGTGCGACAGATCGATGGCTTCCGTAGGGTTGGCGTTGGCGAAGTTTTTCCTGATGGCAAAGACGTAAAGCTGCTTGATCTGCTTGATGTAATTGTTGCGTGTGCGCGCCGACCACTCGCCGTCATCAAGCCAGTCCTCCAACTCCGCGGTGGTGAGTGTCGTGATCAAGCGGTTGCCGAATTCCCGCTCGAAGCCGCGCAACAAAGACTTCATCTGCGCCACCGCGTGGTGGCGTCCGCCACGCTTCTTCGCGCGACTGGACAGCATTGTCGACACCTCGGAAACGGTCTTCCGACCGGCGGCAGGATCATGATAGCGCAGCGCCAAATCGACGGCGTCGCCCAAAGAGAGATCGGACTTCCGCTCACCAAGAGCGCGCAGGCAGGCAATCGTCTCCGAGATCTGCTGCGGCGAAAGTTGGGAAACCCGCATTAGCTCGGCATGCGGTTTCAGTCCGGCGATGACATCGCGCGCCTCCGCGGTGTCGCGCACGAATTTCCGGACGGGCTTTTGTCCGCTGAAGCGTTTGCCGATCCGCACGAAATAGCCGACCAAGCATTTCCCGTCGCGGCTCCTTGGGCCGCTCAGCCCCATGAACACGCTGATTCCTTTGGGCAGGTTGGCGATCAGCGCTCTTTGGCGCTCCTCACCTTTGCGGGATGGTTTGAGTCGGCGAAAGAATTCATCACGCGTGACCCAGTCGCCGGGTTTTATGGCTTTCTCGGCTGTGCGAGGGGCTGGGGTGGGGGCGGTTTTCATAAAAGAAGCTCGTTTTTTAACGTGTCAAAAGTTACAGCGAATTGACAGCGTGAAAAATGAGAATGTGAAAAATCTGCCGATTCCAAGGGACATGAACCCCCAGTCTTCGCATTTCCATCGATCGCCCTTTACGGCTTGTTCTACAGAGTAGAGAGCCGTGTAAAACAACAGCTTGACACCCGACTTCGCGGTGTTAAAGTGGAGGTCAATCGCGGGGTGGAGCAGCCTGGTAGCTCGTCAGGCTCATAACCTGAAGGTCGCGGGTTCAAATCCCGCCCCCGCAACCATCACCCGGATGTATCAGGCCTACATCCTAGTTAACCCTACCGGTCGGATTTACATCGGTATCTCGGAGGATCCTGTTGCGCGTCTGTCGCAGCATAATGAGGGACTCTCCAAATGGACGCGCAGCAAGGGTCCGTGGACTCTCTCGTGGACCAGCAAGCCAATGAGTCTTAGTGAAGCGCGCAAGCTGGAGAATTTGCTCAAGCGGCAAAAGGGAGGCTCCGGCTTGGTAAAAATCAAGTCACTGCACGGCTCATAATCCCGCGACTGCGGGATCGCGGGTTCAAATCCCGCCCCCGCAACCAAACTTTCCGTAACCCGCTAATTGGCGGGTTTTTCTTTGCCCTCGCGGAAGGAGGCCCAGAGGAAGAGGCCGACGGCGATGACGATGGCGGAGTCGGCGATGTTGAAGGCGGGCCAGTGGTGTTGGCCGATGTAGAAGTCCAAGAAATCGACCACGTGGCCGAAGCGGATGCGGTCGGTGACGTTGCCGAAAATGCCGGAGAGGATGAGGGCGGCGGCGAAGCGGGTTAGTTTGTCGGTCGATTTGCGGAAGAGCAGCACGAACATGACCACGGCCATGATGGCGCCGAAAATGACGTGGAAGTTGAACCAACCCTTCATGAGCCCGAAGGCGGAGCCGGTGTTGGTCACGTGGACGAGATTGAAAAATCCCGGGATGATCGAAATTTCGTGGTGGAGCGGGATGTAGGTCAGCGTGGCCCACTTCGTCACCTGATCGAGGACGAAGAGCGGCAGTGTTACCAGCAAGAGCAGACGGACGGGTGTCATGATTCGACCGCAGCGGCACAACGGTCGCAAAGCGTCGGGTGCGCGGAGTTTTGTCCGACCGATGCGCGATGGCGCCAGCAGCGTTCGCATTTCGCCGATGCGGTCTTGGTGACCACGGCGGCATCCTCCGCTCCCGGTTCCAGCTTGAGTTCGCTGAGGATGAAAAACTCTTCGAGTTCCGGCACGCGGTCGCGCCACGCATCAAGCCACTTGGCGTCGGCGATGTGCAGCGTGACGGAGGCTTCGAGATTGTTGGTGAGGAGTTTTTCGGCGCGCGCTTTTTCCAAGGCTTGCGAGACGAGGCCGCGGAGTTGGAGGAGGCGCTCGCCTTCGGTCAAAGCGGCGGAATCGGGTGTGCGCGCGGCGGGAAAGAGTTGCAAATGCACGGAGGTTCCGGGCTGGAAGTAGCCCCAGGCTTCCTCGGCGGTGAAGGCGAGGATGGGGGCCAGCAGACGGGTCAACGACGAGAGGATCTCGTGCATGGTGGCCTGCGTGGCGCGGTGGCGTGGGCTGTCAGGCGCGTCGCAATACATGCGGTCCTTGGTGATGTCGACATAGAGGCTGCTCAGGTCGACGGCGCAGAATTGGTTGAGGGCGTGGTAGACGCGGTGGAACTCGAATTTCTCGTAAGCGTCGCGGCAGGTGTTTTCCACTTCGGCCAGCCGGGCGAGGATCCAGCGGTCGATCGCCGTGGGCTCGGTCGTGGCGGACGCGTCATAGCCGTGAAGGTTGCCGAGAAGGATGCGCAGGGTGTTGCGGATGCGTCGGTAGGCGTCGCCGAGGCGGTTGAACATTTCCTCGGAGAACGGGACGTCGTCGGTGAAGTTGACGCTGCTGACCCACAAACGGACGAGATCGGCCCCGGATTTTTCCACGAAGTGCATGGCCTCGGTCGGTTTCTTGTATCCGCCTTGGGCGGACTTGGAGATTTTCTCGCGCGTGTCGACGTCGACGACGAAGCCGTGGGTCAGGCAGGTTTTGTAGGGCGAGCCGCCTTCGATGCCGATGGCGGTCATGAGCGACGACTGGAACCAGCCGCGGTGCTGGTCGGTCGCTTCGAGGTAAAGGTCGGCGGGGTATTGCAGTTCGGGACGGCGGCGAAGGACGGCTTGGTGGCTCACGCCGGAATCGATCCAGACGTCGAGGGTGTCGTGTCCTTTGGTCGTGCCGGCTGGGAGTCCGAACATGGCGGCGAGTTCGGCATCGGACATTTCGAACCACGCGTTGGTGCCGCGTTTTTCCACGAGGTCGGCGACACGGCGGACCAAGCCGGCCTCCACGATCGGCTCGCCGTCCGGGGTGTAGAAAACCGGCAGAGGCACGCCCCAGCTGCGTTGGCGGCTGATGCACCAGTCGGGACGGGATTCGACCGTGCCGGTGATGCGCTTGAGTCCCCAGTCGGGAATCCACTTGGTTTCCTTGATTGCTTGAAGCGCGTCGGCGCGGAGGTCGTCGATGCGGATGAAGAATTGTTCGACCGTGCGGAAGATGATCGGCGTTTTGGAGCGCCAGCAATGCGGGTAGGAATGTTGGTAAGGCGTGGTGCCGAGGAGGGCGCCGCGCGATTTGACGTGTTCGACGACCAGCGGGTTGGCTTCGAAGACCGGCTTGCCGACCCATTCGGCGACTCCGCATTCGGCGGTGAAACGTCCGAGATCGTCGACCGGACAGAGGATGTCGAGGCCGCGGGCTTTGCCGAGTTGGAAGTCGTCCGCTCCGTGGCCCGGGGCGATGTGGACGCAGCCCGTGCCGGTGTCCATGGTGACGAAATCGGCGGTGAAGACCGGCGCGTTGCGATCGAGGAAAGGATGACGCGTGATGGTGCCTTCGAGATCGGCGCCGGAAAACTTTTGCGGTTCGCCTTGCGGTTGCCATCCGGTTTCGGCGGTGAAAGCGGAGACGCGGTCGGCGGCCATGACCAGCGTGCGGGTTTGTCCGTCTTTGGAGAAGGCTTGCGCCACGTAGTCGTGTTTCGGGCTGACCGCGATGGCGAGGTTGGCCGGGAGGGTCCACGGTGTGGTG